>NZ_JBHXFE010000085.1:0-7722 GCF_042722475.1 Streptomyces sp. NPDC127092
GGCGCGGAGACCGGGGTCCTGGCGGCGACCACCGACGGAATGGCGCTCTACGACTCCCTCGACTGGTACTACCGCGGCCCGCTCACCGGGGTCGTCCGCACCGGTTGAGCCGTTCCGGCTGCGCGGACGCCGGGTCAGCGGGCATGCTCGGTCCATGGAGTACGCGAAGCGGTACGGGGCGGCGGCGGTGCTCGCCGCGGTCGTCGCCCTGGCGGGCTGCGCCCAGTCCCCCGCGGCGCCTCCCGACGACTCGGGCGGCCTGAGCGTGCCACCCGCCCCGAGCCCGTCGGCCACCGCGACGGCGACGGCCAGGACGGACCGTCCGGCACCTCAGGAGGTGCTGGTCGAGGTCGTCGTGAACGGCGGCTTCGCCGGCGTGCGCAACAAGCTGGTCGTCCGCCACGACGGCTCGTACGAGCTCCGCAAGGGCACCGGGGAGCCCACTTCGGGCCGGATGACGAAGACCCAGGTGGCCGAGCTGCGCGCGGCCCTGGAGGACCCCGCGTACGCCAGGGTCCCGGACCGCCCCACCGGTGCGCCCGCCCCGGACGGCTTCGAGTACTACGTCACGTACGCCTACCGGCTCGTCGTCACCCGCGACGGCGAGGACCGCCCACCGGCCCTGAAGCGGGTCTTCAAGGCGCTCCCGGAGGGCCACCCGCCGACGGCGCCCTGATCTCCTCGTACTGGCGCCGCAGGAAGTTCCGCACCCTCCCCGGCATGTCCATCGACTCCGGGGCCAGCGCCCACTGGATCTGGAGCCCGTCCATGACGGCGAGCTGCTCCTGGCCGACGGCGAGGCAGTCGATGCCGGTGCGCAGCTCACCGCGCTCCACCGCGGTCTCCAGGAGGTCGACGGTGTGCCGGAGGACCCTCGCGTAGCGCTCCTTGAAGTACGCGTGCGCGGGGTGGCCGACGTTGCCGGACTCGCCGACGAGCACGTTGAACATCCGGACGATGCCGGGCCGGCGGGTGTTGTCCTCGATCAGCGCGACGAGCGTGTCCAGGTACGCCGCGTAGGACTCGGGCTCGGCGCCGAAGAGCCGCTCGACGTCGTGCTGCTCGCTCTGCGCGAGGACGGACAGGAGCAGGTCCTCCTTGCTGCGGAAGTGGTGCAGCAGACCGCCCTGGGTGATCCCGCAGTCATGGGCGATCCGGGCGAGCGAGGAGGCATGGAAACCCCACTGCCCGAAGTGCTCGACGGCGGTGTCGAGGATCTTCCGGCGGCGCGCGTCACCGACGGCGTAACTGCCCCTGCCTGCGGTTTTGCGGGCCGCGGGGACCTTCTTCTCCGGCATGGGGCCACCCTAGCCCCGCCCCGATCCGGACTCTCCGGCGCGTGAGCCAGGTCACATTTCACAAACCTAGTACCTACTCGGTTTTCGCGCTTAGCCTGTGGGCGCCGCGGCCGACCCCCGGCCTCCGCACACGTGAGGCAGCCCCCGATGCACCCGTACCAGGACCCCGCCCGCCCCGTCCCCGAGCGGGTCGACGACCTCCTCTCCCGCATGACCCTGGAGGAGAAGGCCGGACAGCTCTTCCACGCCATGCTGACGATGAACCCGGACGGCACCCCGGTCACCGAGACCGACGGCTCGCTGCTCCCCCTCACCACTCCCGAGCTCATCACCGAGCGCGGGCTCACCCACTTCAACCTCCTCGGCACCTACGGCGCCCGCGAGACGGCGACGTGGCACAACGCGATCCAGGAGATGGCCGCCGCCACCCGGCTCGGCATCCCGGTCTCGCTCTCCACCGACCCGCGGCACGCCTTCACCGACAACATCGGCGCCTCCTTCCACGCCGGCGCCTTCTCCGCCTGGCCCGAGCCGACGGGGCTCGCCGCGGTCCGCGACCCCGAGCTGGTCTTCCGCTTCGCCGACACCGTGCGCCGCGAGTACCTCTCCGTCGGCTTCCGCGTCGCGCTCCACCCGCAGATCGACCTGGCCACCGAACCGCGCTGGGCGCGCCAGTCCGGCACCTTCGGATCCGACGCGAAGCTCACCTCCGAGCTGGTCGAGGCCTACGTGCGCGGCCTCCAGGGCCCGGCCCTCGGCCCCGACTCGGTGGCCGCGATGGTCAAGCACTTCCCCGGCGGCGGCCCGCAGAAGGACGGAGAGGACCCGCACTTCCCGCACGGCAAGGACCAGGTCTACCCGGGCGGGATGCGCGAGCTGCACCTGGAGCCGTTCCGGGCGGCCGTCGCGGCCGGCTGCTCGCAGGTCATGCCGTACTACGGCCGGCCGGTCGGCACCGACTGGGAGGAGGTCGGCTTCGGCTTCAACAAGGGCGTCCTCCAGGGCCTGCTCCGCGACGAGCTGGGCTTCACCGGGATCGTCTGCACCGACTGGGGCCTGCTGAACGACTCGGTGATCTTCGGCGAGCCGCACGAGGCCCGGGCCTGGGGCGTCGAGCACCTCAGCGTCGGCGAGCGGGCGGCGAAGGCGCTCGACGCGGGCGCGGACCAGTTCGGCGGCGAGCAGTGCCCCGAGGTGATCGTGGAGCTGGTCCGCTCCGGCCGCGTCTCCGAGGCCCGCGTCGACGCCTCCGTACGCCGACTCCTCCACGAGAAGTTCGTCCTCGGCCTCTTCGACGAGCGGCGGTACGTGGACCCCGACGAGGCCGCGGAGACGGTCGGCCGCGCGGACTTCACCGCCGCGGGCGCCGCCGCCCAGCGCCGCTCGCTGACCGTGCTCACCGCGGGCCCGCTGCCGCTCTCCGGCCGCCCGAGGCTGTACGTGGAGAACGTGGACCCGGAGACCGCGGCGGCGTACGGCGAGGTCGTGGCGAGCCCGTCCGAGGCCGACCTCGCCCTCCTCCGCCTCCGCACGCCGTACGAGGAGCGCCCGAACCGCTTCGAGTCCTTCTTCCACTCGGGCAGCCTGGCCTTCGCGCCGGAGGACCTCGCCCACATCCTCACGCTCCTCCAGACGGCCCCCACCGTGGTCTGCGTCAACCTGGAGCGCCCCGCGGTGCTCCCGGAGATCGCCGAGCACGCGGCGGCGCTCCTCGCCGACTACGGGGCGAGCGACGCGGCGCTGCTCGACGTCGTCTTCGGCCGGGCGAAGCCGGAGGGCCGCCTCCCCTTCGAACTGCCGCGCTCGATGGCAGCGGTGGAGGCGGCCCGCCCGGACGTCCCGAACGACACGGAGGACCCGGTCTTCCCGTACGGCCACGGCCTCACGCTCTGAGCCGCGGGCGGGTGCCGGGGCCCGCCCCGGCCCCGGCACCCCACCCCGCACGCCGCATCCCGGCACCCGGCACCCGCACCCGGCCCGGCCCGGTCCGGCACCACCACACCTGTCATGCACCTGAAGGGACGCGTCATGCGCACGTATCTCGCCCTCACCACGGCGGCCGCGGTACTCACCGGCGTCGGCGCCACCGCCTACGCGACCACTCCCCCGCACACGACCACGACGCCGGCCACGGCCACGGCCGCGGCCACGGCAACTGGCACTTCCACCGCCACGACCGCCAAGCCCCTGGCCGGCCTGCGCGTCCTCATCTCCAACGACGACTCGATGCAGGCCGCCAAGGCGAGCAACTCCGACGGCCTCGGCCTCTACGAGCTGCGCCGCGCGATGTGCGCCGCCGGCGCCGACGTCGTCGTGATGGCGCCCTGGCAGGTCCAGTCGGGCAAGGGCACCGCCGTCACCAACGGCGGGGTCGTCACCGTCCAGCGCCGCTCCGGCGCCGGACTGCCCGCCGGGTACGCGGACGACTGCTCCGGCGCGCCCTCCGGCGGCGCGGTCTTCGGCGTCTGTCTCTCCGCGGGCCCCTGCGGCAAGGACACCCCGAGCGCCACGCCCGCCGACACCGTCAAGCTCGCCCTGCGCGGCGGCCTGAGAGCGAAGGTCGGCTGGGACGAGGCGCCCGACCTGGTCCTCACCGGCATCAACTCCGGCCCGAACGTCTCGGCCAGCGTCAACGACTCCGGCACCGTCGGCGCCGCCGTCGCCGCGATCGACCAGGGCGTGCCCGCGGTCGCCTTCTCCTCCTCGGGCGACGCGAGCAACACGTCCTTCCCGCGCGAGACCTACCGCGCCCACGCCGAGTTCGGCGCCCGCTTCGTGGCCGGCCTCCGCGTGCGCGGCCTGCTGACCTCCGCCTTCGCGCTGAAGGTCGACTACCCCGACGTCAGCGCCGGGCAGCGCGCCAAGGCCCCGGTGTGGACGCGGGTCGGCGACGGCGCGGTGGTCTACCACGCCTTCGAGCAGCGGGGCGCGGACGCATCCGGCGACAGCACCTCCTTCGACATCGCGCTCGGCCTGTGCCCGCTCGACGGCAGCGGTGAGGGCGAGTGCGCCGAGGGCCGCGAGGACGCCGACTCGACCTGGCTGCTCGACCGGGGCCACGTCACGGTCGCGCCCGTGACCTGGGACCGCACCTACGGCACGCCCGTGGACGCCCGTCGCACGCTCAACCGGATCGAGCACTACGTGACCCACGAGGCCCCGCGCCCGTAGGACTCGATAAGCGTTTGTCCCGGCCTCCCGCGTTTCCGAGGATGGCCGGGACAGACACGTACGCATCGAGCCACGGAGTGAACGACCATGACCGTCCCCGTCACCCTCGACCGCCGCCAGGGCCCGTACGGAGAAGTCGTCCTGCGCCGCAGGGACGCGGACGACCGCACCCACTACGAGATCATCGCCAACGGCACCTTCCTGATGGACACCTCCGACGGGCGTTCGGAGCGGCTGCTCGTCGACGCGGCGATGGACGCGCTGCCCGAGCACCGGCGGCCCGGCGCAGCCGTCCTCATCGGCGGCCTCGGCGTCGGCTTCTCGCTCGCGCACGCCGCCGCCGACCCGCGCTGGGGCCGGATCGCCGTCGCCGAGCGTGAGGAGGCGATCATCGACTGGCACCGGCAGGGGCCGCTCTCGGCGCTCTCGGGCCGGGCGCTCGCCGATCCGCGCACCGTGATCCTGCACACGGACCTGGTGGAGTACCTGCGTACCACCTCCGACCACTACGACGCCCTCTGCCTCGACATCGACAACGGGCCGGACTGGACGGTCACCGAGGACAACGAATCCCTTTACTCCGCCGAGGGTTTGGCCGCCTGCGCGGCGCGGCTCGCCCCGGGCGGAATCCTCGCCGTGTGGTCGGCGCGGCCGTCCGCCGATTTCGAAGACTCGTTGCGGAATGCCGGATTCAGCGGGGTACGGACCGAAGAGGTCCCCGTTGCCCGGGGCGTCCCGGACGTGGTCCACCTCGCCGTCCGACCCGCCTGATCACCTGCGTAGCCTTGACCGCGCCGGTGCCTCTAGGCTGCTGCACCGACATCGGCGACGCGAGGCGGGGCAATGGAGCAGACACACACCACGAACCAGGGTGCGGCGACGACTCCGGGAGCCCAACGCCGCGTGCTGGTCGTCGAGGACGACGCCACCATCGTGGAGGCCATCTCCGCGCGGCTGCGGGCCGAGGGATTCCTCGTCCAGACCGCGACCGACGGCCCGGCCGCCGTGGACGCCGCCGAGGCGTGGCAGCCGGACCTGATGGTGCTCGACGTGATGCTGCCCGGCTTCGACGGCCTGGAGGTGTGCCGCCGGGTGCAGGCCCAGCGCCCCGTCCCGGTCCTGATGCTCACCGCGCGGGACGACGAGACGGACATGCTGGTCGGCCTCGGCGTGGGCGCCGACGACTACATGACGAAGCCGTTCTCGATGCGCGAGCTGGCCGCCCGGGTGCACGTGCTGCTGCGCCGGGTGGAGCGGGCGGCGCTCGCGGCGGTCACGCCGCGCAGCGGGATCCTGCGGCTCGGCGAGCTGGAGATCGACCACGCGCAGCGCCGGGTCCGGGTCAGGGCCGAGGACGTGCACCTGACGCCCACCGAGTTCGACCTGCTGGTCTGCCTGGCGAACACCCCGCGCGCGGTGCTCTCCCGTGAGCAGCTGCTCGCCGAGGTGTGGGACTGGGCGGACGCATCCGGCACCCGGACCGTGGACAGCCACATCAAGGCCCTGCGCCGGAAGATCGGGGCCGAGCGGATCCGTACGGTGCACGGGGTCGGGTACGCGCTGGAGACCCCGGCGCCGTGAGCCGCCGGGGGCCGCACCCCGAGCGCCGCGGCAGGCGCCGGATCGTCATCTCGATCAAGACCAAGCTGGGCGCTCTGGTCGTCGGGGCGGTCCTGCTCACCTCGGGGCTCGCGCTGGTGGCCATCCGCACCTCCACGGAGTTCCGCTACATCACGATCTTCGCGATGATCGCGACCCTGCTGATCACCCAGTTCGTGGCGCAGTCCCTGACCGCGCCGCTGGACGAGATGAACCACGTGGCCGGGTCGATCTCGCGCGGCGACTTCAGCCGGCGCGTGCGCGGCGCGGACCGCCGTGACGAGCTGGGCGACCTCGCCTCGACGATCAACCGCATGGCGGACGACCTGGAGGCGGTCGACCGGCACCGCAAGGAGCTGGTCGCCAACGTCTCGCACGAGCTGCGCACGCCCATCGCCGCGCTCCGCGCCGTTCTGGAGAACGTGGTGGACGGCGTCTCCGACGCCGATCCGGAGACCATGCGGACGGCCCTGAAGCAGACCGAGCGGCTGGGCCGGCTCGTGGAGACCCTGCTCGACCTGTCACGGCTCGACAACGGTGTCGTCACGCTCAAGGCACGCCGCTTCGAGGTCTGGCCGTATCTGTCCGGCGTGCTGCGCGAGGCCAATCTCGCGGCCTCCCAGCGCGGCCTGTCCTCCACGTCGGGCCTGCACAACCGCACGGACGTCCATCTGCACCTGGACGTGTCGCCGCCGGAGCTGACCGCGCACGCGGACGCCGAGCGGCTGCACCAGGTGATGGCGAACCTGATCGACAACGCCGTGAAGCACTCGCCGCCGCACGGGCGCGTGACGGTGCGAGCGCGGCGCGGGCCATTTCCCGACTCGCTGGTGCTCGAGGTCGAGGACGAGGGCCCCGGCATCCCGGAGTCGGAGCGGCACAAGGTCTTCGAGCGGTTCAACCGCGGCACGGTCCCGGCCCAGCAGGGCCCCGGGAGCGACGGCGGCACCGGTCTGGGCCTGGCCATCGCCCGCTGGGCGGTGGATCTCCACGGTGGCCACATCGGAGTGGCCGAATCCGCACGTGGCTGCCGGATCCAGCTCACCCTTCCGGGGAGCCCTCAGCCGCGACATTGACGTAGGGTTCGAACCGGAAGCTCTCGTTCTGCGTGTACGTGTACGACTGCTCGTACGAGCGCTCGTCACGGGTACCCGTGGGATCCGGTCAGGGGTGCGGCCAACAGGGCCGCAGCCACGGTTCTCCGTACCCTCACAGAACCGGAACCCCGCTTGTTTCCCGCCATTCACGGCACCGAAACACCTCGTCAAGTGTGACTTGCGCGACGTTGGAGCGCCCGGCCTGCACCTCCCGGCCGGGGAGGCGTAGCCTTTATTTCCGCTGTCCATCACCTTGCGAAGCGGAAGAGGGCGGTTGCCGCCGTGTCGTCTCAGTCCCCCAGTACCCCGAGCTCCCCGGCCGACCAAGACGGGCAGGGCGTGAGCCCCGCAGCCGCCTTCGGTGCCAATGAGTGGCTCGTCGACGAGATCTACCAGCAGTACCTCCAGGACCCGAATTCGGTCGATCGTGCCTGGTGGGACTTCTTCGCCGACTACAAGCCCGGAGCGTCGGAGACCCCGGCCGCCCCGGCCGTAGCCGCGCCGACCACCCCGAGCGCGCCCGCCGCGCCGCAGGCGGGACCCGCACAGTCCGCGCC
>NZ_JBHXFE010000086.1:0-7114 GCF_042722475.1 Streptomyces sp. NPDC127092
GGGGTGTTGTACGGGCCGCCGGCCCGGAGGCGGGCCGGGAGGTCCGGGTTGGCGAGGAAGAGGGCGCCGTAGGCCAGGACGTCGGCGGTGCCGTCCTCGACGAGGGTCAGCGCCTCGGGGCCGGTCGGGCCCTCGGTGGCGGGGTTGAGCACGAAGGTCCCGGAGAACTGCTTGCGCAGGGCGAGGGTCGTGTCCCGGAGGCCGGGCACGGCCTCGAGGACGTGCAGGTAGGCGATGCCGAGCGGCTCGATCGCGGTGACGAGGGCGGCGTACAGCTCCTCGGTGTCGCTCTCGCTCATGTCGTTGTACGGGTTGGCCGGGGAGATCCGCAGTGCGGTGCGCTCGGGGCCGACGGCGTCGGCGACGGCCTTGACGACCTCGACGGCGAAGCGGATGCGGTTCTCGATCGTGCCGCCCCACTCGTCGGTGCGCTTGTTGGTGCCGTCGGCGAGGAACTGGTGGACCAGGTAGCCGTTGGCGCCGTGGATCTCGACGCCGTCGAAACCGGCCTCGACGGCGTTGCGGGCGGCGGTGGCGAAGCCCTCGACGGTCTCGCGCACCTCGTCGGCGGTGAGTTCGCGCGGGGTGACGAAGTCGGTGAGTCCTGCGCCGGTGAAGAGCCGGCCGGCCGGGGTGACGGCGGAGGGGGCGACGGGGTGCAGGCCCCGGCCGAGGACGACGGGGTGGCTGATCCGGCCGGCGTGCATCAGCTGGGCGAAGATCTTCCCGCCGCGCTCGTGGACGGCGTCGGTGACGCGGCGCCAGGCGGCGATCTGCTCGGCGCTGTGCAGGCCGGGGGTGTTGGGGTAGCCCTGACCGACGGCGGTCGGCTGGACGCCCTCGCTGATGATCAGGCCGGCGGAGGCGCGCTGGGCGTAGTACTCGGCGGTCAGCTGCGTGGGGACGCGGAGCTCGGCCTCGGCCCGGCTGCGGGTCATGGGGGCCATGGCGATGCGGTTGGCGAGGCGGGTGCCGGCGAGGTCGATCGGGTCGAAGGCGGTGGTCATGGCGGTCCTCCCAGGACAAATGTGGTCGGCCAAGTATTTATGTGGTCGGCCAACCATTTCCGTACGACCGCCACTGTAGCTCATTGATTGGCCAGCCAAGCTAATCTGGAGGAACAACCGCACCAAGGAGTCCGTAATGCCCGGAAACGACCCGCTCTGTACCGCCCTGGTGGGCGCGCTGCCGTCCGCCGCCCGCGGCGGACCCGTCAGCCACGCCCTCGCCCGGGTCGCCCGGCTGCACCGGATCGCGGCCGGGCGCCGGCTGAAGGAGCTGGACCTCTACCCGGGCCAGGAGTTCCTGATGATGGCGCTGTGGGACTGCGGTCCGGTGCGGCAGTCCGTACTCATCCAGGAACTCGGCCTCGACCCGTCGACGGTCACCAAGATGCTCCAGCGCCTGGAGCACAGCGGCCATGTCCGCCGCCGCCCCGACCCGGCCGACCGGCGGGCGGTGCTGGTCGAGGCGACGGAGGAGGGCGAGGTGCTGCGGGCACGCGTCGAGGGCGTGTGGCGTGACCTGGAGGAGCACTCCCTGACCGGCCTCGCCCCGGCCGAGCGCGCGGACCTCGCCCGGCTGCTCTCCCGCCTGGAGGAGAACCTGTGCCGGGAGGCGGCCGACGGCCTCACCGCGTGCCCGCAGGCGGAACGGGCTCAGCCCGCCAGCACCTCCAAGGCGCGGTCCACGTCCGCCGAGGAGTTGTAGAGGTGGAACGAGGCCCGCAGGTTTCCGGCGCGGGCCGACAGGAGCACCCCCGCCTCGCGCAGCGCGTCGGCGCGGTCACCGAGGCCCGGGACGCCGACGACCGTCGAGTCGTCGGCGACGGCCGGGTGCCCGAGCGCGTCGAGCCCGGCGCGGAACCGGGCGGCCAGGGCCTTGTTGTGGGCCTCGATCCGCTCGATGCCGATCTCCTCCAGGAGTTCCAGGGAGCGGGCGGCCCCGTGGTACGAGAGGAAGGCCGGCGGCTCGTCGAACCTGCGGGCGGAGCGGGCCAGTTCGCGCACAGGACCGTAGCTGTTGACCCACAGCTCCTCGCCCGTCACCCAGCCCGCGTGGATCGGCAGCAGCGCGTCCTGCGCCTCCTCCGTGACGGTGAGGAAGGACGCCCCGCGCGGGCAGAGCAGGTACTTGTAGCCGCCTGAGACGGTGAAGTCCCACTCCCCCGCGTACAGCGGCAGCCAGCCCGCCGACTGCGTCGCGTCCAGCAGGGTGCGGGCGCCGTGGGCCGCCGCGGCGGCGCGGACGGCGGCGACGTCGGCCGTGCGGCCGTCCGCCGACTGCACGGCGGAGAACGCGACGAGCGCGGTCCCGGGCCGCACGGACTCGGCGAGCCGCTCCAGCGGCACGAAGCGGGCCTTGAGGTCGCCGCGGACGGTGAAGGGCGTGATGACGGAGGAGAAGTCGCCCTCCGGGAAGAGGATCTCGGACCCCGCCGGCATGGACTGCGCCACCATGCCGACGTGGACGGAGACGGAGCTGCCGACCGCGACCCGGTCGGGCGTGACGTGGGCGAGCCGGGCGAAGGCGGCCCGGGCCTCGTCGACGACGTCGAAGCTGCCGGCGCCGCCGGGGCGGCCGGCCGCGGTCTCCTCGGCGAGCAGGGTGACCGCGTCGATCGTGCGGCGGGGCAGCAGCCCGCACGCGGAGGTGTTGAGGTAGGTCTGCTTCGGGGCGAACTCGTCGCCGCCCAGGGGCTCCAGGCGTTCCAGTGATTCCATGCGCCAAGCCTGGATTCCCCACGATCTCACGTCAATTGCGATAGATCATGGGGAATTCCCAAGGCGTCCTTATGGATGGGCGCTCAGCAGTTGCCGGCGTCGACGTCGCACGCGGCGGCGTCGCCGCCGACCGGCTGCAGCGTGCGGCCCTGCCAGGCCTGCTCCAGGGCCTGGGTGAAGACCTCGGCGGGCTGGCCGCCGGAGACCCCGTACCTGCGGTCGAGCACGAAGAACGGCACGCCGTTGGCACCGAGCTCGGCCGCCTCGCGCTCGTCGGCGCGCACGGCGTCGGCGTACGCGGCCGGGTCGGCGAGCACGCCGCGCACCTCGGCCTCGTCGAGACCGGCCTCGACCGCGAGGGTCACCAGGGTCTCGTCGTCGAAGACCGAGCGCTCCTCGGCGAAGTTGGCGCGGTAGGCGAGGTCGAGGAGCTCGTTCTGCCGGCCGCGGTCCTTGGCCAGGTGCAGCAGGCGGTGGATGTCGAAGGTGTTGCCGTGGTCACGGCCCTCGGTGCGGTAGCCGAGGCCCTCGGAGTGGGCGTTGGAGGCGACGTGGGCCTCCATCGCGCGCGCCTCGTCGAGGCTGCGCCCGTACTTCGCGGCGAGCATCTCCAGGACGGGGCCGGTGTCGCCCTTGGGACGGTTCGGGTCGAGCTCGAAGGAGCGGTGCACGACCTCGACCTCGTCGCGGTGGGCGAAGGCCGCGAGCCCCTTCTCGAAGCGGGCCTTGCCGATGTAGCACCAGGGGCAGGCGATGTCGCTCCAGATCTCGACGCGCATGGGTGGCTTCTCTCCTCGACGGGGGTCGGTGGTGCGGGGACGTTCGGTGGCGGAAACGCCCCGGAACGCCGGATCCATTCCGCCGCGGGCTCGGGTGTGACCAGGAGCACCGGCGTCACCACGGGCGCCCGACGCGGCGATCGGCCGGTCGGGCGCCCGGCACCGCGATCGGCTCGACAGGCGCCCGCCGGACTCCTGGCGCGGGCGGGTCGCCGTGCAGCGCGCGCAGGGCTGCGGCGGCCGCCGGGCCGGCGAGAGCGGACCAGCCTGTGGGCCGATCGGCGCGCACGGGTTCCCGGTCCGAGTCGGGGGCGGGCACTCAGGGAACGACGACCAGGCGGGCGACATCGAGTGGGCGCCATGCGCTGTGTCGACCGCACGGAGCAGGCGACCCATCGGGCCCGCTGCGAGACCCATCATGGCGCGTACGAGCGACGGCGGACCGTCCGCGCCCGTCGAACCGGGAGCCGAGGACGAGCGGCACGGCACGATGCTGCTGCACGGCGCCGCCAGGTCATCGAGCGGAAGGGACACGCGTGGCGTGACTGGTGCCTGAACGACTTTCCCGCGGCGGACGTGGACGTGGATTATGTGCGACCCCTCTCGAGGAAGCGATCAACACGGCGGGCAACGTTCACGTACTGTGCCGGGGCTGCCACCAAAGCAAGACGAGCACGAAGTTCGGGACCGTAGGGCCGTGCCGCACTTCGTAAAGATGCTGTGCGACAACGACCCCGGGCTGACTAGCGCTGCGTCCACCACGACAGTGCCGCCCCGCCGGGGGTGGTGGTCAGGCGACGAGCTCCAGGGATGCGCTGCACGGTCAAGCGCAGTCCACCTACGGACTGGCGCGGAAGTAGATCTTGTTGGTTGATGATCACGCCTCGCGGGAGGTGGGGATCATCCACGACCAAGACCCCACCTTCACAGCAGGGCCTAGTGGCGGTCCTTTCGGACGTCCCGTCGGAAGTGCACTTTCGCACCAGGCCGACGAGATGCTGCGGTTGGACCTGACTGCGCCACCCCAAGCAGCGCCGTCCGGCCGATGCCGACGGGCCTGTGCCCTCTCTAGAACCACTGGCCCCAGCCAAAGGTGAAGAGATAGGCGCGGCGAGCGGCGTCGAGCCCTCCGATGCCACGAAGGAGCGTGACTACCAGAGCAAGAAGGAACAAAGCGGCAAAGGATCCGGCCACGAGCGCACCAACGATCGGCCCCGCGAGCAGGCCCACAACCACACTCGCCGCGATGACGATTCCCAAGCCGAGGTGCGCGGAGGGCAGATCGGCTCCGAACACCTCCCGGAGAGCTTTGCGCTCTGCCCGCATATCAGAGGAATAGCGTTCCCGGGCCGCCCCCGGATCAGCGGCAGGCCCCTCAGGCCACTGCTTCATCCTCACCCCCCGTTCCATTCGAACGGAGCCTAACTCCTGGGTCACGCGCCTCGCGGTGCTCAGTCGAGACAACCCTCCGCGCGATCGAACCGACCCGAGCGAACCTCAGTGGCGGGGACAAAGGGCGCCCGCCCGTCCTCGTCCACCGCCATGTAGCCCGTGAGTCAGCAGAGATCCGAGACCGCACCCGTCATCGCTTCGCGGACGGATTCCGGGGCGTGCTGTCTCGTCGCTGGTCAGAGTGCTCGGGCGGCCCTGCGGTACTGGCCGGGGGCCGTGCCGTATTCGCGCTTGAAGGCCTTGGCGAAGGCGAACTCGGAGGAGTAGCCGGAGCGCTGGGCGACGGCGCGCAGCGGCAGGTCGTCGGCCCGCAGGAGGCGTCCCGCCGTGGTCATCCGCCACCAGGTGAGGTACGCGAGCGGGGGGCGCCCGACCAGGGTGGTGAAGCGGCGGGCGAACGCGGCCCGGGAGAGGCCGCCGAGTGCGCCGAGCTCCTCGACCGTCCAGGCGCGGGCGGGGTCGCCGTGCAGCGCGCGCAGGGCCGCGGCGACCGCCGGGTCGGCGAGGGCGGCGGACCAGCCGGTGGACCGGTCGGCGCGCACCGTCAGCCACCAGGTGCGCAGCAGGTAGAGCAGCAAGGTGTCGAGGAGGGCCGGGACGATGGCGTCGGAGCCGGGCTGGGGCTCGGCGAGTTCGGCGCCGAGCAGGTCCACGGCGGCGCGCAGCCTCGGGTGGGCGCCGACCCGGGCGGGGATGTGGACGTACGGCGGCAGCTCGGTGAGCAGCGGATGGGCGCGGGCCCGGCTCAGCTGGTAGGCGCCGCACAGGAGCAGGGTCTCGTCAGGGCCGACCGGTCCGCGGACCGGCGGAGTGGGCCAGGATCCGTCGGGCGCGGTCACGGCGTCGACGAGCGGGGTGTCGGGGCGGTCGGCGAGGCCGTGCCCGGTGCCGTGGGCGAGCAGGACGACGTCGCCGGGGCCGAGCCGTACGGGCGCGCCGTCGTCCGGCGGCAGCAGCCACGCGCCGCCCTGGAGGACGACGTGGAAGCCGGCGCCCTTGCTCGGCGGGAAGCGGAAGCCCCAGGGGGCGAAGTTGACGGTACGGGAGGAGTGCGGCCGGCCGGTGCGCATGGCGGCGATGGCATCGCTCAGTACGTCCATGTCCCGCACCGTACCCCCGCGCGCCGGGTGCCCCGCGTGCTCCCGCACTCCCCGTCGCCGGGGCCGAGACGATCGGACATGCGCGGGAGCCGGAGGGACATGGATCGTCTCTCCGGCCCTGCCTACGGTCGGGACATGCGAAACGACATGACGACGAAGGCGGTTCTGTTCCACGAGCTCGGCGGGCCCGAGGTGCTCCAGGTCGAGGAGGTCGCACTGCCGGCCCCCGGCCCGGGCGAGGTCCGGGTCCGGGTCGACGCGCTCGGCCTCAACCGCGCCGAGGCCCTGTTCCGTTCGGGCACGTACTACTACCAGGCCACGCTGCCGGGTTCGCGCCTCGGTTACGAGGCGGCGGGCGTGGTCGAGGAGGTCGGCGAGGGCGTCACCGCCTTCGCCCCCGGCGACGCGGTGATGGCGGCGGCCAACTTCGACTTCGGGGTGCACGGCGTGTACGCGGAGCGGGTGCTGCTGCCGCAGGAGTACCTGGTGGCGCGGCCGGAGGGCGTGGACGCGGTGACCGCTGCGGCGGCTTGGCTCACGTACTCGACGGCGTACGGCGGCATGGTGGAGGCGGGCGGGCTGCGGCCCGGCGGCCACGTGGTGATCACCGGCGCGTCCAGCGGGGTCGGCACGGCCGCGATCCAGACCGCGCTGCGGATCGGCGCCACGCCGATCGCCGCCACCCGCGAGGAGTCGAAGCGCGAGCGGCTGCTCGGGCTCGGCGCCCCGCACGTGGTCGTCACCGACGAGGAGGACCTGGTCGACGAGGTGCGCCGGATCACCGGCGGCCGGGGCGCCGACGTCGTCTTCGACGCGATCGGCGGCCCCGGGTTCGCCCGCCTCGGCGGGACGCTGCGGCCCGAGGGCACGGCGGTGCTCTACGGCTGGCTGGACCAGCGGCCGGCCGAGGTGCCGATGCAGTGGCCGCTCACCGTACGCGGGTACGCCAACGGCGCGGTCGTCCGCACGGCGGAGGGACGCGCCCGGATGGCCGGGTTCATCGGCTCCGGGCTGAGCGACGGCTCGCTGGCGCCGGTGGTCGCCGAGACCTTCGAGGGTC
>NZ_JBHXFE010000087.1:0-6420 GCF_042722475.1 Streptomyces sp. NPDC127092
GGGTTGTTTGGGGGAGCGGGAGCCCCCCCCCGAACGTCGTGAGCGCGGGAGTACCCCTTCCCTCCTGGGCGGGGGCACTCGCGCGTGTCAGGACCGGGAGGCGCCGGGGTCCTGGTGGTGGGCGGCGATGCCGAACCTGCGCTGTTCACCCGCAGCGGACGCCAGCCGGCCGCCGCTGGAGACCGAGCTGATCACCGGCCCCTCGGCCGCGTCCCGCAACGCCTCGAGTTTCTCCAGGTCAGCGGCGGAGACCAGGGCGACGAGCGGCTTGCCGTGGCGGGTGACGACCACGCGCTCGTCGCCGTAGACGACACGGTTGATCAGATCCGCGAGCTCTGCGCGCGCTTGCGTCACCGGAATCTCATAGGCCATGCTCCTCATCTTACGGCCTGTACGTCCTGTACATTTTTTACAGAAGGAGGAGCGCCATGGAGAACGGCACGCGGACCTCGATGCGGTACGTCCTTCCGGAGTTCACGGAGCGCACGAGCTTCGGCACCCGCACCCTCGACCCCTACTCGAAGCTGCTCCAGGAGCGGATCGTCTTCCTGGGCACGGCGATCGACGAGACCTCGGCCAACGACGTCATCGCACAGTTCCTGCACCTCGACTACGCGGCCCCGGAGCAGCTGATCAGCCTCTACATCAACTCCCCCGGTGGCTCGATCAGCGCCATGACCTCGGTCTACGACACGATCCGCACGGTCTCGTGCGAGGTGGAGACCACCTGCCTCGGCCAGGCCGTCGGCCCGGCCGCGGTGCTCCTCGCCGCCGGCTCGCCCGGCCGCCGGATGGCCCTGCCGGGCGCCCGGATCGTGCTCCAGCAGCCCGAGCTCGACGAGCCGTTGCAGGGGCAGCCCAGCGATCTCGACATCCAGGCCCGGGAATTGCTGCGGCAGCGCGAGCTCGTCGCCGGGCTGCTCGCCGAGCACACCGGCCGGGACCGCGCCCGGATCGACGCCGACATCGACCGGACGACGGTGCTCGACGCCCCGGCGGCACTCGCGTACGGCCTGGTGGACCACGTGGTCCGCGACCGCCGCGGGTCGGCGGGCCACGGGGAGCGGTGAGGCCGCCGTGGTGCCGGAGCTGCCGCCGCTGCCCGCTCTGACGCGCGCCGAGGGCGAGTTCGTGGACGCGTACCTCGAAGTCGTCGATCTGCTGGGAAGGATCAATCCATCCAGGACATCGCATACTTATGGGGCACTGCGCGCGGCCCAAGCCCTGGTCGGGCGGGCGACGGCGCTCCGGGACGCGCTCACGCTCATGCACATGCGGGGCGAGAGCGAGGTCCACACGGACACATTGGCGCGTGCGCTACGGGTGTTGGACGGGGAACGGCGATCGGACCGGGTCACCGTCCGCGAAGAGCAGACGAGTTGACACCTTCGCGTGTCGTGTCGAGGTCCACTCGGGGCACGGAAACCGCAGGATCACTCCCTCGTTCGGCGTAGTAGACGAATCGACATAGAGCTCAGGTGAGTTGCGCAACAGGTGTACGCATCTGGCGGAATCGAACGTTCCGTCGCTGGTGGCGGGCTCGTCGGCCAAACCTCGGAGATCAAGAAATCCGACTGTCCACCCGTATGGATCAGTCGTGAGGAGCCTCACATATCGCTGTTTCAGCTCGGATTTCGGCCTGTGTGTGGGTCAAGATCCCTGTCGACGACAAGCCCCCGCCACCCGAGGCGGGGCGGTCCGGGCGGACGCCGAGTCCTGCCGCCGTTCCGGACGTCTGGTCGACAGGAGTGGATCGGCAGGAGTGGAGGACCCGAGCAACACGGGACGTCCGGGCAGTGGGGACGTTCCTCGGGGTGAAGCCGCGACAGCGGCCGGGCATCTTCGCCTGCCCGAACCCGACAGGTCATCCTTCACAGGCGGCTGACGAAGGGTTGCGCATGACTGCGCAGATTCATGTCCCGTCCCTGCTGTCCCGGGCCGGAGCCGTCTCGGCTCTCACCCTCGCCGCCGTCGGCGGCACGCTGCTCGCCCCAGGAGCGGCTTCGGAGGCCCAGGCCGCGACCTCGTACGCCGACAAGGCGTTGAACGTCGCCGCCTCGAAGAAGGGATCGCCCTACAAGTACGGCTCGGCAGGCCCCACCAGGTTCGACTGCTCAGGCCTCACGCTCTACTCGTACAAGAAGGCGGGCAAGACACTGCCGCGCACGGCGCAGCAGCAGTACAACAAGACCCGGCACGTCTCGGCGTCCAGCCGGCAGAAGGGGGACCTGGTCTTCTTCCATTCCGGCGGAAGGGTCTACCACGTGGGGATCTACGCGGGTAACAACAAGATCTGGCACTCACCGAAGACCGGTTCGTGGGTGAAGCTCGACAAGATCTGGTCGTCGAAGGTCCTGTACGGCCGGGTCCGCTGACCGGCCTGACCGCGTGACGGGCCCGACCCGCACGACCCGCTGAACGACCCGCAGGACCCGCTGAACGACCCGGGAGGAGCGCCGGAGGCGCCCCGTCCCCTCCTCCCGGCCGTTCACACCGCAGACGCCTCGCGGGGCACCGCCACCGGCCACGGCAGGCTGATCGAGACCGTCTTGCCGCCCTCCGGGGTGGGCGCCACCGAGAGGCGGCCCCCCGCCTCGGCGGCCAGGTAGCGGATGATCACCATCCCCCGCCCGTTGTCCTGCTGCACGGCGGCGGGCAGCCGCTGCGGCCATCGCGGATGGCTGTCGGTCACCCCGATGCGCAGCCGCTCCTCCCGCTCCAGGCGGATGTCGACCGTGAAGGTCGGCGACTGGCCGAACGTGTGCTGCACGGCGTTGGTCGCCAGCTCGGACACGATCAGCCGGACCGCGTCCGCCGTGTCCGTCGCCTCGTCCAGCCCCCAGGAGGCGAGCACCTCGGCGACGTACTTCCGAGCGGCGGAGACCGAAGCGGGATCGCTCGGCAGCGTGACGGTTGCTTCCTGGTGGTCTGCCATGGCGACGCCGTCCCTTTCCCACCGGGCCCCGCCCGGATTGCGCTTCGCGTCAGACTGCCACCGATGCCGCCGCGACGGGCGGCGATCCACCAGATATACGGATATCTGTCGCCCGAAGCAGTGAACCGTGCGACGGGCGAGCGGATATCCACGCGGCGGGCGCGAACGGTTGCGAGAACGCCCGGACGCGCCCCTTCCGCGCGTTACGACACGAAGCCGATGACACCGAACCCCGGGCGGGACTCCACGTGACGGAGCCAGCCGATGACGTCCATCACCGCGTCGACGACCTCCGGATCGAGCGGCGGCGCGTGGCCCTCCGCCTTCGTCCGCTCGAACTGCTCCAGCGCCGCCAGGCACTCCTCGTGCGTCCACTCGCCGCACCGCGGCAGGTCGTACCGGGGCAGCGGGTCGGGCATCCCGCCGCCGTAGCCGAACTCCGCGACCGACACCGCCGTGATCCGCAGTGCCGTCAGACCCTCGTCGACCATCTCCAGCCAGTCCCCGCGGAACGGCGAGAAGGAGGAGTTGTCGAGGAAGGAGCCGGTGAGCGAGCACAGGCGCTTGTACGCGTAGCCGTACTGGAAGACATGGTGCCGCTGCGCCTCGAAGGGACCGCCGTGCACCACCGTGCGCAGTGCCTCGTACGCGCTGGGCGCGCCGTCCTCGATCTCGGAGGAGAACCAGTCGTCGTCGTGCGCGAGCTGATCGGCGAAGCGCTCGCGGATGATCTCGAGCAGCTGCTCGTCACCGGAGCCGACGAGGGCCCGCGCCGCCTTGGGGTCGATCAGGTACACGCTCAGGGAAGAACTCATGCGGTCAACCTAGCGACCGGCACTGACAACGTGTGACCGGCCGTCAGTCCGCCGTCCCGGCCGCACCGGTCGGCGCGGTACGGACGATCGTCGCCACGGCTCGCTCGATCTGTGCGTCCGTCAGGTCCGCGCGCGCCGTCAGGCGCAGCCGGGAGATGCCGTCCGGCACCGACGGAGGCCGGAAACAGCCCACGCCGAGGCCCAGTTCACGGCAGTCCGCCGCCCACCGCAGGGCCTCGTTCGGTCCCGGCGCGCGCACCGAGACCACGGCCGCGTCCGGGCGTACGGCGACGAGGCCGGCCTCCGTGAGCAGGCGGTGCAGGGTGCCCGCAACGGTACGGGCCCGGGCCGCGAGGGCCGGCTCGGCAGCGATCAGGCGGAGGCTCGCGAGGGCGCCGCCCGCCGCGGCGGGCGCGAGCCCGGTGTCGAAGATGAAGGTGCGGGCCGCGTTGACCAGGTGCTCGATCACCCGGGCCGGGCCGAGCACGGCACCGCCCTGGCTGCCCAGGGACTTGGAGAGCGTGAGCGTCGCGACCACGTCCGGGTCGCCCGCGAGCCCCGCCTCGTGGACGGCGCCGCGCCCGCCGTCGCCGAGCACGCCGAAGCCGTGGGCGTCGTCGACGACCAGGCCCGCTCCGTGCTCCCGGCAGGCCGCCGCGAGTCCGGCGAGCGGCGCCCTGTCGCCGTCCACCGAGAAGACGGAGTCGCTGACGACGAGCGCCCGGCGGCCCGGGTGCGCGGCCAGCGTCTTGGCCACGGCCGCCGGGTCGGCGTGCGGGACGACCGCCGTCTCGGCCCGGGACAGCCGGCAGCCGTCGACGATCGAGGCGTGGTTGGCGGCGTCGGACACGATCAGCCCGTCACGGGCGGACAGCGCGGTGAGCGCGGCCAGGTTCGCCGTGTAGCCGGAGGAGAAGACGAGTGCCGCCTCGAAGCCGCAGAACTCGGCGAGTTCGCGTTCGAGCCGGGCGTGCAGCCGGGTCGAGCCGGTGACGAGGCGCGAGCCGGTGGAACCCGCGCCCCAGCGGCGGGCCGCCTCGGCCGCCGCGCCGGTGATCTCGGGGCGGTGGGTCAGGCCGAGGTAGTCGTTGCCCGCGAGGTCGAGGAGGTCGGACTCGGCGGCGCGCGGGCGCAGGGTCCGTACCAGCCCCGCCTCGGCGCGCCGGCGCGCGGCGGCCTCGGTCCAGCCGAAGGCGGCCCGGCGCGGGTCCGTGCCGTCCCGCGGGTCCCCGGTCGGGGCCGACACGTCCTGCGGGTCCTCGGCGTACGGCGGCATGGCGGATCCTTTTGTAGGCAGCGCACAGACCCTAACCGGATCCGGCCGAGGTCAGGGTGTGGCCATACACACACCTCAAACGACGGCGTTTGTTCGGATCCTCCTTGGCCGCGGGGCGTGCCGTAGGCCAGGATCAGCGCTTATGGACCTGCTGAACACGCTGGTGGAGAAGGGGCTGCGGCGCGAGTCGCCGACCCGTGAAGAAGCGCTCGCCGTGCTGGCGACCTCCGACGACGACCTGCTCGATGTGGTGAGCGCGGCCGGCAAGGTGCGCCGTCATTGGTTCGGGCGCCGGGTGAAGCTGAACTATCTCGTCAATCTGAAGTCCGGTCTCTGCCCCGAGGACTGCTCGTACTGTTCGCAGCGGCTCGGCTCCACGGCCGGGATCCTCAAGTACTCCTGGCTGAAGCCCGACGAGGCCTCGGCCGCCGCGGCGGCCGGCGTCGCGGGCGGCGCGAAGCGGGTCTGCCTGGTGGCGAGCGGGCGCGGCCCGACGGACCGGGACGTCGAGCGGGTCGGCAGGACCATCGAGGCGATCAAGGAGCAGAACGAGGGCGTGGAGGTGTGCGCCTGCCTCGGTCTGCTCTCCGACGGCCAGGCGGAGCGGCTGAAGGAAGCCGGCGCCGACGCGTACAACCACAACCTCAACACGTCCGAGGGGACGTACGGGGAGATCACCACCACCCACACCTACGCGGACCGCGTGGACACGGTGCGGAAGGCGCACGGCGCCGGCCTCTCCGCCTGCTCCGGGCTGATCGCGGGCATGGGCGAGACCGACGAGGACCTGGTCGACGTGGTGTTCGCGCTGCGCGAGCTCGACTCGGACTCGGTGCCGGTCAACTTCCTCATCCCGTTCGAGGGCACCCCGCTCGCCAAGGAGTGGAACCTCACCCCGCAGCGCTGTCTGCGGATCCTCGCGATGGTGCGGTTCGTCTGCCCGGACGTCGAGGTGCGGATCGCGGGCGGACGCGAGGTCCACCTGCGCTCGATGCAGCCGCTGGCGCTGAACATCGCCAACTCGATCTTCCTCGGCGACTACCTCACGAGCGAGGGCCAGGCCGGCAAGGCCGACCTGGAGATGATCGCCGACGCCGGCTTCACCGTGCTCGGCGCCGAGGAGCGTGCGCGGCGGGCCACGGCCGACGACGGCGCCCCGGCCGGCGGCTGCTGCGCCGGCACGGACGGCGCCGGCTCGTGCGGCTCCGGTGCGGCCGTCGCCTCGGAGGCCGGGGCCGCGGAGGACGCCCGACCCGACACGGGCGCCGAGGGCACCGTGAAGCCCGAGCTGCGCCGCCGGGGCGCGGGCACGGCCGAGCCCGCCAACGCCTGAACGCGCCGTGACCGTGACGGTCAGCGCGTCATGTCGGCGCGCTGACCGCCGTCGTCGGGAG
>NZ_JBHXFE010000088.1:0-2765 GCF_042722475.1 Streptomyces sp. NPDC127092
GGATCTCGCCGTCCGTGCCGATGATGTCGCCGATCCCGTCGCCCATCGGCTCTTCGGGTTCGTACTCCGGCACCTCACGCGCCAAGCGAGCCGCCAGCGGCTCCCGGGCACGTGCTTCGCGTGCAGTGAATCCCCACGACAGTTCGGATGACCGCCGCTCCGGTGGAGAGTATCCCGGGCCGTCGTCATCGGAGTCTTCGCCGAGAAGATCCGAGTCCAGGCTCTCATCCGGCGGAAGCAGATCGAACTCGATGTCCTGCCCACTGAACGATCCGTCAGTCATGATGGGTTCCCTTTCTTTCCCCTGACGCCTGGTCTCTCGGCGTCGCGAGCAGACTCTTCACCACCGGGCGATACCACCGGCACGGAGCCTTGTGCGAGCTTCAGCCTCGTCCACACGTTCATGTTGATGACGACGGCTGCGATCTCCGCGATCTCACGCTCATCGAAGAACACCGTCAGCCCTTGATGCATCTCATCGAAGTGCTCGTGCTCGTAACGTGTCAGCGCTTCGCAGTACGCCAGTGCGAGTGCTTCGGAACCGGAGAACATCGTGCTCTGCCGCCAACTCGCCAGGTGCGCCACCATCGCCGCGCCGATTCCTACTTCCACGGCGATACGCGTGTGCAGGATCAGGCAGTACGAGCACGGATTGATCTGAGCAACCCGCAATCGGAGAAGGGCAGCGAGGCGATCACCGATCGACAACTTCGCCGTGTACCCGAACCCCGCAGCCATCTGCTTCGCAAGTTCGTGGAAGTCAGAGAGATCCGGGTCAAAGCGCACATTCTCGAAATCGATCTGCTCTGATATCACGATCTCTCCTCACCGTAGGGCACGGTTCGCTGGCTTGCCGGAGTTCCGACGCCTCCTCCGACGGTAGATCCGCTTCTCTGCCCTGTGTGGCCTGCCCCTGCAGAGAGCTGTCTTCTCCCTGCAACCGCCCGCTCCGCTTCCGAACGCCGCAGGTCGCGGACATTACGCTGCACAGCCAGGCCACCTGGACAGCACCCGGCTCCGTATCGTGACCCGAAGGGGCGTGCTGCCCGCCGTGAAGAGAGAGAAGACGATGCCGACCTCGAGAGTGATCCTCGCCAGCGGCTGCTTCTGGGGAGCCCAGGAGCTCTTCCGCTCACTCCCGGGCGTCGTGAGCACCCGCGTCGGATACTCCGGCGACGACGACACCCCCAACGCAACCTACCGGGATCACGGGGATCACGCAGAAGCCCTCGAAGTGATCTATGACCCCTCGATCATCCGATTCCAGATACTGCTGGAGTTCTTCTTTCAGATTCACGATCCCACCACTCGGAACCGTCAGGGAAACGACATCGGGCGCAGTTACCGATCAGCGATCTTCACGACGACCGAGGGACAGAGGAAGGTCGCCTTCCACGTGATCGAAGCGATCAACGCTTCCGGCCGCTGGCCAGGAAAAGTCGTGACAGAGGTGGGCGAAGCCGGCCCGTTCTGGGAGGCCGAACCCGAACACCAGGACTACCTGCAGAAGCACCCCAATGGATACTCGTGCCATTTCATCCGACCCGACTGGGTACTACCGGGCCGCTGACCGAGATCTCGCGATAGGAGACACATGAAACATCCCGACGGAATGATCGGCTTGACCGCGACCGACGCCGACACTGACCTCCCGGCTGCATCCTCGGACGCAGTCGAAGACTTCGTCATCACTGAGAACGTCGAGTCCGAGCTGTACGAAGCGACCGTGAACGGCAAGCTCGCCGCCGGCCTGCTCTACAGCAGAACCGGCGACCGGGTGCTTCTGCTCGCGACGTCCGTGTTCCCCGAGTTCCGCGGAAAGGGAGTCGCGGCGCGACTCCTTGGAGGCGTCCTCAACAGTCTCCGCGAGGACAAGAAGACCGCGACGGTCTCGTGCCCCTTCGCCGCCGCGTACATCCGCGCTCATCCGGAGTATGCGGATGTCGTCGACACGCGGTTCCCTGGCAACCCCCACGGACACCACCACTGATCGTCATACGCACAAGAGGAGAACCCACATGGCAACCGTCGAACTGACCGAGGACAACTTCGAGGTCACGATCAATCAGAACGACATCGTTCTCGTCGACTTCTGGGCGGACTGGTGCGCACCATGCCATCAGTTTGCGCCGGTCTTCGAGAAGTCGTCGCAAGACAATCCCGACATCGTCCACGCGAAGCTCGACACGGAGTCGGAGCAGCGCATCACTGCGGCGGCCCAAATCACCGCGATTCCCACTCTGCTCGCCTTCCGCCAGGGGTTGCTCGTCTTCAGCCAGGCCGGCGCCCTACCGCCCACTGCCCTAGCCGAAGTGGTAGAGAACGTCAGAGGACTCGACATGGACGAGGTCAGGAAGGACCTCGACTCCGATGGCGGCTCGGCCAAGGATGATCGCTGATGTCCACCTTGCATGGAGCACGCCCCTACATGGACAAGGCCGTCCCAGAAGCATGGGAAGCCGCGTCTGCGTTCGCGACCGCTGTGTCTGAAGCCGCATCGCAACGCGGACTCACTCCCGCCGAGAGCGAGTTGATCAAGGTTCGGGCGTCGCAGTTGAACGGATGCGTCTTCTGCCTCGATCTGCATTCGCGGCAGGCAAGGCGCGCAGGCGTCAATCAGCAACTACTCGACATCTTGGCCGCCTGGCGCGAGTCGCCACTGTTCAGCGATCGAGAGCGCGCCTTGCTCGCGATCGCTGAAGCAGCCACCCGGCTCCCCCTCGACGCCGCCGTGAATGTCGAGCTCGCGCAGGCCCGAAGCACCC
>NZ_JBHXFE010000088.1:2775-6182 GCF_042722475.1 Streptomyces sp. NPDC127092
CAGCGAACATCGCGTGCGACCACGCGACTCGGAAGGCAAGCTGAGCTGACGGTGTGCCGTGCGCAGCGTGGCCGCTACGCCAGAGGACGCGTTCGAGGCCGCACATGACTTGCCACCCGCTGCGCCCCTCAGGTTCACGCGCCCCTACGCAGCGGTTCGGGCACCAGGAGATATCGCGGCCATAGAGATGGTGCGTACGGTCCCGTCAAGCCGTACCGTGTTCCGGCACGCGAAGATACTCAACGTCGTTGAGGGCTCCTGCGCCCTAGAGACTGCTGAGAGCATGCACGTCCTGCGTCCTGGCATGTCTCTTGCCCTCGGCACCGGCAAATGGTGCCGCGTGCGCCCATCCCCGTCCGTACGCATCTGGGCCATCTACGCCGACGAGCAGTTCTGGCGCACCCAGATGGCATGGTTCCTCCCTGACGCAGAACGAGTGATCGCAGGAGTACACCCCCTCGAGTGGGACGGCCGCGCAATCGTCCTTGCGCCAGGTATCGCTGTGCTGCGGCATGTCGAGCCGATATGGCGACAGATGAGCGTACTGCGCAGCGGGACCCACTCGCCCGAAGTCGTCGCGACTCACACTCTCGAGCTTCTCGCACGATGGATGAGGCTGATACTGCCGACTTTTCTGGACGAAGCGCCGGACACCCTCACGACACCGTGGGCACCCATCAATGGACGACTGACCGACACCGGATCTATTGGCTACGTCGGTCAGGCAATCCGGTTGCTTCGCGGGCGCATCGCAGAGCCGTGGACCGTTGGAGCGCTCTCACGCGAACTCTCCCTCTCACGGACCCACCTCACCCGCATGTTCGTACAGTACGCCGGCGCCGCACCAATGCGTCTACTCACTGAACTCCGGCTCACCGAATTCGCGCGGCTCATCGAAGAAACCGACATTTCCGTAATGCGTGCCGCAAGCGAAGTCGGGTGGAGCGATCCGCGCGTAGCATCCCACTGGTTTCTCCGTCGCTACGGCATCACGCCGACACAGTACCGGCGCACACCACATACGGTTCCTGAGGATCGACAAAGCCACGCTATCGCTGTCAACGACACCAGCCGGTAACCTCTGCGGACTCGTCGTATGAACCGCTCCACTCGACGCGTGTCCCACGTTTCGCCGGCGACGTCGACAGGTCTTGGACTGCCGTGTAGAACACGTCAAATACGTCGGGTTCATCGCGGAGCCTGACGGCCACAGGCCCAGTCCGTTGTCCGTCTCTCTTCTTCCTGATCCGCCCGGCGCACCTCATGGTCGCAAGGGTCAACGGCTTGTGCCGTTGGCCTCGCCGGGAGGAGGTCATTGATGGCGACGGACGAGGAGGCGCGAGCAGCGCGGGATGCGCGGCTCCAACAGCTCCATGAGCGGCTAACGGCTGCAGTCGATCAGCTCGTCTCGGGTCAAGCCCCTCGTGATGGTGTAGCGGTCTGATCCTTCATGGGGGTCAGGCGCTGAGGCCGAGGTTGAGTTCGGTGTCGGGGTCCACCTCGTCTCCGGTGTTGGTCACGGTGGTGAGCCTGCAGCGGGCCAGGACTTCGAGACCGAGGTAGCGTCGACCCTCGGCCCATTCATCGGTCTGCTCGGCCAGCACCGCACCCACTAGCCTGACGATGGCCGCCCGGTTGGGGAAGATGCCCACCGCGTCGGTGCGACGGCGGATCTCCCGGTTGAGCCGCTCGGCCGGGTTGTTCGACCAGACCTGCGTCCAGACGTCCTTCGGGAACGTGGTGAAGGCCAGGATGTCCGCCCGGGCGGCGTCGAGGTGCTCAGCCACGGTGGGCAGCTTCTCGCTCACGTAGTCCAGGAGCCGGTCGAACTGCGCGTGCACGCTGGCCGCATCGGGCTGGTCATAGACCGAGTGCAGCATGGCTTTCACGGCCGGCCACATGTTCTTCGGGGTGATGCCCATCAGGTTCGCCGCGTAATGGGTGCGGCAGCGCTGCCACGTCGCTCCGGGCAGGTTCGCCGCGATGGCGTCCTTGAGTCCGGTGTGGGCGTCAGAAGTAACCAACCGGACCCCGGCCAGGCCGCGGGCGACCAGGTCGGCGAAGAACTCGTTCCACGCCGCCCCGGTCTCCGAGGTGGCGACCCGCAGGCCCAGGACCTCGCGGTGGCCGTCAGCGTTGACCCCGGTGGCCAGCAGCACCACGGCGTTGACCACGCGCCCGCCCTCGCGGACCTTCATGCTCAGCGCATCGGCGGCCACGAACGTGAACGGGCCGGCCACCCCGAGCGGGCGGTGGCGGAATGCCTCGACCTGCTCGTCGAGCTCGGTGGCCATCCGGGAGACTTGGGACTTGGACAGGGCGTTGACGCCCAGAGTCTTGACCAGCTTGTCCATCCGTCGGGTCGAGACCCCGGCGAGGTAGCAGTCAGCGACCACGGTGATCAGCGCCGACTCCGCTCTCTTCCTGCGTTCAAGTAGCCAGTCCGGGAAGTACGTGCCCGATCTGAGCTTGGGGATGGCCACGTCCAGGGTGCCGACCCGGGTGTCCAGGTCCCGGTGGCGGTACCCGTTCCGCTGAGCAGTGCGCGAGGAGCTGGGCTTGCCCCATTCGGCACCGACCACCGCGTCGGCATCCGCGGACAGCAAGGTGTTGATCATGGTCTGCAGCAGATGGCGCATCATGTCCGGGGACGCTTCAGACAGGGCTTCTCCGAGCAGGCCGGCAGGGTCGAGAATATGAGGAGCGGTCATCGTGATGACTCCATTCGAGGATTCTGTGGAAGGTTGACTCGACGGATCACACGGTGGCCGCGTCCACGTCTGAGACGACACGCCCGACCACCGGGCGCTACACCACTATGCGGGACTCAACTTGAACGTGTTGCTGTTTCGTGGGCGATGTTCGAGAGACGCCCCTACGGAGACTCCCACGCCTGCTCTTGCGCTCCGTTCGAACCAGAGGTCAACCATGCCGTCGTAAAGCTCCCCCAGGGCACCTTCAGCAGTGAGGGTCGCCGGTCCCGCGAGCTTGGCAAGGTAGTGGTGGCCTCTCTTGCGCAACTGTTTCGCCGCCCGGTTGATCGTTTTCGATATCCGAGCATCTGCGTCGTGCTTCTTAATCTCCCAGAGCCGGAAAACGAGGGTTCCGCAAGAGTCCTCGTAGACGACGAGCCCATCTCCCCCTGGTTCGAGTGCATCGGCCTTGATGGGTGGCGCTTCTACGAGAGTGCGTCCGTCCCGACAGGATGTACGCTCGGCCACAACGCGGTGCCAGAGCAACTCCGCGACGTGCCCTTGTACATGATCGGCGGGCTTCGGAGCATCCGGAAGGCCGAAGCCGATGGAAACAAATGCCTTGACGGCTTCTAGTTGTAGGAGGGCATGACGTTGTTGACTCGGGTCGGTGCCAGTGAGGCCGGAGGAGCGTCTCCGCAGGAGGTATGAGGC
>NZ_JBHXFE010000089.1:0-897 GCF_042722475.1 Streptomyces sp. NPDC127092
GCGCCGTGACGTCTGTGGCATCGGTGATGAGTGACGCGATGCCTTCGTGCAGGAGCCGGTGCGTCCCAGCACTGGAAACGCTGGTCACCGGGCCGGGCACGGCGCCGACTGGACGGCCGAGCTGCGCGGCGCGAGCGGCGAGGTTGAGGGAGCCGGAGCGGTAGCCGGCCTCCACGACGACGGTCGCACCGGAGAGGTCACCGAGGATGCGATTGCGGGCGAGGAACCGCCACATGGTCGGCGCGGAACCGGGTGCCATCTCGCTAGCGAGGAGCCCGAGGTCTCCGACTCGTTCCAGCAGCTCGCGGTTGCCGGATGGGTAGAGGCGATCCAGACCGCCGACCATGACGGCGAGAGTCTGCCCGCCAGGAGCGAGCGCGGCTCGGTGTGCGGCTGCGTCGATGCCGTAAGCGCCGCCGGCCACGATGATCCGCCCTGCATGGGTCAGGTCGGAGGCGAGTTCACCTGTGATGTGCTCGCCGTAGCTCGTGGCGGCGCGGGCACCGGTGATCGTCACTCGATCGCTCAGCGTGGCGCTGAGGAACGAGACCGTGCCGCGCACCCACAGCACGGTCGGGGCGCGCTCGCCCAGGTCGTTCAGTGCGGTCGGCCAGTCACGGTCGCCGGGGATGAGGATGTGCAGTCCGAGGCGGTCGGTCTCCGACAGTGCTTGCGTGACCGTGCGGGCGTCGAGGCGTGGGGAGACTTTGTTACGCCACAGCCCGGCGTCGACCGAATCGACCTTCTTCGGGAACGCGCCGGTGCCGGCCGCCAGGCGCATGGTCTCGACCGCGCCAACCGCCGCGATGAGCCGGCCGGTCACCGCGTCGTCGGGCTCCAAGGTCGCCGCCAGGGCGACCCGTGCGGAGCGTTCGTCCTTGGCGAGAGAAGTGATCG
>NZ_JBHXFE010000089.1:907-2358 GCF_042722475.1 Streptomyces sp. NPDC127092
CCTGTCCGTGTGTGCCAGGCAGGTGCGCGAGCGCCGTCCGAACGAGCAGGCGCACCTCTTACGGATGTCGCCGGGGAGTCGTACCCTGGGAGCGAGGCAGATTCCTCCTTGATCTGGCGTCTCTCTGTGGACAGGCCCTCCGGCCACTCTCTACGCACTGTCTCGTCACCTGACCGTGCCACGAGAGGACAACGCCATGATCCGGCTGCTCTGGGCGCTCAGCGCCCAAGCCCGCTACTACCTGCGGCGCTACATGCCCACCAACATCGCGCTCGACGCGATCCGCACTCGCCGCGGCCTGAAATGGGGCATCCCCGCGATGCTCGTCGCCGTGCCGTACTTCCTCGCCGCGAACTACTGCCTCACACTGATCGAGCATGGCGGTCCCGGGTGGTTGAACCTCCTCGTGCTCGTGTTCTGCTGGAATGCGCTCAAGTTCCTCATCATGGGTCCGATCAGCCTCGTCCTCCTCATCCGCGCTCGACTAGAGGAGTCGGCAACCCGACGCCGCGACCGTCGTGCGCTTCGGCCGATTGAGCCTGCTGAGCCGACAACGGCGCACGTGCGATAGGAACTGCGCGGCGACCTCGCCCGTACCGTTCGAATAGCGACGCGGTTACGGCCTGCGGTGATTCGCGTGCCCGGCGGCGGGCAATTCGACCGAGGGAGTAGAGGCGGGGGAACGGACCCGCTCGTTCGTCCTTCGAGACTGGAGGGATGAATCACCACCCGTCCAGCCCGCACGGCCTGGAACCGCTCCTGAACATCGACGAACTCGCCGACTACCTCGGCGTGCCCGTCTCCACCATCTACGACTGGCGCACCAACGGCAAAGGCCCCCGCGCCTACCGCTTCGGCAAGCGCATCATGTTCGGTATCACCGACATCCGTGCGTGGATGGACACCATGCGTGAGCCCGCCGCCTCTACCGGCGCGGCTACCTTTCCTGGAGCGGGGGAGGGTGCGCGTGGGTAGGCCCCGCACGCCGATCGGCACCTTCGGAGTCATCGCCACCCGTGTCCAGCCGAACGGCAACCATGTCGCCCGCGCCCGGTACCGGGACTGGGACGGCAGCAACCGGCTCGTGCAGGCCACCGGTGCTTCACGCGCTGCCGCGGAGCGCAAGCTCAAGCAGAAGCTCGCCGAACGCTCCCTCTACCAGCCCGGATTCAACGGGATGAGCGCCGACAGCCCCTTCCCGGAACTCGTCGCCTACTGGCTGGAAGACATGGAGATAGAAGACCGCCTCTCACGAACCACCAGGCAGCTCTACGAGCGGGACATGCGTGCCCTTGTTCTCCCGGCGTTCAAGGACCTGACCCTTCGCGAGATCGGGGTCGCCCGCTGCGACTACTTCCTTAAGCAACTCGCCAGACGCAGCTACAGCCGTGCCAAGCACGCCCGCGTCGTCCTCCGCCTCGCACTCGCGCTCGCGGTCCGTCACGAGATCC
>NZ_JBHXFE010000089.1:2368-6123 GCF_042722475.1 Streptomyces sp. NPDC127092
GTATCGGCGAAGTCCTCGCCATCCGCCTCCAGGATCTCGACCTGGGCGGACCGATCCCGACGGCGCGGATCGCCGGGACGATCATCAGCCGCAAGGGTGAGCCGACGCACCGGCAGGGCCATCCGAAGACGGATCGCTCGGTTCGCCGCGTCGCCCTGCCGGCGTTCGCGCTGCATGCCATCCGCTCGCGCCTACTGCGTAGCGGCGACACCGAACCTCACGCGCTCCTGTTCAGCACGAGGGTCGGGACGCCGCACACGACGAACAACATCCGCAGGCTCCTGCGCGACGTGATGGACGCTGCCGGGATCGAGAACGTCACTCCACACCGCTTTCGCCGCACCGTCGCCACGGTCGTCAACGACGCGCAAGGCGCGCTCCTCGCTTCGGAACTCCTCGGGCACACCGACCCGCGGATCACGATGCAGCACTACATTCACCGAGATGAGACTGTGAACCCCGCCACCGCCGAGTACCTCGAGCGAGCTTTCGGAAGAGCGGGGTGAGGACCCGTGCGCACGAAGCAAATTAGAAGACACAAGACACGCTGGGAGTGAAAACTAGTGCGCAACTTACTGACCTGGGTGTAGGCTGACCTTGTGACTGCTGAAGACGACGCCATCGCGAGCCTCCGGACCTCCGGCCTCCTCGACGTGCTCGCGTGGGCCGCGCCAGCAGCCTTCGCCGCCACCGATCAGATTTATGACGAGGACGCCGGACATGACCAGGGAGTCATCGGCTACCTGAACTTCAAGCACCTCAAGGATCTGATGGACCGCGCGACCTCGAACGGGCGGTTCGCTCTGGGTGAAGATGTGGATGGAACTGGTTCAGATGTTCTCGAGCGCGGTCTCGCGCCCGAGGCGTTCCGGTCTATGCCGTCACTTTCTCCCGAGGCGATTGCGCGGAGCAACTACCGGCAGTCACCAGGCTGGGCGGCCGACGGGCACCGTGTGCTGCTGCAGTCCTATATCTTCGGCCGCATCGACGACATCAAGTGGGTGGAGCGCAGCGATGCCAAGCGCCGAGTCGCCTCCCAGCAGTTCATCGGCGGGAACACGCTGTTCGACGACGCCGACTTCGGCCTGGAGTCGATTCCCGGTATCCCTGATGATGACGAGTTCGTCGGTGTGACGCTCGTGGCGGCACATGCCTTCAACCCGATCACTAAGCAGTTCGAGGTCTACGTCGGCCAAAGCAAGAACCCCGTTCATCCCGAGGACTCCTGCTGGCACTGGCGTCAGTTGCTGCTTTCAGGCGGGACTCCGATGGCCGGCACGGGTGTGCGTGTGCCGCCCGCCCTGCCTGGGGATTCGGCATCGACCAATGTGGACGATGTTGTTGTGCGAATGAAGAAGCCGCTCGCGGGCGAGGGGGCGGGCGCGGCGAATGGATAGCCTGCGCCGACCGTCCCAGACGCTCGCCGCCGCGGCCACATTTTTCAACGGCGAGCGTCTAGCAATGGCGCGACAACTCGCAGGGCTAAAGAAGGCGCATCTCGCTGCCCTGATCGAAATGTCGCCGGCTTCAGTGACAGCGTGGGAGAGTGGCGCGAAGCAACCCAACCGGGCCACTGTGGCGAAGCTGGCGCTTGCCCTGAAAGTCGAGCCGCAGTTCTTCGGCGGAGGCGCCCCACCACGAGTGAACAAGCCGCACTTCCGGTCGCTCCGCTCCACCCCGCAGATCGCTCAGGATGAAGCCGAAGCGTATGGGCAGTTCGTCGCCGAGGTGACCGGCATGCTGGAAAACGCCGTCGAGTTTCCGGAAGCGCTGCTGCCCGATCTGCCTGTCGACCCTGAAGAGGGCACAACAACTCCGGAAGAGGCAGCCAGGGATGCCCGTGGGTTCTTCGGCGTCGGCCCAGGACCGATCCAGCATGTGATCCGCCTCGCCGAGCGTGCGGGCGTAGTCGTCGTCTTCAGTGAGCCGGGGATTGCGGCTATCGACGCCTACTCCCTGCACACGGCCACGCGGCCGATTGTCGTTCTGAATCCCGCCAAGGACGACTACTACCGGCAGCGGTTCGACGTCGCCCACGAGCTCGGGCATCTGATCATGCATCACGACGCCGAACCCGGCGGGAAGATCGCTGAAGAGCAGGCTCATCGATTCGCATCCGAGTTCCTTATGCCTGCGGAGGAGATCGCCCCGTTCCTGCCGAGTTCTACGGCTGGCCGTGCATGGGCACAGCTCGCGGAGCTCAAGGAGCATTGGGGAGTCAGCCTGGCAGCGCTGCTGTACAGGGCTCGTGCACTCGGCATCATGGGCGACGTCTCATACCGGAACGCCATGATCCGCATGTCACAGAACGGCTGGCGCCGCGCCGAGCCCGGCCGGGTCGCATCACTTGAGATGCCCTCGATACTGCCGCGCGCCCGTGAGGTCATGAGCTCCGCAGGGATCGACGACGACAGATTCCTCTCGGGATCGGGTCTCCCTGCCCATCTCTACGAGATAGCCGCATCTCGCGTTCCGCTGACCGGGGATCGATCGTGAGATTCTCGGAAGCCTTCGGGATCGAGCGCTCCGAGGCAGACGACTGGTTTGATCCACACCTCACCATCGACACCAAGCTCTTCATTGACCCGTTGCTTCTTCTCGAAGCGGGCGGCGAATGGGCACAAGCGCACAACGAGCTGATCGCCCACTTCGTCCACTGTTACGGCCTCGTCGCCAGGGCAACGAGCACCACCTCGGTGTCAGCACAGGCGGCGCGGCGACTGCTCACTTTCCCGGAGCCCTTCGAGCTCGGCCTCGGATATACGGCGGAAGGAACCCGTGGTTCCGGCGCCGGCGATCGCTTCGCGGCGCGGATGGCGGACGGTATTGCCGTTGCGATCGCCGCAGGCCTCGGGCAGCCCGAGCACATCGAGGAAATCGGCATCCTGAACGAGGGAATCGGGGCGGATCGGATCTCCGATGCGACCGCCAATGTCATCAAGAGCCGCCTGATCGCATACACGCAGGCCATCGCAACGAACCACAACGTCCCGCTCGACCAGCACAAGGTCCGGCATGCTCGTGTCAGCTTGGACAGCGCCAGATGGCATGACGAGGACGTTGCCCTTCCCACCAACCCTGTCACTGGGCGCCCGGTGATCCTCGTCCCGGCGTTCCTCCTCAACGGCCTGCCGACGTTGAACGCGGATGACTGGTTCGACTCACACTTCAATGACGACATCCGCTTGTCGCTCAACCTCCAGGTCGGCCAGGCAGTGACTAAGGCGAGCATCGTCGCTTTCGCTCGCCAGCACCCCGATCGAGTCCGGGACTGGGCGCGAGCCCAGACCAGCCGGGAAGACCTCATCGGCTACGACTTCGGCGCTGACCCGCTCGGGGTCGTTCAGTGGGACCGGGAACCGGCACGATACGCCGCTGAGAATCCGCTCCCGCCGCGCACGATCACAACTCACGATGATCTCGTCGACCTCGCCGCGGAAGTCGTGGAACAGTTCCGGCATTTCATCGAAGACCAGCGAGGCTGGAGCCTGCTGTGGAACGATGACGGCTCGGAGAAACCCGAAGAGGCAGCACAGCTGGTGTTCCTGGGCATAGCTCAGCAGTACCTCCGGCAGTTCGATGTCGAGCTCGACCGCGAAGTCGAGCTCGGACGCGGTCCGGTCGATTTCAAAGCATCCTCAGGCACATCTGCCCGTCTGCTGATCGAAGTCAAGAAGCTCCACAACGGCAGGTTCTGGAACGGGCTGCGGTACCAGCTCCCGAGCTATCTGCAATCCGACAACGCCACCAAAGGC
>NZ_JBHXFE010000090.1:0-1398 GCF_042722475.1 Streptomyces sp. NPDC127092
GACGCGTTCGGGGCCACCGCCTTCCGCCGCGACCTGCCGGCGGTGACCGTGCCGGCCCTGGTCCTGCACGGCGACGCCGACCAGATCGTGCCGTTCAAGGGCTCCGGCAAGCGGACGCACAAGGCGATCGACGGCAGCCGCGTCGAACTGGTCAAGGACGCCCCGCACGGATTCAGCATCAGCCACTCCGAGGAGTTCAACCGGATCCTGCTGGAGTTCCTGGCGGAGTGAGGGCGCGGGCGGGCGCATCAGAGTGCGGGACGCGAGACGGCGCTCGCGGGGGTGGTGCATGCCATCCACCACGGCGCCGACGCTGACCTGTCAGGCTCGATCCGACGCCGTGATCACCCGGAGCGCGGGATCAGGCCGACCGGCCGGCAGAACCGCGCGTCAGGACGTCGAGTACGAAGCCGATCGGCCCATGACGGGTGCGCGTCCTGAAATAGGCCAGATCGGAACTGCGAGCCCCGGTCCTCGTGCACCAGGCACCCAGCCACCACGGCTGCACCGCCGCGGCCTGCGACGGCCTTGTTCGCGCAGAGACAGAGCTTCTCCTCAGCCGTGAAGTGCTTCCTGATGTCGGTCAGTCAGAGCCTGCGCGGCGCTTCTGGAGCGGGCTGGCGCACAGACCGAGGTGCTGTCGATCCATGACGGCGAGATTCAGGCGCGTGAGAAGGGTCTGCCATGAGTTTGCTTGACACGAGTTATCAGGCGGCGGCAGCCGCCTGGACTGATTGAACCATCTCGAACTCGACAGGGGTGAGCTTCCCGAGACGGGCCTGCCTACGACGGCGGTGATAGGTCCGCTCGATCCAGCTCACGATCGCGAGCCGGAGCTGGTCGAAGGACTGCCAGCGACGCCGGTTCAGCACGTTCTTCTGCAACAACGCGAAGAAGGATTCCATTGCCGCGTTGTCCCCAGCAGCACCGACCCTGCCCATCGACCCGACCAGGCCGTTGACCCGGAGCGTCTCCACGAACCGCCTGGCTCGAAATTGGGCGGGTTCAACCGGTCGTTGCAACACCGTGCGTTGAGAGCGAGCGTAGCTGCTCGGCGAAGACCTCCGCGGGAGTCTTCCAGTCCAGGACCTTCCTGGGCCTGTTGTTCAGCGTGTACGCGACTGCTGCGAGGTCCTCGGCCGACCATCTCGACAGGTCCGTGCCCTTGGGGAAGTACTGCCGCAGCACCCCGTTCGTGTTCTCGTTCGTCGGCCGCTGCCACGGCGAGTGGGGGTCAGCGAAGAACACTCTCGTGCCCGTGGCCATCGTGAACTGGACATGCCCGGCCAGCTCCTTGCCCCGATCCTACGTCAAGCTCTGACGCAGCTGCTCCGGCACCGTCGTCATCGCCTTAGTCAGGGCCGCGGTCATCGCCTCGGCCCCGTACCCGCCCAGCGA
>NZ_JBHXFE010000090.1:1408-5699 GCF_042722475.1 Streptomyces sp. NPDC127092
TTCACCGGCGGCTGCTCACCCCATCCCTGCAGGCTGGGAAGGTGGACCAGAAGCGTGGCCCGGCTCTTCCGCTCGGCCAGAGTCCCGATCGCTGAACGCTCGGTCCCGATAATCAGGTCCCCTTCCCAGTGCCCGGGCACAGCACGATCAGCGGCCTCAGGTGGGCGCTTGCTGAACACCACGTCCTCGGTGACGTGGCCCTGGGGCTTGTTCCGGGTACGTGCCCGCGGCTCGCGCAGAGCCCGTCCGGTGCGTAGGCACCCGACGAGTTCGCGTTTGAGTGCGCCCCGTCCCTCGACGAACAGGGACTGATAGATCGCCTCGTGAGAGATCCGCATGGACACATCATCCGGGAACTCCAGGCGCAGCCGGTGGCTGATCTGCTCAGGGCTCCACGCCGTGGATCACCGCCGGTCCGCCCGGCGCGGTTTCATCTTCCGCCCCTTGAAACCGGGCCCGACCGGTCCCGGCACGGCCACGCCATCGGGGCCCAGGACCACCCCGTTCAGGCGTGCCTGGACGTAGTCGTGCAGTCGCTGGTTCGTGGCCAGCTTCGCCGGCTTGGGCCGCCTGGCAGCTTCCTGGGCCTTCCACTGCGCCACCGTGGCCCGGTACTCCTGCTTCCCGGAACGAGTGGCGCAGTTACGGCGCAGCTCACGGCTGATCGTGCCGGGATCACGTCCCAGCGTGCGTGCGATCTGACGGACCCCCTGGCCCTGTGTAAGCGGCCATGAAAAGCTGCCCATAGGTGGCCAGGGAATGACCCGCTGACGGCCATGAGGACTGCCCAGTGATGGCCACGGGAACTGCCCGGTGCTGGCCATCTGGTTTGCCCGCGTTGCTCGTTGCCCGCCGCGTCGTGAGCCGGCGGGGGCCTCCTCCCCGGGTTGGATATCGGTGTCGAATCGAATCCAGCGAGGAAGAGGCCCTGAATGAAGGATGCCGCAGAAACCATGAAAATACTCAGTGCCTATGACCTGACCAAGTCATTGCGGGGCGCCGCCGAGCTGGCCGGTTGCTCCCATCACACCGTGGCCCGGCTGGTGCGGGCCCGCGACGCCGGCCAGACCCCTGGATCCGGAGCCAGCCGCCCGAAGGTCACCGATGTCTGGCTGCCCAAGATCGAGGAATGGGTCGAGGCCTCCACGGGCAGGATCCGCGCCGATGTCGTGCACGCCAAGCTCACCGCAATGGGCTACACCGGCTCTGAGCGCTCCACCCGGCGGGCGGTGGCCGAGGTGAAGGCCGCCTGGCGGGCCGGGAAGCGCCGGGTGCACCGGCCCTGGATCACCGAGCCGGGCGCATGGCTGCAGTACGACTTCGGCGATGGGCCGGCGATCGACGGGGCCAAGACGGTGCTGTTCGTGGCCTGGCTGGCCTGGTCCCGCTACCGGATCGTCATCGCCCTGCGTGATAGGACGGCTCCGAGTGTGTTCGCCGCCCTGGACCGGTGCTTCCGGCTGATCGGGGGCGCGCCGACCTATGTGCTGACGGATAACGAGAAGACAGTGACGGTCTCTCATGTGGCCGGGGTGCCGGTGCGTAACCGGCCATTCGCGGTTGAGCGTGGAGGTGTCGTGAGTCAAGGGGCTCGCGCCCTTGTTGGATGATGGGTTCTGCGAAGAATCACATCGTCTACCGAAGGACGCGAGCCATGTTCCAGCCTACGGGCCCACACCTGTCCCTGCCCACTGTCAGCAGCCCTGCCGAGCTCTTTCGGGATCCGGCCTCGGTGGTGTTCAACCTGGACGGTTACCAGGTTCTCGCAGCCTGTGATCTGCCGCTGGGCGGCCGGCGGGTCACCGCCGCTGCCAACAGCGTCGAGGCGGCCTGCCCTGACTGCGGGGTGGTCTCGACTCGGGTGCATCAGCGCACCCGCCAGAAGGTCAAAGACCTCGGCGTCGGCGGCAAAGACATCGAACTGGTGATCATCAAACCCCGGTTCCTCTGCAGCGAGGCCGCCTGTGCTCGGCGGACCTTCACCCAGGTCACCGACCAGCTTCCTTTCCGTGCCCGGTGCACCGCCCGGTTGAAGGAAGCCGCCGTCGAAGCAGTGCTGGATGAGGGGATGCCGATCTGGCGAACCTGCGCCCGCTACCAGCTTGGGTGGGCAACAATCAACACCGCCGTCACTGCCGATGCCCTCACCATCCCCGACCCCGACATGGTGCCGGTACGAGCACTCGGGATTGATGAGCACCGCTTCGCCCGCGCTAAGTGGTTCAAGCACCCCGAGACTGCTCAGTGGTGCCGGGTCGAACCGTGGATGTCGACCTTCGTCGACGCCGACACCGGCCACATCCTCGGCGTCGTCGATGGCCGCTCCAGCGCGAACATCACCCGCTGGCTGAAGCAACGCTCCCAGGCGTGGCTGGAGCAGCTGCAGGTGGTCGCGATCGATCCCTCCAGCGCGTTCCGCAACGCCGTACGCCAGGTGCTGCCGGCGGTGGAGATCAGCGTTGATCACTGGCACGTAGTCCGCCTCGGTAACCAGATGCTCACCGAGGTCCGCCAACGAGTCACCCGCGAAGTCCTGGGCCGGCGGGGCCGGAAAGAGGACTCGGTGTGGGCTCACCGGATGCTGCTACTCCGGGCAGGAGATCGACTCACCGACGCCGGACTCCACCGGTTAGAGCAAGTCCTCGATGATGAGGACTACGAGCAGGTCGCAGCTGCCTGGGCGGTCAAGGAGCGCCTGCGGGCCCTGCTGGCCGCCAAAGACATCCCAGCAGCCCAGAACGCCCGGATCGACTTCGAAATGGCCGTGGCCGCCGCTGACATGGCCGAGACCGATAAACTCGCCGCCACGGTGGCGAAGTGGTGGACCGAGATCAAAGTCTTCGTCCGCACCCAAGTCACCAACGCCAGGACCGAGTCGGCGAACACCGGGATCAAGCAGATCAAGCGCACCGGCCGCGGGTTCCGCAACCAGAAGAACTATCAATCACGTATCCTAGGCACCAGCGTCAGGCAGACACGCCGACGCCGCAGGATCCCCCACCAACAAGGGCTCCACGCTCAACGGTGAATAGCCCATTTAGGGCGTGTCTGAGAATAGATGCACGAGTCAGCTGAGACCCTGGGGACATGTCCCGGTTCCAGATGCTCTCCGACGCCCAATGGGAGTTGATCGCCCCGATGCTCCCGACCCGGACCGGCCGCGCCGGCAGGCCGTTCGCCGACGCCCGCACCATGGTGGAGGCGATCATCTACCGGTACCGGTGCGGAATCGCTTGGAGGGATCTGCCCGAGGTCTACGGGCCCTGGCAGACCGTGTGGACCTGGCATCGGCGCTTGGCCGAAAAAGGCACATGGGACACGGTGCTGGCCACGCTGACCGCCGCCGCTGACGCCGAAGGCCTGATCGATTGGTCGGTCTCGGTGGACTCCACGATCGCCCGCGCCCACCAGCACGCGACGAACATCACCCGCCACACAGGGGGATGGATCGAACTACAAGAATCCGCGTGAGGAACCGGCCGATCACGGCATCGGGCGCTCCCGTGGCGGGCTGAGCACGAAGATCCATCAGCTCGTCGATGGGACCGGGCTGCCGCTGGTCAGCCTGATCACCCCCGGCCAAGCCGGGGACTCCCCGATGCTGCTGCCGCTGTTGGGGCGGCTGCGCGTGGCACGGCCAGTAGGGCGGCCCCGGACCCGCCCCGAGGCGGTGCTGGGCGACAAGGCGTACTCCTCCCGGGCGATCCGCACCCACCTGCGTGCCCGCCGGATCAAAGCCGTGATCCCCGAGCCGGCGGATCAGCAGGGCCACCGCAGGCGCCGCGGCTCGGCCGGTGGCCGTCCCGTGGGCCTGGACTCGCAGGCTTACAAGGGCCGGAACGTGATCGAGCGCCAGTACGCGCACCTGAAGCAATGGCGGGGCCTGGCGACCCGGTACGACAAGTACGCGATCGTCTACCGGGCCGCCGTGGTGTTGAACGCTGTGCTCGCGTGGTCCAAACGATTGTCAGACATGCCCTAGCTCTCGTTCCGTCTTCGGGAGAGGCTGGCGAGGTACTCGTTGTAAGAGTCGAGTTCGGCGTCCTCGGCTTTCTGTCGCTGTCTCGAGGTGCGCACGTCGCGGGCTCGCCAGCGGGACAGGCAGACGATGAGCACTACGAACATCGGCAGCTCCGCGTAGGTCCATACCAGCGTGCCGGCGATCGCCTGGTCGATGACGGGGTCATGGCTGCCTGTGGGGGTGGCGTATGCGCTGAACAGCGGTGTGGCGGTACGGAGCAGGATCAGGCCGAAAATGGCGTGGATCTGGATCTCGACGGCGATATCGACG
>NZ_JBHXFE010000091.1:0-4327 GCF_042722475.1 Streptomyces sp. NPDC127092
CGTACGACCACTGCCGCCGGTCCGGGCGTGACCTGATAGGAGCCTGGAGCATTTTCGTGACCGTGTCCCCGTGACAGTCCTGTCCGCCCACCGGCGTCGGTGCCGCCCCCGCACCCGTAGCCGAAGGACAGCCTCGTACATGAGCCAGATCGCCCCCACCCGTTCCGGTCACGTCGTGATCGGCGTGGACACCCACAAGCACATCCACGTGGCCGCCGTCATGGACTCGATCGGTGGGATTCTCGCGACCGGCACGATCGCCACCGACCGTGCCGGTTACCAGCAGCTACTGGAATGGGCCGCGGACTACGGCACCATCATCGCGTTCGGCATCGAGGGCACAGGCTCCTACGGGGCTGGTCTGGCCTCGTACATCCGTCGCCAGGGGCACAAGGTCGTGGAAGTCTCGCGCCCAGACCGACGCCTGCGTCGGTTGAACGGGAAGTCCGACACCTTGGACGCTGAGAACGCGGCCCGCGCAGTCCTCGCGGGTTTCGCTACCGCCACGCCCAAGAGCGCCGACGGGAGCGTGGAAATGATCCGTCAGCTCAAAGTCGCTCACGACACTGCGGTCAAAGACCGCTCTGCAGCGATGATCACGTTGAAGGCGATGCTCGTGCACGCCGAAGAAAATCTACGCAAGGTACTGCAGGGGAAGACGCAGAAGATGATCGCCCGCCGCTGCGCTTCCCTGCGCCCCCGCGCGCTGAGCACGCCGGAGGAGGCCAATCGTCATGTGCTCCGGTCGCTGGCCAGGCGGTGGCTGTCGTTAAACGAGGAGATCCTCGAGCTCGAGGCCATGATCAAGGGGCTCGTGATCGCGCGTGCGCCGCACCTGCTCGACCAGTTCGGGATCGGCGTGGACACGGCAGCGGAGATCCTCATCGTGGCCGGGGACAATCCCGAACGGATCAAGAGCGAGGCAGCATTCGCCAAGCTCGCCGGCATCAGCCCCGTGCCTACAGGCTCAGGGATGAGCAGCGGAAAACATCGGATCAATCATGGCGGTCACCGTCAGCTGAACGCAGCCATCTACAGGACAGTCATCGTGCGGATGCGCTTCCATGAGCCCACGATCGCCTACGTGGCACGACGCACCGCGGAGGGCAAGTCCAAGCGAGACATCATTCGCTGCCTCAAGAGGTACGTGATCCGCGAGGTATACCACCTCGTGAAGACCAACCCTCGCACCGGTCAGATCGCGAGTTGACAACTATAGGAGCATCAACGCCCTGGCCGAGACCGTGAACGGGCTCTACAAGGCCGAACTCATCCACTCCAAGCGGATCTGGGAGTCCGTGTAGGCGGTGGAGCTGGCCACCATGGGGTGGGTGCACTGGTGGAACACCACCCGCCTCCACGAGACCCTCGGCTACCGCACTCCCGCAGAAGTTGAGACGGCCTACACTCACGACCAGGATTCAGCGCCCGTTGCGTCCTGACCTCGGAACGAAACCCAGGGCGCTTCAGTCAGCGATGGCTATCGCGTGCTGTGCTTCGAGAAGGATGCATCGTATGTTCCGCTGGTCCAGTCACGGCTGGACCGGTAGCCGAGCCGTGGTCGCGGAGCTTCTGGCGACGAACGACCTTGCGCCATCTCACCTCCGTGCTTTCAAACGGGGCCACGGCGTAGTTGCATGTTCGAGGATATTCTGAGGTCATGTCCGTCTCTGAGTTGTCCGCGAGCACCCAGAACTATTTGAAGGCTGTGTGGGGTCTGACGGAGTGGTCGTCGGTGCCGGTGACGCCGACGCTGATCGCGGAGCGGACGGGATTGAAGCTCTCGTCGGTCTCTGATGCTGTCCGTAAGCTCTCTACGCAGGGTCTTGTCGAGCATGCTCCTTACGGGTCGGTGGAGTTGACGGAGACGGGGCGCTCCTACGCGCTGGCGATGGTACGTCGGCATCGGTTGATCGAGTCGTTCCTCGTCAGTGTCTTGGGCTACTCGTGGGATCAGGTGCATGATGAGGCTGAGCACCTTGAGCATGCGGTGTCGGATTTCATGATCGACCGGATCGATGAGTTCTTGGAGTTCCCCACCCGCGATCCTCATGGTGACCCGATCCCGTCCGCTGACGGGACGGTGCAGATCCCGGATGCGACACAGTTGACCGGAGTCGGGGCGGGGCACCGGGTGGTGGTCGAGCGTATTTCGGACTCGGACCCGGCGCTGCTGCAGTTCTTCGAAGAGCATGGTTTCGTAATCGGATCAACGCTGGAGATCGGCGAAGGTGCCCCGTTCTCGGACGCGCTGGACGCGCGAGTTACGGGATCGGACACCTCGGTAGCACTGGGGCGTTCGGCGACAGATGCACTCTATGTGTCTGTCGTGGCCAGTTGATGCGGTCACCGCGCAGCTTCGTCGTGGAGTGATGCATGGAGCACGCCTGCTCCGGCAGGGAGCAACGTGCCATGCCATTCCGCCGAGCGGACCTTGATGATGTCGTTTTCCGCTGTGCAGGCCTGGATGCGTGACCGTGTGTCGGGGCGAGGGTGTCGCTCGTCGAGGAAGACCAGTGTTTCGAGTGGTGCGTCGGCGACGCGCGTGATCCTCACGGGAGCCCATCGCGGGCGTGCGAGTTCCCGCAGACGGGCATCTCGGCGGGATTCGATGTGACCGTCTGGGGTGGGGATGGGTTGCCCGTAGGGGTCGTGGGTGGGCTGGTCGAGGGAGGCTTCGATTCGCTGGAGGAAGCGGGGTGAGCTGCTGGCTTCCAATGCGTCGGCATTGGCGGCGAGTTCGCTCCAGGGCAGGTCGAGGGCGTCGTGGAGGAAGCACCGAAGTATCCGGTTCGTCCGCACTGCCCGCATCGCTTCGAGGTGTCCCGTAGGAGTGAGGGAAAGGCTTTTGTACCGTTCTTTGTCGATGATACCGTCATCGACGAGTCGCTTCACCTGTTCGGACACGCTCCCCGGCACGAAACTCAGCGCACGGGCAATGCCCGTCACCGTAACCGGAGCGTCACTGTTCTCAGTCAGGGACCAGATGGCACGGAGATAGCGTGCTCTGGTCCCTGACCGGTCGCTCTTGCCGCGCATGCGGGATACCCCTACTGAGCGGAAACGAGTGCCCGTCTGCGGCGTGTGCTCATGATCCGGGTTCCGATGAGACCGTGCCGGGGGCTGAAAAAGTAGACGAGCGCGAACACGGCTCCCTGCGCGAGGACGACCATGCCACCGGAGGCGGTGTCGAGGTAGTAGCTCAAGTACAGGCCGACGACGGCGCAGGCTGCGGAGATCACGGGAGCGATAACGAGCATGCGCCCGAACCGGTCCGTGAGTAGGTATGCGGTAGCTCCCGGGATGATGAGCATCGCCACGACCAGGATGACGCCAACGGCCTGGAGGGCGACGACGGCGGTGAGCGCGAGGAGACCGAGGAGCGCCGCGCCGAGGATCTTCGGATTCAGTCCGATGGCGTGGGCGTGGGTGGGGTCGAAGGCGTAGAGGGTGAAGTCGCGGCGCTTGGTGACGAGGATCGTGAAGGTGATCGCGCCGAGGATGATGACCTGGATGAGGTCGGCCCAGGACACGCCGAGCAGGTTGCCGAAGATGATGTGGTTCAGGTCGGTCTGCGACGGGGTCACGGAGATCAGCACGAGCCCCAGAGCGAACAGTGTCGTGAACACGATCCCGATCGCAGCGTCCTCCTTGACCCGACTGGTGTCCCTCACCGCGCCAATGAGGGCGACCGCGAGGAACCCGAAGATCACCGCTCCGAGGGCGAAGGGTGCGCCGACGATGTAGGCGAGCACGACCCCAGGGAGGACGGCGTGGGAGACGGCGTCGCCCATGAGCGACCAGCCGATCAGGACGAGCCAGCAGGAGAGCACCGCGCACACGATCGAGGCGATCAGGGTGGTCGCGAGGGCGCGCACCATGAAGTCGTAGCTGAGCGGCTCGAGGAAGAAGTCGATCAGGTTCATCAGTTGTCGCCTCGGTTCAGGACGTCCAGCCCGAAGGCCAGAGCAAGGTTGTCGGGCCGGAGTACCTCATCAGGGTCGCCGTGTATGAGCACGCGGCGCATCAGGAGCACGGCTTCGTCAGCCAGGGCGGGCAGGGCGTGGAGATCGTGGGTGGAGACGAGGATCGTCGCCCCGTCGTCGGCGAGTTCGCGCAGCAGCCGGGTGATCGTGGCCTCGGAGCGTTTATCGACCCCGGCGAACGGCTCATCCAACAGCAGGATCGACGCGCCCTGGGCGATCCCCCTGGCCACGAACGCCCTCTTCTTCTGGCCACCGGAGAGCTGCCCAATCTGCCGGTCCGCGTACTCAGTGAGCTCCACCCGCTCCAAGGCGTGGTCGACGGCGTCGTGGTCGGCTTTCTT
>NZ_JBHXFE010000091.1:4337-5501 GCF_042722475.1 Streptomyces sp. NPDC127092
GACCGTGCCGGAATCGGGACGCAGCAAACCCATGATCGTCTTGAACAGCGTCGACTTCCCCGATCCGTTCATGCCCACGAGTCCGCACACGCGTCCTGCCTGGATGTCGAGGGTGGCGTGGTCGAGGGCGAGGACCTCGCCGTAGTGGACCGTGACGTCATGTACCGAGATCGCGGTCGTCATCAGTTGCGTGCCGTCAGCGCGTCGATGATGGTGGTCGCATCGTGGCGGATCAGCTCCAGGTAGGTCGGGACCGGCCCGTCCGCTTCGGACAGGGAGTCGACGTACAGCACACCACCGAACTCGGCGTCGGTCGCTTCGACGACCTGCTGCATCGGGGCGTCGGACACGGTGGACTCGCAGAACACCGCGGGTACGTCGCCTGCGCGTACGAACTCGATCGCGGAGGTGATCTGCTGCGGGGTGGCCTGCTGCTCCGCGTTGACCGCCCAGATGTACTTCTCGGTCAGCCCGGCGTCCCGGGCGAGGTAGGAGAACGCACCTTCGCAGGTCACCAACGCCCGCTGGTTCTCGGGCAGGACCGACAGCTCGTCGACCAGCTCATCCTGCACCGTCTGCAACTCGGCCTTGTACGCCTCGCCGTTGGCCTCGTATTCGCTCGCGTTGTCGGGGTCGAGGTCGCTGAACGCCTCGACCATGTTGTCGACGTAGATCTGCACGTTCACCGGACTCATCCACGCGTGCGGGTTCGGCATCCCCGCGTAGGCATCCTCGCTGATGTCGATCGTCTCGACCCCCTCGCTGACCACGACGTGGGGCACATCCAACCCGTCGACGAACTGCGCGAACCACGCCTCCAGATTCATCCCGTTGTCGAGAATCAGATCCGCCTCCGACGCTCTGCGGATGTCTCCGGGGGTGGGCTCGTAGCCGTGGATCTCCGCCCCTACCTTCGTGATCGACTCCACCCTCAGGTTGTCACCGGCGACGTTCTCGGCGATGTCCGCGAGAACGGTGAACGTCGTCAGCACCACGGGACGCTCATCGTCAGCTCCTGCATCGTTCTCGCCGGATGTTGCGCATCCGGCGAGAGAGAGCGCGAGCACGGACGCTGCCAGCAGCGGCAGGGAACGGCGGGAGAAGAAGCGGGAGTTTCGTGGCATGGATGGTTCCTTAGCTGAGCGGGTGACGAGGTGCGGGGTG
>NZ_JBHXFE010000092.1:0-5496 GCF_042722475.1 Streptomyces sp. NPDC127092
TCCGGTGGGGATGACGTGATCGTGCCGGACGAACTCGAAAGGGAAGTCTTGGACGCGGCCCGGCGCGCTGATCCTTCGGTGTGGGAGTCCCTGCGTCCTGCTGATCCCTGGTCCCTGGTCCCTGGCCCCGTCGTCCTGGCGGCTTTGGGCGTGCCCGCCTGACGCTGGGTTGTCCCCGCTGGCGGCGGTGACCCGCTGCGGCCCCTGAGCGGCCCCCGCGCGCAGCGGAGCGAGCACGGGGCCGCGCCGGGGGTCCAGGGGCCCGGCCCCTGGCGCGGGGGCGCGGGGGGCGGCGGCAGCCCCCCGCAAACGGGACCGGCGCGCGTGATGAGATGAGCTCGTGGACTCCCTGCGCGTGTACGACGGCCCGGCCTTCCTCGATCCTTCGGAGGTGGGCTCGGCCCGATACGGACGTGAGCCGCTGGTGCGGGTGGCGCTGCCGGATCGGGAGGACGTGGACGCGATGGCCTGCCGCTGGTCGGCCTCGCATGTGCTCGTGTCGTGGCAGGACGTGCCCGGTGGGCCGATGCTCTCGGCGTGGGTGCCTGCGGGATGGGTCGAGCGGATTAAGCCGGACGTGGCCCGGTGGCTTCCCCTTCCGGGGCGCGATCCGATGCCGCGGCTGGACCATTAGGCCAGGCTGCGATCAGACAGGATGGGAGATGCGGACGGGGGAGGGCTTCGCCTGGTCGGGTCCGGCCCGGCCCCTGCACGCGCAACGGCCCCCGCCATGCTGACGGGGGCCGTTGTCGTTCCGGGGATCAGGGCATGGGGTGCTTGGCCTGCACGGCCTCGATGATGAGGTCCTTCATGCTCACGCCTCGCTCGAACGCAAGGCGGCGCATGTGCTCGTGGAAGTCGCGGGGAAAGTTGAACGACGTGTTCACGACCTCGGGACGGCTGCGGTCCTGGAACGCGGCGCGCATGTCCCCGGCGGGCCGGGCGGCGGGCTGGGCCTCTCCCTTGGGGCGGCGACGCCCGGCGACGGTGGAGGGTTTGCGGGGGGTGGTCATCGCTGGGTCATCTCCTGAATCTCGGCGGCCACGTCGGCCCACGGGCCGATCTGGGCGGGGGTCGGCCACGATCCGGCAAGGACGTTGAACGCCTCGCGGCGGGGGATCGCGGTGGTGAAGCTCGGCACGCCCTCGGCCTCCAACACGGCGCGCGTGTCGGCGTAGGTGCGCGTTCGGGGGTCCACGCGGTTCAGCAGCACCACGGACGGCACGGCCTGGCCCACAGCGTCCACCGTGGCCCACACGCGGGACAGGTCCAGCCGCGCGGCACCGCTCGGGACGATCACGAGGTCTGCGCGGGCGACGGCGGCGGTCTGGCTAGCCGGGTCGCCGGGGGCGGTGTCGATCAGCAGCACATCGGCGTTGGAAGTCTTGCGGGTCAGGGTGGAGCGGTTCACAGCGTCCCACCGGATCGGCAGGGGCTCGCCCCGGGCTTCCTCGGCGTCCTCGATCCACTCGCTCGCACTGCCCTGCGGGTCCGCGTCCCAGACCTCGACGCTGCGCCCGGCATGGGTGAGCGCAGCGGCAAGCATCATGGTGGCTGTGGTCTTGCCGACGCCGCCCTTCGAGTTCAGCAGCGTGAGCGTCAAGGGCTTTCCGTTCTCCGGCATGGTTCCTCCTTGGTCTGAGGGTGCGCGGCGAGTGCCGCTCACGGTCCACTCTAGTGCCTACGTGCCTACGTCGGCAAGTAGCCATGTAGTCATGTAGGCATGTAGGCGGGCGTATACGGTGCGCGTTGCTGGGGGACCGGCGGCCAGGTCGCGGATACCTCGATACTGGCCACCACGCTGGAACAGATCAGCGTTGCCGGGGCTCGTGGCCGGCCCAGGACACGCCCGCAGAGGCTGATCGCGGACAAGGGCTACCCCCTCGAGGGCGAACCGGGCCCGGCTACACCGGGATGGCATCGCGGCCACGATCCCCGAGCGGGCCGATCAGATCGCGCACCGCCGCAGACGCCCGGGTCGGCCGATCGGCCTCGGGAAGACCAGCGCCAACACTACCGGGGCCGCAACGTCGTGGAGCGGTGCTTCAACCGACTCAAGCAGCGGCGAGGGATCGCGATGTGCTCGGACAGGTACGCCCGGACCTATCACGCCAGGCTCAGCCCCGCTGCGACACTGCACTCGCTCGCTACCGTCCTTTAGCAACACACCCTAGGACAGTGACGCGCTGCAGACCATGCGGCAGGTAAAGCTTCGGGGGCAGGAGCGGGCGTCCTCAGGTGAACCTGCCGGCCCGGGGATCTAGTTCCGACGCCGCCGCCGGCCTATGCTGATGTGATCCACGACATACCAACTGCAAGGGAGTGGCCCTGATGAGCCCTGCATTCCGCGTCCAGAACCCAGTCAACGGCAAGGTGCTTGAGAGCTTTGACACGGCAACCGATGCCCAGGTCACGGAGGCGCTCGCCATCGCCGAGAAGGCATTTGCTGAATGGTCCGCGCGCCCAATGAGCGAGCGCGCCGTGATCGTGGATAAAGTGGCCGCGCTGTTCGACGAGCGCAAGGATGAGCTCGCCGAGATCATCGGCATCGAGATGGGCAAGCGCAAGGCCGAGGGCATCGAAGAGGCTGAGTACTGCTCGGCAATCTTCGGCTATTACGCCACCAACGGCGAGAAGCTCACAGCCGACCTCGACCTCGAAGTCGACGGCGCCAAGGCCGTCCTCGAGCGCCGCCCAGTGGGCCCGATCCTCGGTATCATGCCGTGGAACTTTCCCTATTACCAGGTGGCTCGCTTCGCTGCGCCAAACCTGGTGCTGGGCAATGTGATCCTGCTTAAGCACGCCGAGATCTGCCCCAAGTCCGCGGCCGCCATTCAGGCCATCATGGACGAGGCGGGTGTACCGGCAGGCGTATACCAAACCCTGTACGCCACCCACGACCAGATCTCCACCATCATCGCGGATCCGCGCGTCGCGGGCGTATCCCTAACCGGCTCCGAGCGAGCCGGGGCCACCGTGGCGGAGCAGGCTGGTAAGGCCCTGAAGAAGGCCGTACTGGAGCTCGGCGGCTCGGACCCCTACGTCATCTTGGACACCGACGATGTCAAGACGGCCGCAGCCAATGCGTGGGGGGCTCGCATGTACAACACCGGCCAGGCATGCGATTCCAACAAGCGCATGATCGTTATGGCAGACATCTACGACGAGTTCGTCGCAGAACTCGAGAAGCTTGCCAAGAAGATGACCCCGGGCGATTACACCTCCGATGATGACACCGTCTATCAGCCCCTGTCCTCTCGAGAGGCCGCCGAGCGCCTCGCCGGGCAGCTGGAGAAGGCCAAGGCGGCGGGCGCCAACATCCGCGTCGGCGGTGAATTGGCGAAGGAGGGGGCGTACATCAGCCCTGCCGTCGTCACGGACATCCCGCGCGGTTCCGAGATCTTCTACGAAGAGTTCTTTGGCCCGATTGCCGTCGTCTACAAGGTGCAGGACGATGCGGAGGCCCTCGAGGTAGCCAATGACTCCCAGTTCGGCCTTGGTGGCTCCGTGTTCTCCCAGGACCGTGCTCGAGCAGAGAAGTTGGGGTCCCAGCTGGAGGTAGGAATGGCCAAGATCAACACGCACGCTGCTGAAGGTGAGAGCATCCCGTTCGGCGGCGTAAAGCGCTCCGGCTACGGCCGTGAACTCGGACCTGTGGGGATGGACGAGTTCGTGAACAAGCGCCTGTACTGGGTCGGCGAGGACGGCGCCTGATCAACCCCAGACAGAGGACGGGCCCCAGCCGAAGATCCGGCTGGGGGCCGTCCTCTTCTCTAAAGTCCTCAGCCGCGCATCGGAAGTCAGAAGACGCCGTGGTCGTGGACCGCGTCCTCATCCAAAGGGACTTCGCTAATGGCGTCCCACAGCTCAACAACGGCGCCATCCTCCACTCGCCAGAGCTCACAGTAGGAATGGCGCACACCAGCGACGCTGCCCTCGGAGTGGGTCAGCACGAAGTCGCCCTGGGCCACAGTGCGGTGGATTCGATCGTACACAAGGCCTTCGCCAGAGTCGCGCAACGCCGTGAGGAAATCAATCACTGCAGGGACGCCGTCGCCGATATCCGGACTGTGCATCGCAAACTGCCGATCTCGCCCATACTCCTCGAACCCGCTGTAATCCCCACCGATGAGGGTCTTCTGGAAGAACTCGACGACAAGTGTGCGGTTCTTCTCAGTGTCGGCATCTAGATCGGGGCGGGTGGGTCCGTCCAGCTGGGTGCGGCCAGAAACGTTGGGCGCGGCTGCCGGCACAAGGTTGTCCCAGTGCTCGGCGAGTTTGCCATCGACCACGCGATAGATGTCGAAGCCGACAAGATCTTGCTCTTCAAGACCCTTGAATTTCCCATGGAGAGCTACGAAATCGCCATCCTCGATTACGCGGACATTCTCGTAAGTAAGCCCCTCCCCACACTCCAGAACAAGCCGACGCAAACCCTCCCGATCATTGGCTACTAGCGGAGAGTGCTCGATGAAATCCTCCGTGAAATGTGCATTCAGGACCCCTGTGTCATGCTGGTCGAAAAGGCGGGTGTGGACGTCCAGCACGAGCCTGCCGTTCTGTGCCATGTCTGGTCTTCCTTTCTCCGAGGACGGCTGGCCAGGGAGCCGACCCTTCCCCGGACGCACATCGCGCGCGGGGGCCGTCCGACGTGCGGCGATCATAAGCAGGCAAGATATGCTTGTGCCATATATCACACACTGCCCCCTTGTTCTGAAGCACCTGCGCCAGCTTCTCCATCCCGGGAAGGGACCGCGCATGGACTGCACCCCACCTCTCGTTAGGCGTGGACGTCGCCCTCACCCGAGCGACGGGCAGTCAGCGTCAGCGGCTTTCAGCCCTGGCGTGCGGCCGTGATCGATACCGCCCCGTTGCCGCCAGTTCCGTTGTGGCGGTGGCCAACCGCACGAGGGCATGACGTTGTTGACTCGGGCCGAGGCACAGGCCTCCAGACAATGGAAGCGCAGCTGACGGTCGAAAACGTAGGCGGGACTGATGCACGCACGGGTGACAGTCATCCTCACGCCACGTGAGTGGGAGTGTCGTCCAATCTCAGTGAAGCGCACTGGGTTTCGTTCCGATCCAACTGAAGGAGGATCGGAACATGCCCAAGAAGTACACCCCCGAGCTGCGTGAGCGCGCTGTGCGGATGGTCCTGGAACGCCAAGCCGCTGAGGGAGGCCCGCGCTCACACTCGATCCGGGCTGTGGCCCCGCAGCTCGGCGTCGGTGAAGAGACCCTGCGAATGTGGTGCAACCGCCACGGCCACGAGATCACCCAGGCGCCGGCGGGAGAAGATCTGCAGCAGGAGAACAAGCGCCTCAAGCGTGAGCTCGCCGAGGCCCGGCGAGCGAACGAGATCCTCAAAGCCGCCTCGGCTTTTTTCGCAGCGGAGCTCGACCGCCCCACGACGAGATGATCCGGTTCATCGACGAACACCGCGAGCAATTCGGGGTCGAGGCCATCTGCCGCGTGCTCAGCGCGACGGAGTGGGGG
>NZ_JBHXFE010000093.1:0-2848 GCF_042722475.1 Streptomyces sp. NPDC127092
GGAGCCCACTTCGCCAGGTGATAGAGGACGACCTCGACGCCGTACGTCGGGTACAGGATCACCGGCCAGATGGCGCGTGCTGACGTGCGCGGGACGACCAGGAAACAACCGCCGGCAGCATTGTCCGCGAATTCCGCCCGGCCACCGCGCTCGACCCAGCCTCGTTGGACCTCGATCAGTGCGCGGGCCGATTCGGGATCGTTGTGGTCGTGAAGTCGGTCGACCCAGCGGTCCCGCAGCGCAGGGTCGTTGCCCGGGGCGGCGAGTGACCGGGGATCGGTCAGGTCGACGTCAACGTCGATGAGCTCGGCGAGCTGCTCCGCCAGCAGCCGCTGGCCGCCGTCGGCCCGTCCGTCCTCGGAGAAGCACACGCCTTCGGCTGCGAGGACGTCATGCGGATCTTCCGTGCGGTGGACGTCGGACCACCGGAAGGACGGAGAGACGGTGCCACCCGCCTGGAGCACACGATGAGCGTGCGGCAGCGCCGTCCGTGCGAGGTAGGTCCCCACGGGGACCGGATGGCTTCCGATCAGCCGTGCCAGTTCGCCGTAGGAGGTCCAGGACCCGTCGGGAATGGCCTCGACGGCGTCCGTCAGCGTCTGCCAGGCCGTGTGGGCGACTCCCGAGGCGGCCTCTGCTGAGGGTCCCGGCCAGATACCGACGATCCGGTCCGCCAGCCGCTCGGCGCGAGCACGGATCTGCGCGGGACCCCATACCGGCTCAGCGGAGATCTCCTGGTTCATGCGGATGCCGCTCTTGGCCAGCTCCGCACGCTTGACCGCGAAGGGCCCATTGCTCAGCTCGCTGTTGTACCCGGTGAGGGTGAGGTTGCCCAAGGTGTGGAGGAGCTCGGTGTGCACCTCTCGAAGGTCCTGGTGCGCCTCGAGCTGGCCGGCCAGAGCGCGCTCCCACTCCTCCGTGAGGGTCTGCGGCAAGACGTGCTCGATGGTCGCGCTGTCGAGGTCCACCGGTTCCTTGCTGCCGTAGGACTCCTCGATCCACCGGAGGATCAGCTTCCGGTGGGCCGCCCGGCCCGTCGTGTAGAAGGGTGCCGTCATCACGGCCTGGCGGATCTGATCGTCGGAGGCGAAGTGCTTCCGTCCGCTGGAGAGGAAGCGCTGCAGGGCATCCGCCGGGTCGTCCTGACCCTGGATGTCGGCCGTGGCCGCGAGCAAGGTGGTGTTGAGACCGTCGGAATAGCGGCCGAAGACGAGGCGCCGGACCAGGTACGACTCGAGGTAGAGGAGCGCACGGGCCAGTTCGTCCGAGTCGATGTCCCCCAACGACCGGCGCTCCATCAGGTGCAGTGTGATCGGGAACGTCGTCGTCGTGCGCCAGGCGCGCAGGCGCGCCAAGCGGAACCGCACTGCGGCGTCCTTCTCCTTCTCCGGGCGGAGCATCACGTCGTAGAGACGCCCCAACGCCAGGAACCGCTCGACTTCCGCCCTGACCTGCGACTCGTCCTGCAGGCCACGCATGCGCCGCTGCTGCCCCGCGTAGATCTCCGTCTGGCGGATCTTGGGATCCTGTTGCACCAGGTCGAGCCAGAACAGGGTCTCCAGTTCCTCATTGGAGAGCAGGTTCTGCAACGGGAGCCACAGGGTGGTGTAGACCTCATCCGCCCGTGTGGGCAGCTGCATGAACAGGTAGTTCCTGAGCAGGTCGCCCTGGGTGAGCTTGAGGCCGGTGTTGTTCAGCGACTCGAAGATGCGGTGGGCGTTGTCGTTCTCCCCGGTGGTCACGGACACGATCGACAGGCCGGCGACGACGGCGGACTCGACCTCCGCCAAGGTCAGCGGCTCCTCTTCACCGTCAGCCGACGGTTGGCTCAACCCGAGCAGCTTCGTCAGGAAGAACTGATGGGCTTCGCTGATCCTGGAGCCTTCGGCAGCGTCCGGGGCGTGCTCGACCCGCCCGCGGTAGGCGGCACGGTCGGCCTGGGTGGGCAGGACCTTGTACCGGAGATCGCCGTCCTCCCACTTGTTGACCAGGTACTTCTCGTTGACCCGATCGGCGTGCACGGGGCCTTCGTGCTCAGCCCGGTGGTCGCGGACAGCGGCGAGGAGGAGCGTCAGCGTCGTCAGCCGCTGCTGCCCGTCCACCACGAGCCACCGCTGGACGCCGCCAGGCCCGTTGTCCCGGAAGCCGGCGAGAACGAGGGAGCCGATGAAGTGGGTTGCCGATGGGTTGTCCCGCCGGTGGTCGGCGACGTCCACGACGTCCTCCCACAGTCGCTGCCACTGCGGGCGGCCCCAGGAGTACGTCCGCTGATAGAGCGGGACCGTGTACTGGTAGGAGCCCCCGAGGAGTTCCTGAAGGGTGACTTCACGCGCGGCGACCATGGAAGGAGCCTAACGGGGGACTCTGGTACCACCCCTGACCGCCCCATGCACACCATAGACTGCTGGAGTTTCCGGCGGACGAAGCCGTCCGCACCGTCGACGAGGGAGATCCATCGTGTCCCGGCTCACCGACCTCCTGGCTCAGGCGCGCGCCAAGGACCCTCAGCTGGCCGCCGATCTGGAGGGTGAGATCCGGCAGTTGACCCAGGGCCGGCGGTTCGGTCTGGTCTTCGAACGCCATCAGCCGGAGGGCGTGGAGCTGCCCGGACGGCCGATCCGCGTGGGAGACACGGTGCGGGTGCTCCCTCCCCGTGGTTCGACGCACGGGGGCGACTCCGTGCGGTGGCGCGTAACCAGTCTTCGGCGCACGTCCGATGGAGTGCTGGCGAACCTGGAATCGGAGGGCGACGAGGCCGAGCGTGAGACCCGGTCCGTCTCCACCGCGGATCTGGTGGCTGTGGCCGGCATCCAGGACCGGATCTTCCCGGGGCTGGTCGAGACCGGCC
>NZ_JBHXFE010000093.1:2858-3924 GCF_042722475.1 Streptomyces sp. NPDC127092
ACGCGTGCCCACCACCGCAACGCTGGTGCCTGATGAGGACGCCTCGCTGCGTTGGTCGGATGCCCGGGACGTCCTGATCGAGGGCGACAACCTTCAGGTGCTCAAACTCCTGAAGAACGGCTACTCGCGAGCCGTCAAGCTGATCTACATCGACCCGCCCTACAACACGGGCGCCAAGGACTGGAAGTACAACAACGACTACGTCGAGTCCGACGACGACTACCGCCACTCCAAGTGGCTGTCGTTCATGGAGCGCCGCCTCCAGGTCGCCCGCGAACTCCTCAACCCCGAGGACTCGGTCCTGATCGTCACCATCGACGAGAAGGAGTACCTCCGACTTGGAATGCTCCTCGAGCAGACATTTCCCGAGGCGCGGATTCAGATGATCTCTACACTCATCAACCCGGCTGGGACGGCTCGTGCAGACTCGTTCAACAGGACCAATGAGTTCATCTACTTCGTGCGTCTAGGTAAAGCAGAGATTTGCCCGGAGGAGGTCGAGGGCAGTACCTCCGAGGAGATGGATTGGCGAACTTTTCGTCGGCAGGGCGCGAGCAACCTCCGTCACACGCGCCCCAATCAGTTCTACCCGATTTATGTGAATGAGAAGACTCATAAGATCGAGGAGATCGGTGAACCGATTGGACCAGAAGTAGATCGACGTCGTCAGCCGTCCCGTGAGGGGTGCGCTACTGTTTGGCCGATCAGGCCCGACGGAACGGAGATGATGTGGTCCCTCATCCCCAGTGCCGCGAGGGAGAAACTCGCCAAAGGTTTTATCCGTGTGAAGCCGTCACCGAATGAGCCGCAGCCCTTCATCATTAGGTACATCACCGGAGGCCGGGAAAAAGAGATCGACAGTGGCCTCGCGGAGGTTACCGGCTATCGCGAGGACGGGTCCGCACTAGTGTCTTACCAGAGGACAAAACGCAAGCCTCCCACAACCCAGTGGGCACGTCCATCGCATGAGGCGTATCGGTCTGGGACGAATATTATCCGTGCGCTCATGCCGGATCGCAGATTCCCCTTTCCGAAGTCTCTGTATGCGGTGGAAGACGCACTGCGC
>NZ_JBHXFE010000093.1:3934-5387 GCF_042722475.1 Streptomyces sp. NPDC127092
TGCTGTGGATGCGGGCTGGGTCCCGTGGCCGCATCATCATGAACCTCGGAGCCCGGGGCTGGGACGTCGCGGAGGCCTACGGCGTGCTGGAGTCGATCGACCAGGCCGCTCACTTCCTCGAGGCACTCGAGTCCCGTGACACGGTGGAGACGGCCTACATCGTCACGGACTCCGCGGCCGCCTACCAGAACGTGGCCCGCGCACTCCCCGAGCGCGTCACCCCGGTGCGCCTCTACGAGTCCTACCTCCACAACTTCCAGATCAACCGGAGGGACTGAGAGCATGCGCTACACCCTGAAGGACTACCAGGTGGACGCCGTCGCCGACGTCCTGCGCCACCTGCACCGCGCCCGGGACAACTACCAGCGCTACGAGGCGCTCTCCCAGTTCGCCCTCGCGGCCACCACCGGTGCGGGCAAGACCGTGATGGTGGCCGCCGTCATCGAGGCCCTCTTCTTCGGATCCGATGAGTTCGACTTCGAGCCGGACCCCGGGGCGACCGTGCTCTGGTTCTCCGACGACCCGTCCCTCAACGAGCAGTCCCGCATCCGCATCAACGCCGCCTCCAGCGAACTCGGCAGCCGGCTCCGCACGGTGGAGGCCTCCTTTAGCGAGGAGAGCTTCGCGCCCGGGATGGTCTACTTCCTCAACGCCCAGAAGCTGCGCGAGGGCGGCCGCCTGGTGCGCGGGGCCACAGCCCCGACGAACAGCCGCACACCGGTGCTGGCGGCCCCGGACATGGCTCAGCGCACCCTCTACGACGTCATCGCCGCCACGGTCGCCCGGGAGGGGCGCACCCTCTACTTCATCCTGGACGAGGCCCACCGCGGCATGAAGCCCCAGCGGGACCGCCAGACCATCGTCCAGCGCCTGATCAACGGCACGGCGGGGGCCCCGCCCATGCCGATCGTGTTCGGCATCTCCGCCACCGTGGAGCGGTTCACACAGGCCATGGCCCAGGCCCAGGGCCGCGACGCGCTCTCCCCCGTGCAGGTCGACCCGGTCCGGGTGCAGGCCTCCGGGCTGCTCAAGGACGACATCGTGCTCGTCATCCCAGCTGAGGCCGGCGTGTTCGACACCACCCTGCTACGCGAAGCAGTGCGCGTATGCAGTCGAACAGAGCGAGGCCGACCCCGTGGTCCCGCTGCTGGTGGTGCAGGTGGCGGACAAGCCCTCGGACGACCACCTCAGCCAGATCCTGGACGTCATCCACGACGAGTGGCCCGAGCTGCGCCCGCAGGACATCGCCCACGTCTTCGGCACCCACGCGGACCGCCACCTGCCCGGCCAGGTGGTCAACTACATCGCCCCGCAGCGCGTCCAGGACGCCACGCACATCCGCGTGCTGCTCGCCATGGAGGCGATCTCCACCGGCTGGGACTGCCCCCGCGCCGAGGTGCTCATGTCCTTCCGTACCTACCAGGACGCCACCTATGTCCACCAGCTTCTCGGC
>NZ_JBHXFE010000094.1:0-328 GCF_042722475.1 Streptomyces sp. NPDC127092
ATCTACAAAGGCGTTCCCATGGTGTGCTTCCCAGGCAATCCCGTGTCCGCGCAGCTGTCGTTCATGCTCTTCATCGAGCCGGTCCTCCGTGAGGCAGCAGGACTGCACGCGCGACAGCCCGAGCCGCGGACCCTGGCCGAGCCCCTCACCTCTGTCGCCGGGAAACGGCAGTTCCGCCGTGGTGTGGGGTTGCCTGGAGGCCGGGTGGCACCGGTTGGCGGCCCTTCCTCGCACCTTGTCGCCGCCATGGCGGCATCCGACATGCTCATCGATGTCCCGATCGATGCCGTCACCCTCGACATCGGGACACGCGTGGAGACCTGGAATC
>NZ_JBHXFE010000094.1:338-5224 GCF_042722475.1 Streptomyces sp. NPDC127092
TGCCGCACCTCGACGATCACGGCCGATCGCGGATGATCGACATCGGCGGGAAGGCGATCACTCGGCGCACGGCGATCGCGACCGGCCGCCTCGACACGACACCGGCGGTGCTGGAACTGCTCGCCGCCAACCAGCTGCGCAAAGCAGACGCGCTCCCGACAGCGCGGGTCGCGGGCATCCAGGGCGCCAAGCGCACCAGCGAACTTGTACCCCTCGCGCACACATTGCCCCTGGAGTCCGTCACCGTGGACTTCGAGCTCAGCACCTCATCGGTGGAGATCCGGGCCACGGTCGCAGCGACGGCGAAGACTGGGGCCGAGATGGAAGCCCTCACCGCCGTCGCCATCGCCGGTCTCGCTCTGCACGACATGATCAAGTCCGTCGATCCGGCCGCCGTGCTCGGAGACATCCACCTCATCGAGAAGACCGGAGGAAAGCGCGGGCACTGGGTTGCAGGCGCATCCGTGCCCGCAGACCACGGACAGGCGGTCGTGATCGTCTCCTCAACGAGCACCGCGGCCGGTACGCGCGAGGATCTCACCGGTCCGGCAATCGCAGGCTGGCTTCGCGACCACGGGTATCAGCCAGACGAGCCCGTCGTTGTCGCTGACGCGGATATCTATCAGGCGCTCACGGATGCTCTCACCAGCGAGCCGGTATTGATCGTCACGACCGGCGGCACCGGGGTGCATCCCGAGGACCGCACCCCCGAGGCGACGAGCGCGGTGATCGAGAGAGCACTTCCCAGCATCGCCGAGGCCATCCGTGCAGCGGGCCGCGCGGCGACGCCGACAGCCTCGCTCAGCAGGGCGCTTGCAGGGATCGCCGGACGCACGATCGTCATCAACCTGCCTGGATCGCCACGCGGCGTGGAAGACGGCCTCATCGCACTGGAGCCGCTCTTGCCACACCTGCACGACCAGCTGGCCGGCGGCGGACATGCCTGACCCGATCGGTTTCGTCACCGCTGCTCCGCTGGACAAGACGCAGCTGGAAACACGGATACGCAGTAGGAAGAACGGGGCGGTGGTCACCTTCGAAGGCATCGTGCGCGACCATGATCACGGAGAGGACGTCGGCTCTCTCGACTACGAGGCGCACCCCGACGCGGAACGAATCCTCATCGACGTGTGCACGAGGATCGCTCAAACCACGGACTGCGATGTCGTCGCCGCTCACCGCATCGGTCACCTCGAGATCGGCGACGTCGCACTGGTCACGGTCGTCGCCGCCCCGCACCGGGCAGAGGCGTTCGCCGTCTGCGGGAACCTCGTCGACGCGATCAAGGCAGAGGTTCCGATCTGGAAGCACCAGCACTTCACCGACGGCAGATCGGAGTGGGTGGGGTTGTAGATACACCGCACGACCTAGCGAACCCGCCGGGTGAACGATGGTGCAATCACCGAGGAAAGAGGCGCCAGATGACTGGCATTGAGACTGAAGCACACAACTTTCATGGCAACCGACTTCCCCCGTCAGAAGCCGCCCGCGTCGCACCCACCGATGCGGCCGCTCGGACCGTTCTTGCGAGCCTCTGATGTCGTTGCTGCGTGGTGGTGATGCGTTCCCCGCCCTCGAGCTGGTCGAGGTGGGAGGCACACGCCGAACGATCCCGGCCGTATTCGCCGGGCAGTACGGCGTGGTTCTCTTCTCTCGCGGGGCAGGCTGCCGGCCTTGCGTGGAGCAGCTGCGTGCGTTCCAGCGCGGCCTACGACGCTTGTCCGCCGCGGGTATCGCTGTCGTCGCGGTGACTGCGGACGAGGAGCCGATAACCGCGGAGCTCGTGGCGCGCTATGGGCTGACTTTTCCGATCGGACACAGCACCGATGTGGGGCAGATCGCGGCCGCGACCGGAGCGTTCGTCACCGTGGACCCGCCGCAGTTGCAGACGACCGGATTCGTGCTGGATCCCGATGGGACGGTCGTGATCAGCGTGTACTCCTGCGGAACGTTGGGACAACTCGTTCCCGACGATGTCCTCGAACTCATCCGGGAGTTGCCTCAGCATGCGGATGCGAATCGGAAGCGGGCAGACCGATGAAAACCATCGATGCCATCTCGAGAGCGCGGATGCAGACCGCTGCGAGAGCAGTCGGCAAGGATGTGCGCAACCAGAACAGGATGCAGACACATCCTCTCTTGATCGTTCCGCCGGAGAAGCGACGTTGACCTCGTCTCCGAACGCCTCAGGTGCCACTGGGACAGCCGTCTGGGAGGAGCTCGCTCAGGAGGTCCTCAGCAGAAACCCACGCGGCCGGATACTCGTCGCCATCGACGGCGTGGACGCTGCAGCCCGCATGCACTTCGCCGACGCCCTGGCGGCAGCGCTGCGTGCAGTGGGACGTCACGCGACTCGTCTCAGCGCGGCCCCGTTCACGGACGATGACGCCGTCCGAACCATACTGCGCATGTTCCGCCACAACGGACCTGAGAGCGAGCTCGCTGCCGCGCCTGAGGACAGGATGCTGATTGTCGACGGTTGGTCACTGCTGCGCTCTAGCCTGCGCTCGGCGTGGCACTTCACCGTCTTCCTCGACGGCGGTGAGCCGGCGCACCCAGACACCCATGAACGGCATCTCCGCTACATGCGCGAGGACATTCCACGCGAATCATCCGATGCCGTGTACGAGGTGAGCGACAGCATGCATCCCCAACGCTTGTACTTCGATTCCTGCTGAGACAAGGATCTGGGCAGCACCGCGGTCGTCTCACGTAAGAGGATGGCAGCGCAGGAGACGAATGCAGTTCACGACACGTGGACCCCCGCGGTGGATCGGACCTCAGCCGCTTGTGGTTTGGCTCAGCCGCCGGAGAACGGGGGCAGCACGTCCACCTGCGCGGAGACCGGTCGCGCGGGATCGCGTGAGGCGATGCCGTCGACGAGGAATGTCCCCTTTGCGATCACCGGCTCGAGTGCCGGGTGAGCTGTGAGGAGCGCGTCCTTCGCCTCTCCGAGGGTCGTCGCCTCGACGTGCTCTTCTTCGCAGCCAGCCGCTTCAGCGGCGGCTGCGAAGTATCGGACGAGTATGCGTGACATCGTCAGCCTCCGATCGCTCCCATGGAACGGGCCGGTCGACGAAAGCTCTTCTCTTCCATCCCGTGCCCAGCCTGTTTGTCCCACATCGTCGCCCGCCAGGCGTCGGCGATAGCGGCATCGTCTGCTCCACTTCGCAGCATCGTGCGCAGGTCTGTCTCGTCGTCTCCGAACAGACAGGAACGTACCGAGCCTTCGGCTGTCAGCCTGGTTCGGTCGCACGCGTCGCAGAAGCTGCGTGTGACGGACCCGATGATGCCGACGGTGGCCGGGCCTCCGTCGACGAGCCACTCCTCTGCGGGAGCGGACGGGTCTTCACGCCCGGCCGGGGTCAGCCGGTATCGGCGTCCGAGCACAGACAGAAGTTCTTCGGCGGAGACGAGGTGGTCTCTGCGCCATGTCTGATCTGCATCCAGCGGCATCTGTTCGATGAACCGCAACCGCACGCCGTTGGCAAGCGCCCACGCCAGCAGGTCGGGCGCATCCGCGAGGGTCTCGCGCAGCGCCACCGCGTTGATCTTGATCGGGCTGAGCCCTGCGTGCTGTGCCGCCTCGATCCCCCTGAGCACGGCAGGCAGGCGATCGCGTCGGGTGACAGCGGCGAAATGCTCGCGGTCGATCGTGTCCAGCGACACGTTGATCCGCGTCAGTCCAGCCTCCACAAGCTGCGGCGCCTTGCGGTCGAGGCCGATCCCATTGGTCGTCATCGACACCGGCAGGCCGGGCACGGCTGTCGTCGTCTGGCGCACGATCCCGACCAGATCAGGTCGCGTAAGCGGCTCGCCGCCGGTAAAGCGCACCTCACGGACTCCGAGATCGTGGACGGCTATGGTGACCAGACGCGCGATCTCTTCCGGAGTCAGCAACTCCCCGCGAGGGACGATGGGCAGGCCTTCCGCCGGCATGCAGTATGTGCAACGCAGTGAGCAGGCGCTTGTGATCGATACGCGCAGGTCTCGCGCGATGCGCCCGAACCTGTCCACGAGAAACGGTGTCTCGGGTCGGCCGACCGTCGAGCGCGCGCGATGGCGAACGGTCGGCATGCCGAGCGCAACAGGGCACATGGTCACAGACTTCTTCTCGATGCTTGCGGGGGGGGCGAGGTCGCCCGGTGGGGCGTCCTGTTCCACAGTGTGGTCGGCACAGTGGCCCGTTTTCACGCCGGGGACTCATCACCTGCAGTCATGGGCAAGTTCCGCGCAGGACCAGGCGATCAGCGAGAGAGCTCCCGCAATATCGTCGGTGGTGTACAGCCAGAGAAGACGGAAGGGGCGATGTATGTCGTTCACTACTCGCGGATTCGCGGGACGCCGGCGTGGACCCGATGATCAGCTCCCTCCGGGACAGACGCTGTTCGACAACTGGCCGGTGCTCACCGCCGGTCCCACCCCCTATGTCGATACCGAGACGTGGGATTTCGCCATCCTCGATGAAACCGGTACCGAGCATCACTGGAACTGGGAGCAGTTCCTGGCGCTCGGTGCCGAGGACATCACGGTCGACATCCACTGCGTCACGCACTGGTCCAAGCTCGACATGGCCTGGCGCGGGGTGAGCCTGGACAAGCTGTTCGAGAACGTCGAGACATCCCATGACTACGTCATGGCGCACTCCTACGGCGGCTACACCACGAATGTGCCGCTTGAGGATCTCCTGGATGGCAAGGCCTGGATCGCGACCGAGGCCGAAGGCGCACCGCTCGACGCAGAACACGGCGGGCCGGCACGTCTCCTGATCCCGCATCTGTACTTCTGGAAGAGCGCGAAGTGGGTCCGGGCATTGACGATGATGCCGACGAACGACCCTGGGTTCTGGGAGCAGAGCGGCTATCACATCTACGGTGATCCGTGGA
>NZ_JBHXFE010000095.1:0-305 GCF_042722475.1 Streptomyces sp. NPDC127092
CAAGGAACGAGGGAATCCGGGCAAAGGCCACCAGGCTTCCACTGATCAGCCCGACGAGCACGCCGGTGCCGATCCCTGCCAAGGCGCCGACGATCGGGCCGCCAGCGGCTACACCCATGGCTGCCGTGACACTCGCAAGTCCTGCGACGGCACCGACAGACAGGTCGATCTCCGCGGCGGCGATCACGAAGGTGACCGCCACGGCCATCAAGGCGATCATGGCTGTCTGCCGGAAGATGTTCAGCAGGTTCTCGACGGTGGCGAAGCCAGAATCGTGCAGGAAGAGGACGCAGATTCCGTACACC
>NZ_JBHXFE010000095.1:349-2658 GCF_042722475.1 Streptomyces sp. NPDC127092
GATTGGAGGTGGCCCTTGCGGAGGACCAGGATGCGGTCACTGACGGCTAACAGCTCGGTCAGTTCCGAGGAGATCAGGATCACCGAGGTGCCGGTTCGGGACAGTTCTCGAATCAGCGCGATGACCTCGCCCTTTGTACCGATGTCGATGCCGGCCGTGGGCTCGTCCAGGATGAGGATCTTCGGTTCGGTTGAGACCCAACGGCCGAGGACGACCTTCTGCTGGTTGCCACCGGACAACAGCCGAACCTCGAGGCTGGGACTCGCCCCTTTCACCTCGAACTTCTTCAGCACCTCGGAAACGAACCGTCGTGAGCGCCGTTCGTCCACGAGCGGGCCTCGACGGAATCGACCCAGCAGCGGCAGAAGGAGGTTGTCGCGGACGCTGTGCGAGAGCACCAGGCCCTGTTCACGGCGGTCCTCGGGCACGAGAGCGAATCCGGCCTCAATGGCCGAGGTCGGCGTCGTGATGGCGACCGGCTCGCCGTCGATGAGGATCTCTCCACTGCGATGCTTGTCGATCCCGAAGAGAGCGTGCGCGATCTCGGTGCGGCCTGAGCCCATCAGCCCGGCCAGTCCGATGACCTCTCCGGGGTGAACGGTGAAGGAGATGTCCTCCAAGCCGCGATCCGTGGAGAGCCCCTTCACCTCCAGCCGAGGAGTTCCAGATCGGTCCACGTCGTGGGCCTCGTAGGTCAGCGCATTCTCCAAGCGACGACCGATGATGGCTTCGACGAGATCTTCCGGGGAGATGTTCTCGGCGTGATCCGTCAGCACCACGGCCCCGTCGCGCATGACGGTGATCCGGTCGGTGACCCGGTAGATCTCCTCCATCCGGTGGGAGATGTAGACGATGCCCATCCCCTCGGAGGTCAATCTCTTGATCAGCGCGAATAGAATCTCCGATTCCTTCTTCGACAAGCTCGCGGTGGGCTCATCGAGGATAAGCACCCGGGCGTCCTGAGAGATGGCCTTGGCGATCTCGGTCAGCTGCCAGTACGCCGTGCTCAACTGGTCGAGGGAGGCTCTGGGGTCGATCGGCAACTGGAAGGTCTCGAAGATCTTCTCCGTCTCGCGCTCCATGGCCTCCTCGTCGATCAGCCCCAAGGAAGTGCGGGGTTCACGGTTGAGGAAGACGTTCTGGGCGACGCTCAAGGTGGGGACCAGGCTGAACTCCTGGAAGACCATGCCCACCCCCGCCTCACGGGCAGCGATCGGGGAATCGATGGTCACCGGGCGCCCGTCCACACTGATCTCCCCGGCGTCGGCGCTGTATACGCCTTGCAGGATCTTCATGAGTGTGGACTTGCCGGCTCCGTTCTCCCCAGCAAGGGTATGGACCTCACCGGCCAGCACTTCAAAGTCCACTCCCTTCAACACCCGGTTCGCGTCGAATGCCTTTTCAATGCCCTGCATCGACACGGCGACGGTCCCCGTCGCGGGTGAAGAAGGGGCCACGGCTGTGCTCGCCACGGTTACTGCAGCCCGTCCACGGTCACCCACTGTCCGCTGTTGGAAGACTCCAGGATCGCGTCGGCGATCTTCTCGATCTGGTATCCATCAGCGAAGTTGGGGCTGGCTGCGGTGCCGTTGACGATGGCGTGGAAGAGATCGTGGGTCTCGATGATCTTGGTTTCGCCGTATCCGATGCCCAAGGCGGGGATAGGCCACAGTGCCTCGCCGTGCGGGTGAGCGGGGCCGGTGTAGATCGTGCGGAAGCCTCGCTCGGCCGGATCGTCAGAGGCGAAGATCACCTGCAACTGGTCCCGCTTCTCGTAGTCGAAGGTGATGGAGCCTTCGGTGCCGTGAATCTCGAAGGTCAGGAAGTTGTTCCGGCCCCAGCCGTTGCGGGTGGCTTCGATGCTTCCGATCGCGTCGTTGTCGAAGCGGAGCATGGTCATGACCTCGTCGTCGACGTCGACGGTGTCCTTCGGGGCGTTGGCGTCACCGCCGGCACCGAGCTTGTCCACGGTGCCGCTGGGCACCGGCCGCTCCGCGATCCAGGTCCGGGCCTGGGCGCTGACCGCGCTGATCTCGCCCACCAGGTACCGTGCGATGTCCACGACGTGGGTGCCGATGTCACCCAGGGCACCGCTGCCGGCGATGTCTTTGCGGAAACGCCAGGACAGCGGGGAGTCCGGGCTGGCCGACCAGTCCTGGAGGTAAGTGCCGCGGAAGTTGAGGATCTTGCCGATGCGCCCTTCGTCGATGAGCTTCTTGGCGTAGGTGATGGCCGGGGTGCGGCGGTAGTTGAACGCGACCATGGTGGTCCGGTCCGAGGCCAGTGCCGCCTCGTACACGGCCTTGGCT
>NZ_JBHXFE010000095.1:2668-3349 GCF_042722475.1 Streptomyces sp. NPDC127092
GCGATCTCTGCGTGCAGGTGGTTCGTGTTGGCGATGTCGATCACTTCGACGCTCGGGTCTTCGACGGCCTCCCGCCAGTCCGTGCCCGAACGGTTCCACCCGTAGCGGGCCGCGGCGTCGGCAGCGGACTCCTCGTTCACGTCGATCAGCAGTTCGCGCACCGGCTGGGCCGGCGCGGGCCAGAAGAACATCGGCATGGTTGCGTAGGCCAGGGAGTGCGCCTTGGCCATGAATCCGGCTCCGATGATGGCGATCTTCAACTCTTGCATTGTCACTGCTCCATTTCTTGGATTGACTCGGATATCAGTTTGTGGGCGGGGTGCATTCGACGAAGGACTCCTGGATGGGCTCAGGAACCTCCTGGTGGTAGATGTCCTGCCACGCTTCCAGCAGATTGCCGTGGTGCACCGGCAGGGCGCCGAGGGCGACGTAGGGTGGGGCGTCTTTGCCGATCAGTCCGTAGGCGGCCAGGGTTGCCTCGGCCACACCTTGGTCGTAGGGGCGTTAAGCGCCCAGCCCGGCCACCCCGCTGTTCTGGGCCATGGCGATCGCCACGTTCAATCCCAGATCCTCGGTGGTGATCTTGACGTCACCGCGTTCAGCGGTACGGACGGCGGCCATGATTCCTTCGGTGGGCACGTCCCAGACACCCCAAAGGCCGTCGATGTCGTCCTGATGCCT
>NZ_JBHXFE010000095.1:3359-4800 GCF_042722475.1 Streptomyces sp. NPDC127092
TCTGCGCTTCCCCGGCAATACCCGAACCGGATATGCCCCCCTCGTCGATGATCTTGATCCCCGGGTATTCTTTCCGGATGGTCTCGGTGAACCCCTCGTAACGCTGATTGGTCACGAAGAAGTCGACCCCGTACTTGATCACGCCGATGTTCCCCTCACCCTCCAGTGCCTGGGCCATCAGATGGGCGGAGACGACGCCGTTGCCGTAGTTGTCGGCGGAGACCGCGGAGATGTAGTCCTCGCCCGCTTCGAAGCCGACCGGAACGTTGTCCATGAACACCAGGTCGATCCCGGCTTCAGCAGCCCGGCGATAAGCGCCGGCCGTGGCCACGGCATCGGTGGGGATCGAGATCATGATGTCGGGCTTGCGGGCGATCATGTTCTCGATGTCCGAGACCTGCTTGCTCGGATCCTGGCCGGCGTCGGTGACGCCGATGACCTCGATGCCGAGTTCGGAGAACCGAGTTCTGAGCCCGTTGAGCTGTGCGGCCGTCCAGTCGTCGCCCGTGTAGTGCATGACGATCGCCGCGGTGGCCTTTTCCGCCTTGATCTGGTCGACCTCGTCGTCAGTCAACTCCAAGGTGTCGGCGGAGACCGGCTCCTCTCCCTGGGGTCCCTTGCTGAGGACTTGACCCTCCATCTCCGTGAGGGCTTCCTGGGCCGGGGCATGGTCGGGAAGCAGGCATGCGCTGTACTCGGTGGCGGGGGCGCATGCCGTCAAGGAGATCGCCAAGGCCACCAAGCTGGCTGTCGCCGCCAGACGGGCTCGGTGGCTCACAGTCCGAGCCCTCGCAGGTACTGGCGGCTTCGCTGAGCAGCTTCCGCCGGATCCCCGTCGTAGTAGTCCAGCTCCACGACCACCCAGTCGTCGTAGTGCGCCTCCTGGACTGCATCGAGAATGTCCCTGAAGTTCAACTCCCCATCCCCCAGCGGAAGGAAGCGACCGCTGGCGGAGTCGTAGTCCTTCAGATGCACCAGCGTGAGGCGGTCGGAGTACCTGCGCACGGCTTCAGCCGGGTCCCCACCGCCGGCGGCCAGGTGGGCGGTGTCGGGGCAGAAGCCGATGCCTGTCTCAGCGAAAACGGTCTCCAGCTGCTCGGGGGACTGCACGATCGTGCCCAGATGAGGGTGGAAACATGCGCGCAGGCCGTTGCTGGCGGCAATCTCTGCCACGGTGTCCAACGCGCCACCAAGCCGCTTGTAGTCATCCTCACGGGTGCCGGTCGCCCGGATCGCGCCGCCACCCAAGACGAGGTGACCGGCCCCTGCGGCCGCGGCGAGTTCGGCAGTGGAGCGGACCTTGTGCAGCTCATCCTCCAGTGCGTCCCCGTAGATGAAACTCCCGCCGGTGTAGACGCTGACCAGCTCGAGCTCGTGGTCCGAGAGCCTGGACTGCAGCTCTCCCAGGTTGGAGGAGAAGTCGTGGAGGTTGCCCTCGAAC
>NZ_JBHXFE010000096.1:1471-4674 GCF_042722475.1 Streptomyces sp. NPDC127092
GACGGGTGGCTGGTCGTTGCTTGAGAACTACACAGTGGACGCGAGCATCTGTGGCCAAGTTTTTAAGGGCGCACGGTGGATGCCTTGGCACCAGGAACCGATGAAGGACGTGGGAGGCCACGATAGTCCCCGGGGAGCCGTCAACCAGGCTTTGATCCGGGGGTTTCCGAATGGGGAAACCCGGCAGTCGTCATGGGCTGTCACCCATGCCTGAACACATAGGGCATGTGGAGGGAACGAGGGGAAGTGAAACATCTCAGTACCCTCAGGAAGAGAAAACAACCGTGATTCCGGGAGTAGTGGCGAGCGAAACCGGATGAGGCCAAACCTGCAACGTGTGATACCCGGCAGGGGTTGCGTTGTGGGGGTTGTGGGATCTCTCTTTCACAGTCTGCCGGCTGTGAGGCGAGTCAGAAACCGTTGGTGTAGTCGAAGGACATGCGAAAGGTCCGGCGTAGAGGGTAAGACCCCCGTAGACGAAACATCAGCGGCTTGCTTGAGAGACACCCAAGTAGCACGGGGCCCGAGAAATCCCGTGTGAATCTGGCGGGACCACCCGCTAAGCCTAAATATTCCCTGGTGACCGATAGCGGATAGTACCGTGAGGGAATGGTGAAAAGTACCGCGGGAGCGGAGTGAAATAGTACCTGAAACCGTGTGCCTACAAGCCGTGGGAGCGTCGGATGCAGCTTGCTGTATCTCGTGACTGCGTGCCTTTTGAAGAATGAGCCTGCGAGTTTGCGGTGTGTTGCGAGGTTAACCCGTGTGGGGAAGCCGTAGCGAAAGCGAGTCCGAATAGGGCGCTTTAGTAGCACGCTCAAGACCCGAAGCGGAGTGATCTAGCCATGGGCAGGTTGAAGCGGAGGTAAGACTTCGTGGAGGACCGAACCCACCAGGGTTGAAAACCTGGGGGATGACCTGTGGTTAGGGGTGAAAGGCCAATCAAACTCCGTGATAGCTGGTTCTCCCCGAAATGCATTTAGGTGCAGCGTCGTGTGTTTCTTGCCGGAGGTAGAGCACTGGATAGGCGATGGGCCCTACCGGGTTACTGACCTTAGCCAAACTCCGAATGCCGGTAAGTGAGAGCGCGGCAGTGAGACTGTGGGGGATAAGCTCCATGGTCGAGAGGGAAACAGCCCAGAGCATCGACTAAGGCCCCTAAGCGTACGCTAAGTGGGAAAGGATGTGGAGTCGCAGAGACAACCAGGAGGTTGGCTTAGAAGCAGCCACCCTTGAAAGAGTGCGTAATAGCTCACTGGTCAAGTGATTCCGCGCCGACAATGTAGCGGGGCTCAAGCGTACCGCCGAAGTCGTGTCATTGCAGCAATAGGGCCAACGCCCGCTGTGATGGGTAGGGGAGCGTCGTGTGCCGGGTGAAGCAGCCGTGGAAGCGAGTTGTGGACGGTTCACGAGTGAGAATGCAGGCATGAGTAGCGATACACACGTGAGAAACGTGTGCGCCGATTGACTAAGGGTTCCTGGGTCAAGCTGATCTGCCCAGGGTAAGTCGGGACCTAAGGCGAGGCCGACAGGCGTAGTCGATGGACAACCGGTTGATATTCCGGTACCCGCTTTGAAACGCCCAATATCGAGCCCATTAATGCTAAGGCCGTGAAGCCGCCCTGGATCCTTCGGGTGAAGGGGAGTGGTGGAGCCGCTGACCCAAGGTGGTAGTAGGTAAGCGATGGGGTGACGCAGGAAGGTAGTCCAGCCCGGGCGGTGGTTGTCCCGGGGTAAGGGTGTAGGCCGTGTGGTAGGCAAATCCGTCACACGTTAAGGCTGAGACCTGATGCCGAGCCGATTGTGGTGAAGTGGATGATCCTATGCTGTCGAGAAAAGCCTCTAGCGAGTTTCATGGCGGCCCGTACCCTAAACCGACTCAGGTGGTCAGGTAGAGAATACCGAGGCGTTCGGGTGAACTATGGTTAAGGAACTCGGCAAAATGCCCCCGTAACTTCGGGAGAAGGGGGGCCACGCCTGGTGATGAGTCTTGCACTCGGAGCTGGGGGTGGCCGCAGAGACCAGCGAGAAGCGACTGTTTACTAAAAACACAGGTCCGTGCGAAGCCGTAAGGCGATGTATACGGACTGACGCCTGCCCGGTGCTGGAACGTTAAGGGGACCGGTTAGTGACCTTTCGGGGTTGCGAAGCTGAGAACTTAAGCGCCAGTAAACGGCGGTGGTAACTATAACCATCCTAAGGTAGCGAAATTCCTTGTCGGGTAAGTTCCGACCTGCACGAATGGCGTAACGACTTCTCGACTGTCTCAACCATAGGCCCGGTGAAATTGCACTACGAGTAAAGATGCTCGTTTCGCGCAGAAGGACGGAAAGACCCCGGGACCTTTACTACAGTTTGATATTGGTGTTCGGTTCGGCTTGTGTAGGATAGGTGGGAGACTGTGAAGCTCTAACGCCAGTTAGGGTGGAGTCGCCGTTGAAATACCACTCTGGTCGTGCTGGATGTCTAACCTCGGTCCGTGATCCGGATCAGGGACAGTGTCTGATGGGTAGTTTAACTGGGGCGGTTGCCTCCCAAAGGGTAACGGAGGCGCCCAAAGGTTCCCTCAGCCTGGTTGGCAATCAGGTGTTGAGTGTAAGTGCACAAGGGAGCTTGACTGTGAGACCGACGGGTCGAGCAGGGACGAAAGTCGGGACTAGTGATCCGGCGGTGGCTTGTGGAAGCGCCGTCGCTCAACGGATAAAAGGTACCCCGGGGATAACAGGCTGATCTTCCCCAAGAGTCCATATCGACGGGATGGTTTGGCACCTCGATGTCGGCTCGTCGCATCCTGGGGCTGGAGTCGGTCCCAAGGGTTGGGCTGTTCGCCCATTAAAGCGGTACGCGAGCTGGGTTTAGAACGTCGTGAGACAGTTCGGTCCCTATCCTCTGTGCGCGCAGGAATATTGAGAAGGGCTGTCCCTAGTACGAGAGGACCGGGACGGACGAACCTCTGGTGTGCCAGTTGTTCTGCCAAGAGCATGGCTGGTTGGCTACGTTCGGGAGGGATAACCGCTGAAAGCATCTAAGCGGGAAGCCTGCTTCGAGATGAGTATTCCCACCTCCTTGAGAGGGTAAGGCTCCCAGTAGACGACTGGGTTGATAGGCCGGATGTGGAAGCCCAGTAATGGGTGGAGCTGACCGGTACTAATAGGCCGAGGGCTTGTCCTCAGTTGCTCGCGTCCACTGTGTTAGTTCTGAAG
>NZ_JBHXFE010000097.1:0-286 GCF_042722475.1 Streptomyces sp. NPDC127092
GCCCCGGTTGCTTGCCCCCGAGGCCCCACCGGCCTGGCAGGTGCCCGGCGCGGGCGCGCAGATTCCCGTGGCCCCTCCACCCGGATTCTCCGGTAGCGCGCGATGGTCCATCCCCGTAGGCCGATCCTCTGACGTGTGCGTGCTCTCCAGCGGCCACATCGGCACCGTCTCCGATGACGGAGTGCTCACCCTGCGTCACCCTGACACCGCTCAACCCCAGTGGGCCGGCGCGTCCGCCCCCGACGCGATCCACGACGCCCGCCGCATCACCTGGGACGGCCAGGAC
>NZ_JBHXFE010000097.1:296-3083 GCF_042722475.1 Streptomyces sp. NPDC127092
GCATCGGTGTCACCACGGCCACGCAGCTGAGCATCTGGTCACTGACCGCCCCGCCCGTGGCCGGCGCGCCCGTGGCCCCGACGACCTACCGGCTCGAGCAGGGATTCCGGGCCGAGCTGAACGGGCCTGGCCCCTTCATCGAGCTACCCGATTGGTTCGTGGATGTGCCCACCGCGCAGATGGCTACCCGGCGCATCACGATCCCCGCCGGCACCCGTGCCGGTCTGCGGCAGGCTGACGGCACCCTGCACGCCATCGGGGCCGACCGCGTTGACCACCTCGACGCCCAAGGCTCCAAGACCGGCGAGCACCGCCTCGCCCTCTCCGATGCCCCCACGCAGACGCCCGTGGCGGTATGGGCCACCGGCCCGGAGACCGTGCTCACCGCATGGAGGACCAGGGGCGGCAGCCGCCTGGCCCTGATCCGCCCGGCCGATGGAGCTGTGCTCATGGACAAGGCCGTGCCCGAGCGCATCGACCAGAAGACCCGCACCCGCGACCTGGGAAGCTCGTTGCTGCTCGTGGGCTCCGTCTTGGTCTCCACCGGAGCACAGCCCTTCGCCCGTGTACTGGAGGACTTCACGGCCACCGCCGCAGACGGGGCCACCCTCTACGGCACGCACAAGCGTCAGCCGGCCACCCTCAGACTCAAACGTGACGCCTCCCCGACGCCGTGGCGCACGTTCACCGACGCGGACGTGCCCCCGCGAGCCATCACCGAGGGAGCCGCATACATCGTCGCCCCCACGCTCGATCAGACCGTGCTCTACGCGGCCCCCCGCGCCTGAAAGGCCCCCGATGGACGATTCCAAGGGCAAGCTCATTGCCGCCGCCGGCGCATTGCTCCTCCTCGTGATCCTCACGCCCCTGTTCATCATCAGCCTGGCCGCCGAGGATGAGCAGAAGAAGAGCGCCCTAGTGTCCTGTGGGGCGTCCGTGGACGGGGAGCAGATGGTCGTGCCGCCCGAGTATCAGGACGCGATCAACGCCGCAGCCCAGACCGCGAACCTCCCCCCGGCGATCATCGCCGCCCAGCTGTGGACCGAGAGCCGGTTCGACCCCCGCACGGTCCAACCCTCTAGCGGGGCACAGGGGATGGCGCAGTTCATCCCCTCCACGTGGGCCGTGTGGGGCAAGGGCAAAGACCCGTTCGACCCGTTCGCCGCCATCGACGCCCAGGGCCGCTATATGGCCGAGCTCCAGCGCCTCACCGCCTCCCTGGTGACCAGCGACCAGCAGCGCATCGAGTTCGCCCTAGCCTCGTACAACGCCGGGCACAACGTCGTTTTGGCAGCCGGAGGCATTCCGGCCATCGAGGAGACGCAGAACTATGTCCGCCAGATCATGTCCCTGGCCCAAGCCGGGTCCGGCAGCTGCGCGATCCCCGGCGGAGACGTGATCGGAGAAGTCGGCTCCGGCAAGTGGGTTCTTCCCCTGGCCGATTCATGGGTCACCAGCCCCTTCGGCTATCGCGGGTGCGTCGAAGGCGTGGGGTGCGCGGACTACGTTGCCAACCACAACGGCCTGGACGTGGCAACCAGCGGGGGCGCCGGAACCGTGGTGGCAGCCACCGATCTGGTCATCACCGAGGTAAGCACCAACTGGGATGCCGGCCTCCCCGTGATCGGTCACGCCCCCGATAACCCCAGCATCGGCTTCAAGTACGTCCACTGTGCCGAGGGTAGCCATCGCGTGCGGGCCGGCCAGACCGTCGCCGCAGGCACGCCCCTGTGCACCGAGGGCCAATCGGGCGACGCCAACGGCCGACACCTGCACTTCATGATTCTCAAAGACGGCACCCCCGTAGACCCCGAGCCCATCCTCCTGTCCCACAACGTCCCGCTGAGGTACCAGTGATGAAAAAACGCCACGCCGCCGCCCTCGCCCTGACCGCCCTCGCCCTGGCCGGCTGCACCGCCAAGGAGCCAGCACCCGAGCCGCTGCCGACGCTCACCACAAGCGCGCCCGCCACGGCCACCGCCGAGCCGGCCACCCCCGAGCACGCTGCACACCCCAAGGTCACCGCCGAACAGCAGGCAATCGCGCTGGAAGCCGCCCGCATCATGACGACCTGGAACCCAGCCGAGGACGCGACCCAGACCCACGCCGAGCTGCGCGCACGCCACCTGATGACCGACGAACGCGCCGCCCGCGTCACCACCCCCGAACGGCCTAGCAGCGGGGCCGAGTGGACGGCCGCAGCCAAGGAGCACGCCACCTCTGAGCCCGTGGTCAGTCTCAACACGCAAGCCGATACCCCCGGCGTGGCCGTGCGCGCCACCTGGAGCTGGAAGCGTCCAGACGGAAGCGCACTGCCCCGCGCCGGCACGCCCATCCGGTACTACACGTTCACCTTCGACCCGGACGACCCAACCAAGATCAACGACTACGCCTACACCGACCGCACTACGGCGGCATCCCCGACCGGGTGACATGCTCATGCACACCTATTCCCACTTCGCCCCGGTACCGGTACCATCGGTCGCATGACGACCACACCGCGACGCCCGCGAGGCACCGACACTGTGCAGTTGCACGTGCGCGTGCGGCCAGAAGTGAAGGAGCGTCTGGACCAGATTGCTGACCAGACTGGCCTTCCCATGTGGGCGGTTGTCGAAGGCGCAGCCCTCTCGGGAACCCCGGATGAGCACGGCATCCCCGAGGGCTGGAACTTGCCCAACCCCTCCACCGACCCCCTGCCGTTCGAGCAGGACACCCGCAAAACCGCATAAAAAAGCGGTGGGCCTCCCTGCAGGGGGGGCCACCACCCCCAACCTGGAACCCACC
>NZ_JBHXFE010000097.1:3093-4566 GCF_042722475.1 Streptomyces sp. NPDC127092
GGATCGAGCACTTCCAGTTCGTTGATCCCGTGACCGCAGGCACCGGACGCCGCCCCGGCGGCGTCATGTGGGTGCTCACCGTGGACATGGATCACGACGACTCCCTGCTCCGCATCTTCGCCGCCGACGTGCCCGCCCCGTCATGGATCATCGAGAAGGGCCGCAACGGCCACGTCCAGGCCGGATGGATCATCGAGCACGTCACCGTGGGACCGAACGCCCGCACCGCCCCCGTCGCTTTCGCAGAGGACGTGCGCGCAGCCCTCACCGCCGCCGTCGGTGGTGACCCCGCGTTCACCAACCGCCGCCAGTGGAACCCCACCTGGACCGGATGGGCCACCGAAGGCCGCGTGATCTGGGGACCGACCACCCCCCGATCTCTGGGCGCGCTCCGAGCCGAGATGATCGAGAACCACACCTGGCCCACCCTCGAGGCCCACGTGCCCACCGCCGCCCGACGAGACACCAACACCGCTCGCGCCCTCGTGAGCGCGGCAGAGGCGTCCATGACCGTAGAGCAGGGCGAACGCAACCAGTTCGTGTTCGACTACGCACGTCTGCGCCTCTCGGGCACCGTGGCCGAGGCCGCAGCTCACGCGAACGCCCTGTGCTCACCGCCCCTACCTACCGCCGAAGTCGCCGGGATCATCCGCTCCATCGAGCGATACGAAGCCCGCCAACGGCCGCGCAATGGACTCCGCGGCCGAGGACACGGCCACCTCTCCGACGCCTACCGCCGCCGCCAAGCCGAGCGCGGCCGCATCGGAGGCTCACGCGGTACCGCCGCCCAGCGTGCCCAGCGTGTCACTGCCGCCCAGCGTGCCGCCCATGTGCGCGCCCAGAAGGCAGCCGTCCGCGCCGCTGAGGCCCGCCAGCAGGCCGCAAACGGAGCCACCGCCGCGCAGATCGCGGAGCGCATGGGCGTCACTACCCGCACCGTCCGCACCTGGCTAAAACAGGCCCTCACCCAGCGGAAATCATCGGAGCATCAGGGTGCCCTGGCGCCCACACCGTGCCTCCCCCAGCGTCACCCTGTCCCGGCCCCCGGCCCAGGGCAGCCCGGCGTGAGCCACCTTCCCTCCGTATCGGGTATCCGATACCCTGTAGGCGGACGAAAGAGGTGCCCCCATGACCCTGACCCTGATCCCCCCGACGACCCCCGATGAGGCCACCCAGCAGCTCGCACAGCTCCAGGGCATCCCGACCGCCCTTGACGTGCTCCGCCGTGTGCAGCTCGTCAAGGCTGCCGACCTGGGAGTGACCCAGCAGCAGCTCGCCGGTGCGCTCGGCCGAGCCCAGTCGAGCATCAGCGAATACCTCGCTCGCGCCCGCACAAGCCTGGCTGACAGGCCCGCCACACATCCGCTGTGGCCGGCCGAAGTCATCGACCTCTACGCGGCCGGCCTCCTGCCCCGTGACGAAGTGCTGTCCTACCTCGCCAGCTACCCCTACATCGACCCCGCACCCACCGAT
>NZ_JBHXFE010000098.1:0-4376 GCF_042722475.1 Streptomyces sp. NPDC127092
CCACGGTCCTAACCTGCACCTGGGCGACAGTCTCGAAGACCACATCCAACAACTGGCGCTGGCCCAGCAGTCCTTCGCTGCCGGAGGCGTGACCACTGTCGGCGACGCTCAGGTCACACGTCGTGAGTTCGACATGTACCTGCACCTGGCCGAGCGGGGGGAACTGAAAATCCGCTACGCCATGTACCTGCTGTCCTCCCTCCTGGAGGAGGGACTCGAGATCGGCATGCGCGGGGCCTTCGGCAACAGCATGCTCTCCTTCGCGGGGTTCAAGTTCTACGCAGACGGCACCCTGGGTGGGTGGACCGCCTACTTCCCGGACGGGTACGTGGGCGACCCTTGCCGCACCGGCATGCTCTACCACGAGCCGGCCGAGTACGCCGAGCTCGTCGGCAGAGCCCATCGCGCCGGGCTGCAAACCGCCACTCATGCACAGTCGCCCGATGCGATCGAGATGGTGATCAGCACGATCGAGCAGGTTCAGAGGGATCACCCGCGCGAGGACTGTCGGCACCGCATCGAACACTGTGGACTGCCCACCCCCGAGCAAATCACCCGGATGGCCGCCGCCGGCATCCTGCCGGTGAACCAACCTCAGCACTATTACAACTGGGGATCCGGTGTCACCGACGCGATTGGCACCCCAGGGGAGAGGTTCAACCCGCTCGGGGAATTCGTCGACGCCGGTGTCCCGGTCACGCTCAGCTCAGACGCCCCCGTTGCCGATCCGTTGCCACTGCAGGCCGTCCAAACTGCGGTCACCCGAACTACTGCCCGTGGCGACCGGCTCGGTCCGGACACGTTACGAATCAGCGCCGAGCGCGCCCTGCAGGCCCACACCCTCGCCGGTGCGCGCGTCCTGGGGCGGGAAAGTGATCTGGGCAGCCTCACCCCGGGCAAGCGCGCTGACTTCGTGGTGCTCGGCGCTGACCCACTGGCCGTGGACGCCGCGACCATCCAGGACATCCCGGTGTTGTCGACGTGGGTGGGCGGGGTTTCCGTCTACATCGCGGACAACGCCTGAGCAAGTAGAGCGCCCAAGGAACCAAGGAACATCATGATTAACTCCGCCACGACCGACAGTGCCATGACAGAGACCACGTGCCAGAACAATGTGGCCCTCGCCGTACTGACCACCCTGCGCAACTACGGAATCGACACTGTCTTCGGCATCCCCGGAACGCACAATCTGGAGCTGTACCGGGCCCTGCCCCGGCTGGGCATTCGCGCGGTGACGAACCGTCATGAGCAAGGCAGTGGGTACGGAGCTGACGGCTGGTCACTGCAGACCGGCCTTCCCGGTGTGGTGATCACGACCTCAGGGCCGGGTTTGCTGAACGCGTTGTCTTCTGTGGCCACCGCATATGCTGAGTCCCGACCGATGATCGTGCTCACCCCCGGACCCTCGCTCGGGGAAGAGTTCGCGGACATGGGTGCCCTGCATGAGACCAAGGACTCTCAAGCCGCAGCTGAGGCCGTCGCCGAGTGGTCCCGCCGGGTGTCCAGCGCTCCGGAGGCGGTGCGGGCCGTGCACGAGGCCTTCGAGCTGTTCCGCACTGGTCGGCCCCGTCCGGTGGTCATCGAGATCCCCCTCGATGTCCTCGAGGCCCCCATTGACCTCGGCCAGCTCGACTTGGGGGCGCGTCCATTGCCCGCTGCCCGGCGCGCACCTGAGGACCAGGTCCAGGAGGCGGCGCGCCTGCTCAGCTCGGCCACCAGCCCTGTGATCGTCTACGGCGGCGGGTCCCTGGGCGCCGGACACCGATTGGTCACGCTTGCGGAACTGGCCGACGCCCCCGTGGTGACCACGCTCAACGGGCGCGCTGCCATCCCTGAGACGCACCCGTTGTCCCTGGGCGCCGCGCTCAGGTTGAAGACAGCCCAGGCCGTGGTGAATGCCGCGGACGTGCTGATCGTGGTCGGGTCCAAGGTCGGCGAGGCGGAACTGTGGTGGGGGCCCCTGTCGCCCTCGGGCGTGGTGGTGCGCATCGACCGCCTGCAGTCCCAGCTGCACAAGAATCTTCCAGCCCAAGTGGGCATTGCCGCAGACGCCGAGGCTGTTGTCGACCAACTCATAGAGGCGTTGACGCCGCTTGATCGAAAGGAGCGGAGAGTTAGTGGCGCCCGGCGCGCCGCCGAGGTGCGCACGGCCATTGAGGCCGAGTCCAGGGACTGGAGTCCGGCCGTGGTCGCAGTCTCCGAAGCCATCGCTGCGGCACTGCCGGATGATGTCATCCTCGGGGCGGACTCATCACAGATCTGCTACTACGGCACGGCGAACCATATTCCGCTGGCTCGGCGGAACTCCTACCTGTACATGGCAACCTACGCCACGCTGGGGTATGGGCTGCCGGCCTCGATAGGGGCGGGCATCGCCGACGATTCCCGCCCGGTCGTTTGCGTCGTCGGAGACGGCGCGCTCATGTTCTCCATTCAGGAGCTCGTCACCGCTGTCGAACAGCGGCTTGACCTCGTTGTCGTCGTGGTAGACAACGGCGGATATAAGGAGATCGAGGAGAACGAGGCTTCCGTCGGCATCGCCCCGATCGGGGTCCGCCTCACCCAGCCCGATTGGGCCGCGCTAGCTCAGGCATTCGGGGCCACGGGTCGTCGTATCGCGAGTCCCGGGGAACTCGAACCAGCCGTGGCCGCGGCGGTCTCCGCTGGCGGCGTTCAGCTCGTGCACGTGCCGCTGGCCCTGTTCTCTGAGGAGGCCACCCGATGAGCATCCTCACATTCCAGGCCAAGCAGACCGCCCGGCAGTGGATCGACGATCACTTCACCGAGCTCTCCACCTGGCATCAGCACATCTGGAACCTGGCCGAGCCAGCTTGGCGTGAGTTCGAATCCGCCGCCTGGTATGTGGACCTGTTGACCTCTTACGGGTTCACCGTGGAGTCCGGCTCGGCGGGTATGCCCACCGCGTTCTGCGCGGAATGGACCCACGGCGAGGGGCCCACGCTGTTGACCTATGCCGAGTACGACGCGGTCCCGGGGAACTGCCAAGCACCCGACACCCGGGCCGCCGCCCGGGAGGGGCTGGACACACATGCGCCTGGGCACACGGACCCGCATTCGGTGCTTGGGATCTCTACCCTCGCCGGGCTCTTGGCCACCCAGCACGCCATGCGCCAGCACGACATCCCCGGCACGCTGCGGTACACAGGTGAACCGGCCGAGAAGATGCACGGGTCCAAGGTCGTTCACGGGCTGCGCGGCTACTACGAAAACGTGGACGCGATCGTCAGCTTCCATCCCTTCTACATGCTGCCTCTGTGCAACACGGCCCGCTGGGACACCCAGTGCGGTGCGTATTACTCGAAGGTATACGAGTTCGTCTGCGAGGAGCCCGAGACCTGGCAGACGAGTGGTAGCCCGGAGTCCCCCATCCCCGCCTCGCACTCGGCCGCCCGTGCCCCCGGGGCCAACGTTGCCCTGATGCAGATGTATTCGGCCTCCCGGATCATGCAGGACGCCATGCTGCCCAGCTTCGGCGGCTGGAGTCTCTCGGACGCCATCCTGGCCTCAGGCCAGGCCACCGCCGACAACCTGCCCGCCCGTGTGGCCCGCATCCAATACTCATGGCGCACACCGGACATCGACATGGCCGAGCACATCCTGCAGGTGCTCGACCGCAACGCCGAGCATGCCGCCGCGATGGCACACTGCCGGGTCGACGAGACGTGGGTGGCCCGGTCTCGGCCCGGGCTGACCAATCACGCGCTCGCCCAGGCCCTGTACGCCAATCTCGAAGAAGTCGGTGCCCCCCAGTACGGTCCGGATGCGGTTGCCGTTGCGCAGTCCATCCAGCGCGAACTGGGCCTGGCGCCGATGGACCGGCCCTTCCTGGAGGAATGCCAATCGCTCATCACCCCGCAGGACGCCGAACGGGGCCTGCGCGAGCACCTGGCACCCTGGCAGTTGAACTGGACCAGCGACGACTACGTGGAGATGACCCACTATGCCCCGACCGTGCGCTTCTACATCTCGCGTCCGGCCCTGAAGCAGGCCCAGGGGGAAGCTCCCTACCCGGCTTGGGTGATGAACGCCCTGGGCGGCATCCCGGCCACCATCGATCCGACCATCGACGTGGCGGGCAAGACCATCAGCGGGACCTTCATCGATCTGCTGACCGACCCTTCTCTGTTGAGTGACGCCGCCGAGGAGTTCGCCCGCCGCAAGGCAGGGCGAGGTTGCGCACCGCTACTGCCGGCCAGCTTCGAACCGCCCATCAATGTCCTGTGGCCCGAGTACGTCCGGGACCGGGAGGGGCAGCGTCGGTGGCTTGGCACTGCGGACGTGTGAGCTTCCACCCGTACCCGTCGTGCAGTCCGGGCTGACCCGTCGACTAGAGGGTCACCATGTCTAGACCACGC
>NZ_JBHXFE010000099.1:0-1676 GCF_042722475.1 Streptomyces sp. NPDC127092
GGACGAGGGCGTGCGCCGGAACCACGGCCGCGTGGGCGCCGAGGACGGCCCGGAGGCGCTGCGTGGCGCGCTCGCCTCGCTCGCGTATCTCGAGGGCACGGGCGCGCTCGTGGACGCGGGCGACGTGTCCGTGGACCGCGGAGACGACGACGCCCCGGGCGAGCTCGAGGCGGGCCAGGCCGAGCTGGGCACGGTGGTCAGCGGGCTGCTGAACGCCCACGACCTGGCCGTGGTGCTCGGCGGCGGACACGAGACCGCCTACGCATCGATCACGGGCCTGACCGGCTCCACGCGCGTGGGCGCGGGCACCCGCGTGGGCATCCTCAACCTGGACGCGCACTTCGACCTGCGCGAGGCGCCGCGGCCCAGCTCCGGCACCCCGTTCCTGCAGGCGCTGCGGGACGCCGAGGGGGCGGAGCATCAGCTCTCCTACGCGGTGGTGGGCATCAGCGAGGCAAACAACACCCGGGCCCTGTTCGACACCGCGCGCGAACGCGGGGTCACGTGGGTGACCGACGAGCAGGCCCAGACCGCCGACGTCACCGGCGTGCGCCGCTGGGTGCGCTCGTTCATCAACGCCGTGGACGTGCTCTACCTGACGATCGACCTGGATGTGCTGCCGGCCGCCGTCGCCCCGGGGGTGAGCGCACCGGCCGGCTTCGGCGTGCCGTACGAGGTGATCCACGCGTGCGCGCTGGAGGCCACCCAGTCCGGGAAGCTGGCCCTGGCCGACGTCGTGGAGCTCAACCCCGCCCTGGACGTGGACGGCCGCACGGCGAAGGCCGCGGCCCGGCTGATCCACACGATCGTCAGCCGTCACCGGACGGACGCGTCGCTGCTGGCCTGAGGCGGGCGGGGGTCCGTTCAGGCGCGGGGGCCGCGCGCGTCAGTGCCCCGCTGCCCACGGGGCTGGGGGCTCGGCGCTGCCGTGGGCCGCGCGTCGGGCGGCGTAGTCCAGCGCCGAGCGTGCCAGGAAGTCGTGCAGGGCCAGCACCCCGGCCCGGGCTCCTGCCGCGTCCCTCCGGGTCACCGCCTCCAGCGCCGGGACGTAGAACGCCCGGCCGCGTTCGACCTCGTCGGGCAGGCCCTTCGTGGTGGCGAGCCAGAACCGCCGGGAGAGCCCCTGGAGCGGGACCAGGGAGTCGGCGAGATAGCGGTTGTTCGCGATCGTGCGCAGGAGTTCGTGCGAGCGCCCGACGGCGGCGACGTACGCCGGCAGGTCCTCCACCGTGCGCAGGTGCCGCACGTGGGCCGCGACGGCGGCCAGCTGCTCCTCGTCCGCCCGCGCGCAGGCCAGTCCCACGGCCAGGGCCTCGAGCGACCGCCGCACCTCCAGCCTCTCCAGCTGGTCGTCCACGGAGATCGGGGGCACCTGCAGTCCCCGTCCCCCACCGGCCAGGAGCCAGTGGTCTCGGATGAGGCGCTGCACGGCCTCGCGCAGGGGTGTGCGCCCCGTCTCGGCGGCGTCGATGAGGTCCGCCTCGCTGAGGATGGCGCCCGGTGGCAGCTCCCCGGTCTCGATCTTCTGCGTCAGGCGGGCGTAGGCCTCCTCCGACTTGTTCATGGGCCCAGCGTAGGCAGTCATCTGCCCCCAATCCGTTTGATATATCCGGGATATGCGGCGTAGCGTGACCCACATCCTGTTACCGGCGTCACATGGAGGACTCATGAAGTAC
>NZ_JBHXFE010000099.1:1686-3759 GCF_042722475.1 Streptomyces sp. NPDC127092
ACCGCCCGCAGCACGAGGCCAACCCCCTGCCCTTCTCCCCCTTCAAGAGCTCCACCGTGCCGCGGCCCATCGGCTGGCTGTCCTCCGTGAGCACGGACGGCCGGGAGAACATCGCCCCCTACAGCCAGTGGCAGAACCTCACCTTCGACCCGCCCATGGTGATGTTCTCCGCGAACCAGTACCCGGACGGACGCCGCAAGGACACCGTCCTCAACGCGGAGCAGACCGGCTGGTTCGTGTGGAACATGGCCACCTACGACCTGCGCGAGGCCGTCAACGTCTCCGCCATGGCCCTGGAGCCGGGCGAGAGCGAGTGGGACCGCATCGCCGAGCACGGCGTCACCAAGGTCTACGCGGACAACCACCCCATCCCGATGGTCGCCGAGTCCCCCGTGCGCTTCGAGTGCCGCTACCACTCGACGCACCGCATCAAGGGCGACTCGAACGTCGGCACCATCGACGTGGTCTTCGCCCACGTGGACACCATCCACATCGACGACGACGTCATCACCGCCGACGGCCGCCTCGACATCCCGCGCATCCAGCCGATCGCCCGCCTGGGCTACTTCGACTACACCGTGGTGCGGGAGACCTTCGAGATGCGGGTGCCCGGCGCCGACGGCGATGCCCAGGCCGGCCTCGAGGGACGGGCATGAGCACCGCGGCCACCGGCGCGGCCCGGCCCGCTCCCGTGCCCGGGGCCTGCCCCCGGAGCCTGAAGGACATGCTGGCCGTGAACTTCGGCAACGCGCTGGAGTGGTACGACTGGAACGTCTACACGATCTTCGCCCCGGTCTTCGCGGCGCAGATCTTCCACGCGGACAACCCCACCTCCGAGCTGCTCGCCACCCTGGCCGTCTTCGCGGTGGGCTTCGTCGCCCGCCCCATCGGCGGCTACGTGTTCGGCGCCTACGCGGACCGGGTGGGCCGCAAGCGCAGCCTCTTCGCGGCGATGATGATCACCGCGCTCGGCAGCCTGATCATCGCCTTCACCCCCACCTACGGCACGGTGGGCGTCCTCGCCTCGGTGATCCTCGTCGTCGCCCGCCTGCTGCAGGGCCTGGCGCACGGCGGCGAGATGGGCACCTCCGTGACCTACCTCGTGGAGCGGGCGCCGCAGGGCCGGCGCGGGCTGTTCGGGGCGACGTCGTGGGTGTCCGTGGTGGTGGGCACGATCCTGGCGACGCTCGTGGGCCTGGCCATCAACACGCTGCTCTCCCACGAGCAGGTGGCGTCCTGGGGCTGGCGCGTGGCGTTCGGCATCGGCGGCGTCCTCGGCCTCTACGCGCTGTATCTGCGACGGAGCCTGACGGAGTCGGAGCACTTCACGGCGGCGCAGCAGGTGGTGCCCACCGCCGACGACGCCCCGCGCCGGGAGCCGGGCGCGGTGTGGCGCGGCCTGCTGACGATCTTCCTGGTCTCCGCGGGCGGCTCCCTGATGTTCTACACGTGGCTGATCTACCTGCCCACGCACGCGCAGGTGGCCCATCAGATGGACAAGTCCACCACCCTCTCGGCCTCGCTCCTGGCCCAGGTGATCTTCCTGGCCGCCATCCTCGGGGCGGGCCTGCTGGGCGACCGGATCGGCCGCCGCCCGCTGGTCATCGCCTTCGGCCTGCTCTTCGTGGTGCTGCCGTTCCCGCTGTTCGGCATGCTGGACGGCACCTTCGCCTCGTTCCTGCTCGTGCAGACCATCGCCCTGCTGGCCGTGGCGCTGCTGTTCGGCGTCAACGGCGCCGTCTGGTCCGAGGTGCTGCCCACGGCGGTGCGCGCCAAGGGCGTGGCCACCATGCTCTCGCTGGCCACCGCGATCTTCGGCGGCACGGCGCCGTACCTGATCACGTGGCTGACGGCGCAGGGGTGGGCCAGCGCGTTCCCGATCTACCTCATGGTGGTCGGCGGCCTCACCGGCCTGACCGGCCTGTTCATGAAGGAGACGAAGGACGTGGACCTGGCGGCCTGAGCCGGGGCGACCGGGCCCGCAGGCCGCCCCCTCCGCACACAGAGTGGTGGGGACACCGCGTCTCGTTTCGAGGCCCCGCACGTGTCTCTTCCCCCCTTTTGTTCCTTCCC
>NZ_JBHXFE010000100.1:0-343 GCF_042722475.1 Streptomyces sp. NPDC127092
CAAGGCTAAAACTCAAAGGAATTGACGGGGGCCCGCACAAGCGGCGGAGCATGCGGATTAATTCGATGCAACGCGAAGAACCTTACCAAGGCTTGACATGTTCTCGATCGCCGTAGAGATACGGTTTCCCCTTTGGGGCGGGTTCACAGGTGGTGCATGGTTGTCGTCAGCTCGTGTCGTGAGATGTTGGGTTAAGTCCCGCAACGAGCGCAACCCTCGTTCCATGTTGCCAGCACGTAATGGTGGGGACTCATGGGAGACTGCCGGGGTCAACTCGGAGGAAGGTGAGGACGACGTCAAATCATCATGCCCCTTATGTCTTGGGCTTCACGCATGCTACAAT
>NZ_JBHXFE010000100.1:353-3718 GCF_042722475.1 Streptomyces sp. NPDC127092
CTCCCACCCCACCCCATCACCTCCGAGCCCTCCACCATCGCAGCTCCGCAACGCTGCGGTGAATACGTTCCCGGGCCTTGTACACACCGCCCGTCAAGTCACGAAAGTTGGTAACACCCGAAGCCGGTGGCCTAACCCTTGTGGGGGGAGCCGTCGAAGGTGGGACCAGCGATTGGGACTAAGTCGTAACAAGGTAGCCGTACCGGAAGGTGCGGCTGGATCACCTCCTTTCTAAGGAGCATTAGTGCCCGTTGCATCACCGCGTGTGTGATGGCGGGTTGCTCATGGGTGGAACATCAATGAATGGTGCCAGTGGTGGTGCCGGCAGTGCTCGAGTACGTCATGCCTTTGCGGGTGTGGTTGGAATGGGTGGTGTTGGTGGCTGCGAGCTGGTGTTGGCACACTGTTGGGTCCTGGAACAGCAGGCACCCTGATCTGTGAGGGTTGGGTTGTTGTTTCTGGTCTCCGTATCTTGTGAAGCTGGCCTTGTGGGTTGGTGGATGGGGTGTGGGTTGTTGTTTGAGAACTGCATAGTGGACGCGAGCATCTTATTTTTTTGTTGCTGCATCGTTGATCGCACTGTTCCCCCTGGGGTGGTGTGTGAGGTGTGGTGATGCCGAGAATGACATCTTAGTTAGATATTGCTCATTTGAGGACTTTCATTGTGTGTGAAAGTTTCCAAGGGCGCATGGTGGATGCCTTGGCAACAGGAGCCGAAGAAGGACGTGGGAATCTGCGATAAGCCTGGTGGAGTCGATAACCGGACGTTGAGACCAGGATTTCCGAATGGGGAAACCCCGCACGACGTGTCGTGTGACCCCCGGTTGAACACATAGACCGGGTGGAGGGAACGTGGGGAAGTGAAACATCTCAGTACCCACAGGAAGAGAAAACAAAAGTGATTCCGTTAGTAGTGGCGAGCGAACGCGGATGGGGCTAAACCGTATGTGTGTGATACCCGGCAGGGGTTGCATGTGCGGTGTTGTGGGCCCCTCCTTGTCATGTCTGCCGGCATGGCGCAGTGAGGTGCGGGCATATAGACGAACCAGTGTGGATGCTGGACCGTAGAGGGTGAGAGTCCCGTAGTCGAAATGTGTTCCGCCGCTGTTGGAGGGTTGCCCGAGTAGCACGGGGCCCGAGGAATCCCGTGTGAATCTGCCAGGACCACCTGGTAAGCCTGAATACTACCTGTTGACCGATAGCGGATCAGTACCGTGAGGGAATGGTGAAAAGTACCCCGGGAGGGGAGTGAAATAGTACCTGAAACCATGTGCCTACAAACCGTTGGAGCCTCCTTGTGGGGTGACAGCGTGCCTTTTGAAGAATGAGCCTGCGAGTTAGTGATACGTGGCGAGGTTAACCCGTGTGGGGAAGCCGTAGCGAAAGCGAGTCTGAATAGGGCGATTGAGTCGCGTGTCCTAGACCCGAAGCGGAGTGATCTACCCATGGCCAGGTTGAAGCGCGTGTAAGAGCGCGTGGAGGACCGAACCCACTTCAGTTGAAAATGGAGGGGATGAGCTGTGGGTAGGGGTGAAAGGCCAATCAAACTCCGTGATAGCTGGTTCTCCCCGAAATGCATTTAGGTGCAGCGTCACGTGTTTCTTCCCGGAGGTAGAGCTACTGGATGGACGATGGGCCCTACAAGGTTACTGACTTCAGCCAAACTCCGAATGCCGGGAAGTGAGAGCGTGGCAGTGAGACTGTGGGGGATAAGCTTCATAGTCGAGAGGGAAACAGCCCAGACCACCGGTTAAGGCCCCTAAGCGTGTGCTAAGTGGGAAAGGATGTGGAGTTGCTGAGACAACCAGGAGGTTGGCTTAGAAGCAGCCACCCTTGAAAGAGTGCGTAATAGCTCACTGGTCAAGTGATTCCGCGCCGACAATGTAGCGGGGCTCAAGTACACCGCCGAAACCGTGGCATTCAGTTTTGCTGGATGGGTAGGGGAGCGTCGTTCACGAGGTGAAGCCAGCGGGTAACTTCTGGTGGATTGTGGACGAGTGAGAATGCAGGCATGAGTAGCGAAAGACGGGTGAGAAACCCGTCCGCCGGATGACTAAGGGTTCCAGGGTCAAGCTAATCTGCCCTGGGTAAGTCGGGACCTAAGGCGAGGCCGACAGGCGTAGTCGATGGACAACGGGTTGATATTCCCGTACCAGTGAAGAACCGTCCATGTTGAGCCGGTGATACTAACCGCCCGAACCATCCCGAACCCCGTCTTTGACGGGGTCGGTGATGGGGAGCGCGGGACCTGAACCGGGGAGGCAAGCGCATTAACAGGTGTGACGCAGGAAGGTAGCCGGGCCGGGCAATGGAAATGACCTGGTCTAAGGGTGTAGGGCTGCCGGTAGGTAAATCCGCCGGCTGTATGCCTGAGACCTGATGGGCGCCCACGTGGTGGGTGATCCGGTGATCCTATGCTGCCTAGAAAAGCATCGGCGCGAGGTTCAAACTGCCCGTACCCTAAACCGACACAGGTGGTCAGGTAGAGAATACTAAGGCGATCGAGAGAATCATGGTTAAGGAACTCGGCAAAATGCCCCCGTAACTTCGGGAGAAGGGGGGCCCCAACCCTGAGCACCACGTGCTGGTGTGAGGGGATCGGGGCCGCAGAGACCAGGGGGAAGCGACTGTTTATCAAAAACACAGGTCCATGCGAAGTCGTAAGACGATGTATATGGACTGACTCCTGCCCGGTGCTGGAAGGTTAAGGGGACCCGTTAGCTTCGGCGAAGCGGAGAACTTAAGCCCCAGTAAACGGCGGTGGTAACTATAACCATCCTAAGGTAGCGAAATTCCTTGTCGGGTAAGTTCCGACCTGCACGAATGGAGTAACGACTTCCCCGCTGTCTCAACCATGAACTCGGCGAAATTGCATTACGAGTAAAGATGCTCGTTACGCGCAGAAGGACGGAAAGACCCCGTGACCTTTACTATAGTTTGGTATTGGTATTCGGTGTGACTTGTGTAGGATAGGTGGGAGACTGTGAAGCGGGCACGCCAGTGTTCGTGGAGTCGCCGTTGAAATACCACTCTGGTCACTCTGGATATCTAACTTCGGCCCGTGATCCGGGTCAGGGACAGTGCCTGATGGGTAGTTTAACTGGGGCGGTTGCCTCCCAAAATGTAACGGAGGCGCCCAAAGGTTCCCTCAGCCTGGTTGGCAATCAGGTGTCGAGTGCAAGTGCACAAGGGAGCTTGACTGTGAGACTGACAGGTCGAGCAGGGACGAAAGTCGGGACTAGTGATCCGGCACCGGCAAGTGGAAGCGGTGTCGCTCAACGGATAAAAGGTACCCCGGGGATAACAGGCTGATCTTCCCCAAGAGTCCATATCGACGGGATGGTTTGGCACCTCGATGTCGGCTC
>NZ_JBHXFE010000101.1:0-3656 GCF_042722475.1 Streptomyces sp. NPDC127092
CTGAGCCCATACGCGAGGGTCTGGTGCCGGGGGCCGTGGTGGCTGCCGAGTCCGTGCCGGAGGTAGTCACGCCGGGGGCCGTGGTGCCCCCCGAGTCAGTTCCACCCGTAGGAGTCCCGCCAGTGCCCTCCGTGGGGTCACCACCAGCGCCGCCCATGGAAGCTCCGCCAGAGCCGCCGCCCGCGCGGGAGGCACCGCCAGCCATAGCCGCCGCGCCCGCGCCTCCCGCGCCGGCAATCATCGCTGCACCAGCCGCCACGCCCACGCCAGCCCCGATCAGGCCCGCGCCGGAGAAACCACTCATGCCCGTGGCAGCCACGGGCGAGAGGAACCGGACCAGCGTCGGGAGCACGAGAGCTGCCATGAGCAAGAGCAGAATGCCGCTGATCGAGGAGGCGATGACCTGCCCGAAGTCCTCCCCGCTGTCCTGCAAGAGCATGAATCCGAAGCCGTAGATTGCGGCGGTGAGAGGCTTCATGAGCAGGCATGCGATCAAGTAGGCGTTAGCCTTCCGCCACGACTGCCGCCCTGCCTCCGTGTTCGAGCCGGCCGCGATGACCGGCAGGAACACGATCAGCACCAGCAGCAGGACGTTGCGGAGCAGCAGCATCAGGAAGTTGGCGATAGCGCCGATGAACAGGCACAGGGCCAGCAAGAATGCGGTGCCTGGAGAAGCCAGGAACGCCTCTGCGGCCATCGGCTGCGCCAACGTGGCGAAGTCGGCGTTGTCCGTCGATTGGTCCAGGAGCCACGTCGCCACGGCGTCACCCGCGTTGAGCAGCATCGGGATCAGTGCGATGTAGACGCCCGTGGCGAGCACGATGTTCAGGAACAGCGCGCCGATGGAGACCAGACCCTCGCGGATCGAGCCCGAGGTGTAGGCGGTAACCACCAGCCGACCCAGCGCGAGCAGGAAGCCGACCACGCCGAAGAACCAGACGAACCAGGAAAGATTATCCCGCATGTTCTGGACAATCGGATTGTCAAAATACGGCCCGGGGGCGGACATCCACCACGTCCCGATCTGGCGCAAAATGTTCACCGCGCCTTCAACGATGCTCTCCACGAAGTTCGTAATAGTCTCGTTAGCGAGCCCCGTTGCGGCGTCCGCAACCGCGTTTTTTCCCTTGCAAACGAAGTCCAGGGAAGAGCACTGCTCCGGCGGACCGCTGGTGGCCGAAGACGCCACCGGCGAGGGGGACGCAGACGGAGTGGGTACAAGGGCAGCCATGAGCGTCACCGCCAGGCCGTGAAGCCGTCGCGATCCTGCACGATGGTCACGCTCAGATCATTCGAGGAGCTATCCAGCGCCCAATCCTGCCTTTCCGTATCCCACACCATCGGCACCCGCATAACCCCAAGCGCACCCGCACCAGAAAGCAGGTACTCGATTTCAGCGTTATTCTCGGTGGCGAGCAGAATCCGGTAGCCCTCAACGACCCCGAACTCCGTGTTTGATCCGTACTGGCCTTCTGCAAAAAGCTTCTCCCGGTTCGGGCCATCCACCGCCGAGGACTTATCCCCCGTCGCGAAGTTGTAGACAAGGCTGATTCCAGCCATGAGCGCGCCACTGGCGGTGCGCGAGCTGCACCGCCAGGCGTCACCCTCCCGTGCAGTCGGGCCGTGTTCCTTGGACACAGGCACGACGCCGCCAGAGGGGTGACGCTCCCACGAGACGGCCGGGGCCTTCGTGGGGATGCCCTTCTCTTTCGTCCTCGGCGGCTTGCATGCCGCAGTGGTGGCCGTCGGCGTCGCCACAGCCTCGCCCGTGGCGGCAGGCGGGGCAGACGTGGCAGCGGCGGGAGAATCCGCCGGCTGCTTGTCCACCCCGCCGCGCACGGCCAGGAACACGGCCAGAGCCAGGGCCAGGAGCACCACAGCTCCAGAGATGATCCAGCGCCGGCCGAACGGCGAAGCGGTTGGGGTGTCGTCGGTCGATGCCATCTCAGGTCTCCGATCCGTGGTTTCTAGAGGCGGTTGCTCAGATGAAGGTCTGCAAGATCACGCCGGCAGAGACGGCGAGGATGCAGACGATGATCGACAGGAACAGGCCCTTGCCGCTGTTGAACTCACGTCCCGTCAGGGCCGCGAAGGCCAGGGTGCCGGCCGAGACGAGGAAGCCGGCCACACCCAGGATGATGACGATCCACGAGAGCCAGTTCAGGGCCGTGGTGAGGCCATCGGTGCCCGGGGGCTGCTCAGGAGTGATGTTGGGGATGTTGCCGGCCACGGTCATTGCAGTCTCGAAAAGCACGAGGCTGTCCTTTCTCAGAGATCCGCCGCTGCCTGATGCAGCGCGCGGGTGATGCGGGTGATACGACCCGGGATGCGCCCCGAGTCAGGAGAAGCGTGTCGCCACGCTTCCACCCAGGGGATACGCGTCCCCCGGGGAGTCATTTTCAGCAGGCGCTTCATCGCGCGGCGCTGGCCATCCGAGAGCGTGGGGCCATCGTCCACAATGACCAGGCCGAGCAGTGTGGAGCCGGTAAGCATCCCAGCGGCCCACTGTTCCGCGAAGCGGTCTGCGGCCTCCAAGCCGCGCCAGTGACTGCGGAACACCGCCACGACCCCGAGCGGCTGGCCCTCGGGGGGCTCAGGCCATGCCTGGCCGTGGTCGCCCACGCCCTCACCCATCAGGGCGGCCAGCGTCGAGGCACCCGCGCCTCCGTGCAGACCCATCACTGTGATGCGGCTCTCAGGAATCGCGGAAATCTGTACTTTTGGCCAGGCCTTCGAGGTCACGTCTTCTGGTGAGATAGGAAGAGCGTCGGGCGAGGCCGGGCCGCTCTCCATGAGTCGCGCTCCCAGCAGGCTGTCATGCAGCACCGCCTCCTCCGGGAGCTGCGTGATCGCGGCCTCCCGCTTCACGAACGGGTTTGTTCGTCTGCTCACGATGCACTCCTCCTCTAGCCTTTACATGTCAGGTTAGACGCTCTGTGTTCCTTGTGCAACGCGTGTCGTCTAAGTCTGACATGAAGCGAGTCTGCCGTATGTCGCTTGACTCGCTTATTTCGCACATGGACTATAAAGGAGTGATTGTGAACGACGCTGCCGCTGTGGACGAGCTGCTTGCCGATCTGCCCGAGGTGCTGACTCTGGAGGAGATCGCCGACCTGTTGCGCGTCAGTACCGCCACCGTGCTGCGCTGGCAGCACAAGGCAGGGCTCAAAACCCTGGTGCTGGGCGAGCGACTGCGACGGGTGAGGAAGGCCGATCTGCGAGATTTCTTGGTCACGGCCGATGGGATTGAGGAATCTGATGCCTAACTCACTGCCCGCCGATCCCGGCTTCGACCCCGCCACGGTGCCACCGTTCCCGGTGCTGACCCTGCACCTGGACGAAGCCGCGGAGACGGTGACGCTGGATGGGGTGCGCGTTGAGCGGGCACCCGGCCAGGAGTTGCGCGACGCCGGTATCGACGCGGTGGTCGCCCAGCTTGCGGCCCGCCAGCTGGAGGCCGTGCGAGTGCGCGTGACCACCCCTGGAGATGACGCCTGGCGCATGGTGGTCACCGCTGACGGGGACACCTACGACACAACGCCGCCCGAGGAGGGGGAGACCGCAACCCGCGCCGGGCTGACCCGGCGTCGTCTGCTGCTGGGCGGCGGGGCGTTGGCGCTCCTCGGTGCCGCCGGCGGCGGTGCAGCTCTGGCCCT
>NZ_JBHXFE010000102.1:0-2608 GCF_042722475.1 Streptomyces sp. NPDC127092
CTTCTTCTCCGCCGGAATCGAGGGTGGTCTACCCATGTCTGACTCTCCTTCAGGACCTACATAACGGCCCTGCCACTAAGTCTGACGCGCGACAGAAGGACGAGTACAACCACCACCGCCGGCACTCCTCGCTCGGCTACCTAACCCCAGCCGAGTACGCTCGGCAGTGCACCCATCAAATGGAAACCGACGACTCACAGAACGTCCGGACCGAATGAAGGGGGCGGCTCAGGACCTCGTCGCCGCCCGGGGCGCCCCGGCGGTGCTCAGGTCGGACAACGGGCCGGAGTTCATCAGCGAGGCGATGGCCGACTGGGCCGGCACCCGCACCGGCCTGTCCTACATCCCTCCGGGCTCGCCGTGGCGCAACGGGTACGTCGAGTCGTTCAACAGCCGGATCCGCGACGAGTGCCTCAACATCAACAGCTTTTACTCGCTGCTGCACGCACAGGTCATCATCGGCGACTGGAAGTGTCCCGCGTCAAGTAGTTGGCAGGATTTCCTTGGTTTTGAATGTCGGGGTGGTGGGGTCGGCCAGGCCCAGGTGCACCTCCTTGGGCCGGTTCCATGAGATGGCCTCGTGGGGCCGGAGCTCGTTGTACTCGATCCGGTAGTCTTCGGCCCGCTCGGCGAGCACGATCGCGTCGTCAATCTCGTCCAGGTAGAGCCGTTCGTACTTCAGCGTGCCGAAGCCGCGTTCACGGGACCCGTTCTGCCCCGGGGTCTTCACTCGGGTGCGCACGTGGTGTAGCTCGGGGTGGGCGGCGATGAAGGACTCGAAGCGGAAGGACCGGAACGGCCCGCCGTTGTCCGTCACGATGGTCACCACGGGCAACAGCTCACCGGTCTCGGGATCGACCGGGCAGGCCTCGACCAGCGGGTGACCGAACATGGCCTCGTAGTCGGCCAGGGCCAACTCGATCGCGTCGATCGCGTCGTGCTGGTTCCCGGTGGGCGAAACGTGGAAGGGGTGCTCGTACTTGGACCAGTAGTCCCGGCACCCGGCCAGCCGCCAGGTCCCTCCGGTGGTGGTCTCGAACTCGCTGAAGTCCAGCTGCCAGACTTGGTTCGGGCCTGAGGGCTCGGTGGCGAACGCGGCCTTGCGCCGCTCGGCCAGCTTCCGTCGCTCCCGTTGGTACTGCGCGGGCAGAATCAGCCCCTCGTCGCGCAGGATCCGCAGCACGGTCGCCTCGGAAACCACATGCCCGTCGTGGCGGACCATTGCCCAGATCTTCCGATGCCCCCACGCCGGATGGGCCAGCGCGTGCTTGACCACCAGTTCCCTGGCGGCCTGCCGTCCCGGTTGCGGCCACGGTCCCTTCACCGCCGTCCCGGTGCGGGCCTTGGCCTGCCAGCGGCGCCAGGTCCGCTCGGGCATGTCGAAGAGCTGGCAGAACCTCGCGGTCGACATGCCCGCTTCCACGCGGATCACCTCGAGGTCCTCGAAGGGCCCAGCCGGCCCTCCGCGGACTTCTTCCACACCCTGGCTTCCAGGTGTGCCTCGCCCAAGGCCTGGGTCAGCTCGGCGACCTCGGCCTCCAGCTGTTCCTCTCGGGAGGATGGTCCGGACCTGCCGGCCACCAGGGCGGTCTTGCCGGCTTCCAGGAACTCGGCCTTCCACCGTCCGATGGACTGCTCACTGACCTTCTCCTTGCGTGCCGCTTCGGCGATGGACATCTCGCCGGCCAGCACGCTCAGCACTATCCGGGTCTTCTTCTCCGCCGGAATCGAGGGTGGTCTACCCATGTCTGACTCTCCTTCAGGACCTACATAACGGCCCTGCCACTAAGTCTGACGCGCGACAGTAGAACTCAATGGTCGTCCCCATGAACGAGGCCATCCCGGCGCGTACCGCCTTCTTGTGGGTGAACTGCTGCCTGGGGTTCGGTGAGGTGCTCATGCGTAGACCGCCTGACTTCTGAGCCGCACGGGCGCCCACCGCCTGGGGTAGGCACTTGCGTTGGGGATGTGAGGTGACCGACAGCGTATAGTGAGATTCATCACTTGGCGAACCAGATCTACTGCAGACTCGAACCGATTCCACTGTTCTGTTGGCCCTTGAATGCACTGCGACGACGGTTCAGTGGGAGATGTGGGGGTTTAGCATCAGCTCTGATCGAAGCCCGTACCGATTGTTCTGAGGATGTCATGGACCCGTTCGACAAGCTCGACGAGCAGCTCATCAGTGCCCTCCGGGAGGATCCACGCGCCAGCGCGGTCAAGCTGGCAGACCGACTGCTCATGCCACGCTCCGTGGTGGCGCAACGACTGCGGCGGTTGCTGGCCTCCCAGGTGGTGCGGGTAGTCGCGACGGTGCATCCGGCATTCATGGGGTTGGACTTCATCGGCCACCTTTCGGTGTCCACCAGCGGGCCCGTGCAGGACATCGCTGCCATGGTTGCGGCCTGGGAGGAGTGCGTTCTGGTCTCGGTCACGGCCGGCGAGTTCGACTTCATCGCCGAAGTACGAGTACACGACCAGGTAGAGATGCAGCACCTACTGACGCGGTTACGTGGTAACCCCCAGGTCATCCGCGTTAACACCGCGATTTATACCGACATTGTCAAGGGCAACATCGAGCACCGCTCCTTCGAGACCATGGATATCG
>NZ_JBHXFE010000102.1:2618-3481 GCF_042722475.1 Streptomyces sp. NPDC127092
GATATCGATGACATCGACCGTCAACTCCTGGCCCATCTGGAACAAAACGGGCGGTTGAGTTGGAAAGAGCTCTCTGAGCGAGTGGATAGATCACCCTCGGTGGTGCGTAACCGGGCCCATCGCATACTGGAGGCTGGCATCGCTCAAATCTTCGTGGTTCAACAGCGTGGATACAGCGGAGGAATCGTCACCGCCGGTGTCGGGCTGAGTTTGCGAGGGGACACCCTGGACACATTGCACCGCATTGCTGAGTCCACGGACGTGGAGTTCGCCGCGGCCACCGTGGGCCGCTTCGACGCCCTCGTCACCGTGCGCGGGTCCACGCCGCGGGACATCGACCGAGCCCTGGACTCGATCAGGGAACTCAGGGGCGTTGCGGAACTCCACTCCTGGTTTCACCTGCGCTCCGTCAAGGAGGACTACGCACGGCGGACCTATTTCACCTCCGGCGTCAATGCGGAATCTCACCCTCCGCTGCCGAGCGGGAAACCAGCCGCGGCGAATCACCCAACCCGTTGAAAGGATCACGCATGAAGGCATCACCCATTGCCGTGTACACCGATTACGACGAACTCGATATCACCCCCGGACGTCAACTGCTGGAAAGCCATGGCTGGACCGTGCGCGTGCTGGGGACCAGAGACAGCCGAGAGATACTCGAGGGCGCTCAGGACGCCGACGCCCTGATGGTCGGTTACGCACGCATCGACGCAGATCTCATCCGCGCGCTGCCCAGGCTCAAGATCATCGCCTTGCTGTCGATGGGCGTAGACAACGTCGATGTCGACGCCGCCACTGACTCGCGAGTCTGGGTGGCCAACGTCCCCGGTGTCGCCACTCGAGAGGTAGCGGCCCACGCCTTG
>NZ_JBHXFE010000103.1:0-2836 GCF_042722475.1 Streptomyces sp. NPDC127092
GCTAGCCTCCGTGAGACCGTCTATCAACGCTCCCTGCCTCTGGCCACGCGAGACCTGGTCCTCCGCCCCGCCTATCTGAACAGCACCAGAGAAGGCGGAATCATCGGTGCGGCCCATCTCGCTCTCGACGAGCTCTTTGACCCGGCTACCTTCCAGCGCCTCATTACTCACGGGCCCCCGCGCAGTGTGGAGGAGCTGCACACTGCAACGGTTCTCACTGAGGCGCGAGGAATAGTGCACCCATGAATGCCAGGACGGCCAGGGTGACCCTTACGGGGCCATGGCCCGTCGCCGGGGGCGCGTCGCAGTGAGGTGCGAACGGCTGACGGCCACCGTTTCATGCGCGACGCTCAGATCGCGCGGGTCGCTCGGGGGAGTGACGTCCCCAGTGCGGTGGACTGGGCGGTTTGGACGAATGCCCGCGCTGCCCGGTGTTCGTTGTCCTGGCGCCAGGCCACACTGACCGTGGAGGGGGCCAGGCCGATCACGGGGACGAAGGCCAGTCCGGGGCGGCTGTAGAAGCGTTGAGTGGAGGCTTGCGTGAAGGCGATGCCCTGCTGACTCAGAATGGCCTCGAAGCATTCGTCGACGGTACTGACCTCGGAGCCGATGACGGGTGGGTGGTTGTGGCGGGCGTCGGTGGCGAGCCAGAACTCCCGCCATAGCTTCGGGGCGTTGCGGGCGATGAATGGTTCGTTCAAGAGCTCTTCGATCCGGACCGAGGACCGGGTGGCCAGTTCCGAAGCATCAGAGACCACCAGAACCCGGGGCTCGGCGAACAGGGCCCTCGTCCGCAATTCCTTGAAATGTGGCACAGGTGGGCGGATGAAGGCGACGTCGGCGCTGCCATCGGCGAGCCCAGCGGTGGGATCGCTGAAGGGGTAGGAGCGCATCTCGATCTGGACTGCCGGGTTGCTCTGGCGGTAGGCCGCTAAAACGGCCCGGGTGAGTTCAGCGGCGGCGTTGGCCTGGAACCCCACAACGAGTTTCCGGCCCGGTTCGCGTCCTGCTTGTCGGGTCAGGGAAGCGGCCGCCTCAGCGGCCACCAGCAGGTCCCGGCTGTGGGCCAGTAGTACCTCCCCCGCCGGAGTCAGGGTCACCCCTCGGCTGGTGCGATTGAACAAGGGGGTGTTGAGGGAGCGTTCGAGATTGCGGATTTGCACGCTCAGTGACGGCTGGGCGATATGGAGCCGGGTGGCCGCACGGCCGAAGTGCAGCTCTTCAGCAACAGTGACGAAGTAGCGCAGAACCCGCAGCTCGAGGGAGGGCTGCATGGGCCGATTGTAGCGACGGCTCCGGCGGCCGGCCAATAGTTGCGGCCTATCGCCCCATGGCAGGGGAGTAATGGATCTGTGACGCAGGCCACGATCCAATGGAGAAGGTAAACGTCACGGACAGAGCACGTCAGGCTGGAAGGACCACAACATGACTGCCACCACCTCCACTCCCTCGGCCGAGCAGTGGGTTGACGCCTTTAGGGCGGCCAATGACCAGGATCCCGAGCTTCTGGCCCACGGGAAGTACTTCACCTGCTCTTATCTGCTGGACATGGCTGAGCACTCCTTCGTCGTGCGAATGAATGCGGGGAAGGTCGCTGACATCAGCGTCGATCCCGGCCCCCTGGACGCCCCGTACCAGTTCGCTATCCGTGCTAGTGCGGCCACCTGGCGGGAATTCGGCACTGAGGTTCCCGCGCCGATGTTCCACGGTATCTGGGCGGCGTCCTTCCAGCGCGACATGTCCCTCGAAGGGGATGTGTTGGTGCTGATGCAGAACCTGCGCTGCCTCACCCGCCAGATCGAACTGCTCCGCACCGTCGGCGTGCCGGTCTGATCCCTCTGCCCTGTCTGGAAAAGGAGAATTCTCATGGCTGCTATTTCCGCTGTCACCGGCCGCTACGTCACCGTTCAGGTCGACGGACTGGAGTACAAGGTCTTCTACCTCGAAAACGGCACCGGGCAGCCGCTGATCTGTCAGCACACGGCCGGCTGTCACAACCACCAGTGGCGGGATCTGCTCGAGGACGAAGAGATCACCGCCAACTACCGGGTCATCGCCTACGACCTGCCCTGGCACGGGAAGTCCGACCCGCCAGAGAACACTGCCTGGTGGACTGAGGAGTACAAGCTCACCGCCGATCACTTTGCCAACTTCATCATCGCTCTGTGCGACGCTCTGGAACTGGAGGACCCGATCTTCATGGGCTCCTCCTTCGGGGGCAACATTGCTCTGCAGCTGGCTCACCGGCGTCCGGACCGCTTCGATGCGGTTATTCCGGTGGAGGGGGCGGACTACTCCCCAGGCTTCTACCTGGACTGGTGGCAGCATCCGCACGCCAATGCCGCCCAAGTCTGCGCCTCCGGTACCTGGGATCTGATGGCTCCGCAGTCCCCGGAGGCCGACCGGTGGAAGACGTGGTTCTACTACACCCAGGGATCGGAAGCTTTCAAGGGCGACCTGCACTTCTACTCGGTCGATCATGACCTTCGAGGCAAGCTCGACGAAATCGACACCGACCAGTGTGCGGTTGTGCTGATGACCGGCGAATACGACTACCTCACCACCCCCGAAGATGGTGAGCGGACGGCCTCGCAGATCCGCAACGCGGAGTTCATCAAGATGAAGGAGATCGGTCACTTCCCGATGAGCGAGAATTACCCCGTGTTCGGCGGTTACCTCAAGCGCGCTCTGGAGATCATCAAGACCAAGAAGAGTGCCTCGACCAGCGCCTGACCTCGGTTTGTCGCAGTCTTCCTACTCGGAGACCACCTCGATCTTCTGAAAGAAGCCAGGGGTCTCTGGGGGAAGGAAAGCGTCGTGGGTTTTTTTCACTCTC
>NZ_JBHXFE010000103.1:2846-3437 GCF_042722475.1 Streptomyces sp. NPDC127092
GCCCCCCCTTGCCCTCCGGAAAAAAGGTGGGGTTCTGGGGGGGAAAGGAGGTTCGGGGTTTTCCTGCGCTCGTGCAGGAGGAGGAAACCCCCACGACGCTTTGCGGAAAGCACATGCTCCAAGGGGTGCGTCCACCTGCCTCCCCAGGACAGTCCCCTCTGGCATGCCTGCGGTGCATAGCCCGGCGTCTCTGCCTCAGCCCATAGTCGGATGTCGTACTTCCGCATGCTCTCGCCGAAGCTCTTCGATCATGGTCTGGCCCCACAGTGCTCGCGCGGATCCAGGCTGTAATTCTTAGGCGTGTTCCGATTCTCCTCAAGGGGGATCGGAGTGACCCTTAAGGCCCCATGCGGACGAACACCTCGTCCGCCAGGGCCGGGCTGTGGAAGCGGGAGAACATGGCTCGGCCCTTGCGGAGCTGGCCTAGGGCGAGTTCGCGGGCGGCAAGGAGGACGTCAGGGTCTGATAGGACGTCATCGAGGTCGTGCCACCCCACCAGGTAGGCCGTCTTCACGGGCCCGGCTGTGCGGTAGGCGCCGTCGTTGAACAGGTCTGCGAGCTTGCTGGTGTCGGGCAGGGTCGGTGCTACGT
>NZ_JBHXFE010000104.1:0-1850 GCF_042722475.1 Streptomyces sp. NPDC127092
GGAGTCGCTCGCCGTCGCCTACCGGGACGGGACCGGTCAGTGGCAGGCCCTGCGTCCGGACTTCGTGTTCTTCCACGAGACCGCGGGCGGGCAGATCGTCGCGGACATCGTGGACCCCCACGGCCACCACCTGTCCGACGCCCTGCCGAAGCTGCGCGGTCTGGCCGACTTTGCGGAACAGCACAGCAGCGACGTCCGCCGAATCGAGTCCATTGCGGAGACCGACGGCGAGCTCCGGGTCCTGGACCTGACCAAACCCGCCGTCCGCGATGCCGTGCGAGGAGCCCAGGACGCCAAGGCCCTCTACGAGGCGGCCCCGCGGTACTGAATCGGCCGACGTCGTACCGTGCCACCCTTGGAGGACCCATGACCGACCCTCACGACGAGACCCTGGCCCAGCTGCGCGAGTTCATCGCCGAACGTGACTGGGCCCGGTTCCACACCCCGGCCAGCCTCGCCAAGTCCATCAGCATCGAGGCCGCGGAGCTGCTCGAGCACTTCCAGTGGACGGAGGACGGCGCGGACATGGACGAGGTGCAGGACGAGCTGGCGGACGTGCTGACCTACGCATTCATGTTCGCGGACCACATGGGTTGGGACGTGGATGAGATCATCCAGGCCAAGCTGGTGAAGACGCGGATCAAGCACCCGGTGCCGACAGGCGGGGACGAGGAGGCGACGTCGTCATGACCGACCACAACCCCGGGTACACGTTGGAACGCCTGCCGTTCAAGGGCGCCCTTCCCCCCGAGCAGGAGAAGAACGCGCGCATGCGGGACTGGCCCGCCGTGTACGTGATCGACAATGAGAAGCAGGTCTACGTCGGCGAGACGACGAACATCGTCGCCCGACGAGGACAGCACCACATGGATCCGCGCAAGGCTCGCCTGACGACGATGCGCGTGGTGCTCCATGACGAGTTCAACAAGTCCGCCGCCCTGGACCTGGAGCGCTACCTCATCCAGATGCTCAGCGGCGACGGCGCTCGCGAGGTCCTGAACCGCAACGCCGGCATGACGGAGTCGGACTACTACGACCGCACGCGCTACCAGGAGATGTTCGCGGACATCTTCGAGCGGCTGCGGGCGGAGAAGGTGTTCAGCCGCTCCCGCGAGCAGATCCTCAACAGCACCCTGTTCAAGCTCTCTCCCTTCAAGGTGCTCACGCCGGAGCAGGAGGCATCGCTGCGGCACATCATCCAGCTGCTCGTCGCCGATGACGACGTCGATCGCGGCCCGCTCGTCATTCAGGGCGGCCCCGGCACCGGCAAGACGGTGGTGGGCGTGTTCCTGGCGAAACTGCTCGTGGACCTCGCGAACCTCACGGAGGAAGACGTCGAGGTGGACCTCAGCTCCGACCACGACTTCTTCGACCTGTTCACCCACGCCAACCGGAACGCCCTGCTGCGCGGCACCGAGGGCCGTGGTCTGCGCATCGGGATCGTCGTCCCGCAGCAGTCCCTCCGCCAGTCCCTCAAGCGTGTCTTCCGCCGGACGCCTGGGCTGCACCCGTCCATGGTGCTGTCCGTGTGGAACGTCGGAGACGCGGAGGAGCGCTACGACATCCTGATCGTTGACGAGGCCCACCGCCTCGGTCTGCGCTCGGCGCAGTCCAACGGCGCCCTCAACAACAAGTACACGGCCATCAACCAGCGGCTCTTCGGCGACGACGACGTCTCCCACACCCAGCTCGACTGGATCACCCAGCAGGCCAGGGACGTCGTCCTGCTCGTGGACCCGCGCCAGACGGTGCGTCCGGCCGACCTCGACGCCGCGACGATGGACGCCCTCCTCGCGCGGGCGCACGCCGAACACCGTCACCACGCGCTGGTGTCACAGCTCCGCGTCAAG
>NZ_JBHXFE010000104.1:1860-3378 GCF_042722475.1 Streptomyces sp. NPDC127092
TCCTACTCCTACCTCGACCTCTTCGGAAAGCTCCTCCGATGCGAGCACCCCCCGGCCCCGGACCTGGGCGAGTACGACCTGCGCTTGTTCACGGACTTCGGCGCGATGCGTGAGGCGATCCGTGCGCGCGACACCGAGTTCACCCTCGCCCGTCTTGCCGCCGGGTTCGCCTGGAAGTGGCAGAGCAAGGGCTTCCGCACGAATCCGTCGAAGCCGGACTGGGACATCGAGCTCGACGGGGTACAGATGCCGTGGAACGTCGCCGACACCGACTGGGTCGACTCCCCCGGCTCACTCGACGAGATCGGCTCCATCCACACCCTCCAGGGGTACGACCTCAACTACGCCGGCGTCGTCATCGGCCCCGACCTGCAGTGGGACGACACGGCCCAGCGGGTGGTCTTCTCCCGTGCCGACTATGCGGACACGGGTGGCAAGAAGAACAACGGCTACCTCAGCCGCACCTACTCGGACGAGGACCTGCGCGAGTACGTCATCAACATCTACAACGTGCTCCTGACGCGCGGCGTCCGCGGGACCTACCTGTACGTCGTGGACGAGGGTCTCCAGGAGCAGTTCGCCCGCTGGTTCCCAGGCATCGACGAACTCGGCGTGACGTCAGCGGCCTTCGGCGTCCCTCCGGGTGGCCGTCCGGGCGAGGTCCTGCGCGCCGTCGATGTCGGCTACTCGGCGGAGACCGAGTTCATCCTCTCCACGGACGACCTCGAGCAGGCCCGTCGTCGTGCTGCGGAGCTCCGCCGTTCCCGGAGGCGGACCGGCGAGTGATGCTCGGCAACCTCGGGAATCATCTGCGCATCTGACCCTTCTGACCAGGCCCGCGGCCGCCAGAAGGGGCAGATGCGCAGAAGATTCCGGCTCCGGTTCGGACCCGATGAAGGCCGCTCAGACCAGATGAGAGCGGGTGTTGGAGAAGACCCAGCCCATGGCCCAGGCGGCCGGGGATCTGGACTGGGTGTTCCCCGGGGAGATGGCAGACCCTCCGGCGGCCAGACTCACGCACCGAGGCCCCGGTCTGCATCACAGTGAACGATGCATCCCGGGGCCTCGGTCGAAGGCTGCGGCCCGTGAGACGTCAGCTCTCGGCGGCCTGGCCCTCCTCCGCGCGGAGCATGGCCTCGAAGGTGGCATCTGGCTCACCGCGGAAGAAGTCCCGGCCGTAGATCACGAGGCAGAGGATGACGCCCGTCGCCAGGCCCCATGCGGCACCGTTGGACGCCAGCACCGCCGCGGTGACTCCCGCAATTCCCAGATCCTTGACGCTGCGGGCCTCCATGATGCCGACCTTCACGGACACGAATCCCTGGATGAGCAGGGTCAGGGCCAGAGCCACCCCGAGCACCGGCTGCACCAGCGTCACGATCGGCAGCAGCAGGAGCCCGGTGTTCGTGCCCCACCGGAACGACCCTGCCCCGCCGAAGATCGACTTCATGGCCTTGCGGCCCTCCTTGTAGCGCTCCACGATCACGACGTGCATGGCAGACCAGATCGGTCCGCACA
>NZ_JBHXFE010000105.1:0-1059 GCF_042722475.1 Streptomyces sp. NPDC127092
GCATTGGGAGAAGTTCATCGGTCGGCCGCTGGAGAATCTTCGCGCGATTGCCGCTGACGGCCTCTTCACGGCCTATAACTGGGAATCGAACTGGGCGAAGGCCCATGAGGTTCTCATGCCCGGATTCACCAAGGAAGCGATGGTTTCCTACCACGGTGTCATGGCTTCGGCCGTCGACGAGCTGTCCGCGAGCATCGAACGCCAAGGCGAAACGTATATCCCGACTGTCGAGGAGATGGGCAAGCTCACCCTCGAGGTGATCGGACGGTGCGGATTCAACTACACATTCGACTCCTTCACCCGGACGCAGGAACACCCGTTCGTAGCTGCGATGAGCCGCACACTGACGTACGCCCAGAAGGCCGGGATCCCGGTGCCGTTCGTCGGCAAACTGCTACGCCGGAAGGATGAAGAGCAGAACCGCAAGGACTACCAGCTACTCGTCGACACCGTCGATGACGTCATCGCGGAACGAATCAAGTCGGGGGAGCGCCGGCCTGACTTGCTCGACCACATGCTGCATTCGGACAGTGATGTCGCACTCGATCCCGAGAACATTCGGAATCAGGTTCTCACCTTCCTGATCGCCGGCCACGAAACCTCGGTCAATGCGCTCAGCTTCGCACTGCACTTCATCGCGCAGAATCCCGACGTAGCCCGACGAATGCGTGACGAGGCGAACGCGGTCTTCGCTGACCGGGACGCCACCTATGAGGACGTCGCTAAGCTGCGCTATACCCGCCAGGTCATCAACGAGTCCCTTCGTCTGTGGCCGACGGCACCCGGCTTTTTCCGAGCTGCCAAGCACGACACGACTGTCGGTGACTACGCCTTCTCCAAGGGTGAATGGGTCTTCGTGCTCCTGCTGGCGACCCAGCGGGATGCTGCATGGGGTCCTGACGCGGCAGAGTTCAATCCTGACCGGTTTGCGCCTGAGGCGAACCGCGGCCGCGCTCCTGAGCTGTTCAAGCCGTTCGGCACCGGCATTCGTTCGTGCATCGGACGTCAGTTCGCGCTGCACGAGATGGCATTGGCGCTCGCCACGCTCGTGCAGCGCTT
>NZ_JBHXFE010000105.1:1069-2850 GCF_042722475.1 Streptomyces sp. NPDC127092
GCGCTTCGACATCGAACCGGAACCGGGCTATGAACTCGTCGTTGAGGAGACTCTGACGCTGCGGCCGAAGAACCTGCGACTCAAGTTCAGCCGCGTGTAGCTTTCGCCTGGTCGTCGCCGACGAGCGGCATTGTCCTGATATGAGCAATGAGGTCTTCCAGCTCATCTCGGGTCACGCTCGTCGCGCGCGCCTGGAAATGCTCAATGCCCCGGTCACGGATCGCGATCCAGAGGCGGAGCCGTTGGTCGATATCGACGTCGAGCCCATTCTCCGGGCGGAGGTACGACCGATCGACGCCCATTGCGTCGCAGATGGCGTCCGCGATGTCGACCGGTAAGTCGCGCACTTCTCCGGACTCGACCCGTTCGAGCAGCTCTGCCGAGACAGGGCGGGAGAGATTTCGGCCAGCCATCGTGGCCACTGCTTGAAGCGAGAGCCGTGGCTCGTTGCGGTGGTGATAGAAGTCGCGCATTCGCTCGAGCTTCTGGCTGAGGGAGGGGGAGAGGTGGGTCGTCATGTCGGCTTCTTCTCCTTGTTCTTGGCCTGCTGCCACCGAGCTGTGAACTGGCGGTCCATCTCCGGGTCTATCTCTTCTGATTCGCGCCCTGTTAGCCATCGCATGTACAGCAGATCAATCTCGTCGGCCTTGCTCGAAGGGATCGGTTTTCGATCCAGATAGTCCCCGATGAGCATCTCCACCAGGAAATCACGCTGGTCACGGGTAGGTCCGGCTTTTATCTCCAGCTGCGCGATCACCCACGATCGCAAGATCCTGTCGACCAGGACGTCGAACTTGGCGTTGACGGCCGCGACTTGATCTGGCGTGACCGCCTCTTGAGCCGCGACATTCTCATATTCCTTTGCCACGTTCGATAGGTCGCTAATGACGGACAGCGGCAAGGTTACCGAGTTGGGTCCCGCAGAGACTGCCCCTGCACCGATCGCTGTTGACGCTGTTGGGAGTTCTTCGAGCGATATCGGATCACCCCCGTGAAGGGTTCTCGCTGCTGACCCGGATTGCCAACGAAGACCTGCATCCAGGCGTCGCAGTGTCCGCGCGCTGGGTTCCTCAATCGCCGCACGCTCAATCTTGCCGGTGGTGACGTCCGATGGCCCGCCGGCTTCTGAGAGCTGCTTGAGCGTGAGAGCGAGGGCCTTCCTTCGGTCGGCCACGAGGCGACCAAACCGCTCCAACTCACTCTCCACCATTTCGCTAACTCTACCGGTCAGCACACGAAGCAACTGACTGCGGTCAAGGCTCCGAGCTGCGTGTTCGCTGATCATGCACCTTCCTTATCGCACGGACCCCACGAAAACCGCTCAGTCTTTTTCGCTTGTTTTTCGCTTATTTTGCTTATACTATTCGTGCGTGCTTGGTCATGCATCCAAGTTGGAACTTCTCGTCCACCGACGGGCGCTCACAACGCGAACGACTCACACGAAGCGGCACCAAGCGCATAGGAGAGGGAGAACCCGATGACTGTGCACGTTGAGGTCGATCCACCTGTCGTTTCGTCACAGACGTCCGCCTTGGAGGCCGGACCGATGCATTACACCACTGCACCAAGTCAAAGTCGTCGACCACAGGGAGCCGTGGAGCACTGCCCTGGACGCCGGCCGATGCATACCTGCTACAGCCTGCGCTTGCCTGGCTTTCCGACGTGCCCGATGGGCCATGTGCTGGTCCCCGGCATCCAGACTGCCGGGCTCTTGCACTTCCACTGATCACCTGCCTAATCGAACAGGTGCATCTCCGTTCCGATGTAAGGGAATCCGCTGT
>NZ_JBHXFE010000105.1:2860-3136 GCF_042722475.1 Streptomyces sp. NPDC127092
CATTTCGTCTGATCATGGGCGGCTGAGCGACGGCACCGCCCCGATGGGGCCGACTCCCTCGTAGCCATCTGTCGGTTTGTCGAAGTTCTTCCTTCACCAACTTTCCGGTGAACGGATCTCGTTGTTAATCAGCCATTTTGGGCAACAAGTGACGTGAAAGGTTTGAGATGAAGAATCGAAGTAAGCCCGTAGGGCGGCATCGTGCTGCGAAGGAACGGGCGGCGGTGACGACGTCACTTGCTGTGGCTGTGATGTTGTCGTGCGCGAGTATCGCGC
>NZ_JBHXFE010000106.1:0-1300 GCF_042722475.1 Streptomyces sp. NPDC127092
GTGGCGATGAGCGCATGGGTGGTCCGCGCGGGACAGCGGGGGGGGGAGAACGAGCACTGGAACATCGAGCACGGGCGCATGAGCGTGGGCTGGCCCGAGGTCGGTGACCTCTCTCCCGCCACATCCCGGGAGGACGTCCGCCGTCGCGTGGAGGAGGCCTACCCCGGCGACGGCGCCGCCCGCTGGGCCAACTACACCGGCCAGCTCTGGGCATTCCGGGACTCCATCCGCCCGGGTGACCTCGTCATCCTGCCGCTGAAGACCAAGCCCGGCTACGTGCAGTTCGGACGCGTCACCGGCGCATACGCCCACGACGCGGCCGAGGCTGGCTGGCACCGGAGCCACTCCCTGCCGGTGGACTGGCTGGGGGAGCCGGTCTCCAAGACCGTGGTGGGCCAGGACCTCGTCCACACCCTCAATGGCAGCCTCACCGTGTTCCAGCCGAGCCGGAACGACGCCGAACGTCGACTCAAGACCATTGCTCGAGGAAAGCCCGACCCCGGCTTCACAGAGGGGCTGCCCCGCCCGGTGGCGACCCCCGCTGACCACGCCACCACCGAGGTGACGGACCCCGAGACGGCACCGACCGTCGTCGCCATCCGAGACCGTATCCGCGCCCATGTGGCCGGGGAGTCCCGCGAGCACGAGCTGACCCACCTGGTCGCGGAGATCCTCACGGTGCTCGGCTTCCGGTGTGAGGTCTCGCCACCCGGGCCCGACGGCGGCGTGGACATCATCGCGGGCACCGGCCCCCTGGGGCTGGACGCGCCGACGCTGATCGTGGAGGTGAAGTCCGAACCAACCCCGATCGGTTCCCGGGTGCTGCGGGGGCTGCATTCTGCCATGACACAGCACCGGGCGGGTCAGGCACGCCTCGTAGCCTGGGGTGGGGTGACTCGGCCCGCCGAGCTGGAGTTCAAACGAGACCGCACGACCATGCGCATCTGGGACGCCGACGCGCTGCTCGATCAGCTCTTCCTCACCTACGACCGGCTGCCGGCCTCCACGCGGGCGCGGATCCCGCTGCAGCAGGTGTGGGTGCTGGAGGACGAGGGATGACGGCGCCCGAGGTGCTGGTGGCCGAGGCGCGGGAGGCGCTGCTGAACGGGTCGGTGTTCCGAGTGGAGCGGGCTGAGGCCGCGCCTGGTGGCGTCAAGGCCGTCCCAGCGGACGGAGTGGAGTTTCCGAAGGGGCGGGTCTGTATGCGACCCCCGAGGTGACGCCGTCGTGCGGGCATCAGCGAATGGCCGGCCCTCCCGGCCTGTTGGGGGGCTGGGAGCATCGGAGCGATCAACTCCCA
>NZ_JBHXFE010000106.1:1310-1994 GCF_042722475.1 Streptomyces sp. NPDC127092
CGGTCATCGGCGAACGGCCGCCCCTGCCGGCCCGTGCAGGCGGGGAGCATCTCGAACCGGGACACGTCTTCGAGGAGGCCAGCCGACCCCTGGATTCATTGTCAGACACGCCCGGGCCTCAGTACGCCTTGGCCTCCATCCAGGCGAGCACATCGAAGACGCGGAGGGTGGTCACCTCGGCGGGGAGGGCCGCCGCGCACCGGTAGGACTCGAGGCGCTGCCAGATGGTCCGCTCCTGGGCGGAGAACTCCGCATGGAGCAGTGCCCGGCCCACGTAACCGTCCTTTCGGGTCTCATGGAAGACGGTCCGGCGCAGGTCGGAGTCGATGATCGGGAAGAGACGCGGCCGTTTGCGCGCAAGAAGCTTGGAAGCGATGGTCGGACCCACGTCAGCGAGGCCTTCCAGCGCCTCGTAGAGCTCGTACACCGGTGCCATGTCCTTGCCGGACGGGTCCGGGTCAAGGTCAATGAAGTCGCGGTCCGGTCCGACGGCCTCCAGTAGCCCAGCGAAGCGCTCCCTCTGGGTGATGAGCAGATGCACGACCGCATGGCCTGACGTCGGCGTGTTCAGCAGGGCGGTGGAGGCGACGTCGTCGGCGGTGAACACGTTCGCAGACGCGGCGCGCCTCCCGCTCGGATCGAACCCGTCCCACTGGCTGCCGATGAACTTCCGGGACTTGAGAT
>NZ_JBHXFE010000106.1:2004-3119 GCF_042722475.1 Streptomyces sp. NPDC127092
GGTCAACGGCGCGCTCCGTTTGATCCGAGGCAACCGTGCGGGGCGGGTGCAGCTGGGGTGCGGTCATGGCTTCCTCTTCCAATAGAAGGCGTCACGGTGATTGTGGCTGAGGGCGCATCGCAGCGGAAGGATGATCAGGAGTCCTCGGCAGAATGGGGTCCCATGGAGTCCACCCAGCCCGTCCCCGAGCCGTTCGTCCTGACCCTTGGGGCCGTCCTCGCCGCCGCAGGCCTCGACCCGCACGACGTCCTGGCCATCCGCCACACCTACAAGGAGTCGGGGCTGCCATCGCGGGCGGCAGCCACGCCGGAGCGCGTGCTCGCCTACACGCGGGAGCAGCACCACGTGGGGAAGTTCCCGAAGGAGCCTGCCCGCCACTGGCTCATCTTCATGGGGGAGGGCGGGCGTCGTTCTCGCCTCACCGCCGTGTACGAGAACCGCGGGGAAGCCGTGGCTGAGCGCACGGAGCGGTACCGGTACTACGACGTTGCGCCGGTGCCGCTGCTGGCCTCCCTCGAGGAGCGCCTGGTGGTGGAGTGGTCCGCAGACCCCGTGAACTGGGCCAAGCGCGGCCCCCTGGCGGCGCGGTTCCCCGTCCTGGAGATCGCCGACCCCACCACCGAGGCGTTCCCCGGCTTCGACCACGTGCTGCTCAGCTACGGGGACCTGCAGTCAATGGTGACCGAGACCCGCTATGCCGGCTGGCGCACCGCCCTGGAGGCCGTACGCGGGATCTACCTGATCGCCGACGAGACCGCGGGCCAGTGCTACGTCGGCAAGGCCGACGGTGAGCGTGGTGTGCTCGGACGGTGGGAGGCCTACGCCCGTGACGGGCATGGCGGAAACGTCGCCCTCCGGGATGCCCTGGAGCTCGACCCCGACCAGCCGGAGCGGTACATGTTCAGCTTGTTGCGCGTGTTCGGCTCCAATACTCCGCAGGCCCAGATCGACGCCGCGGAGAAGCACTACAAGGACGCTCTGATGACGCGCCGGTTCGGGCTGAACCGGAACTGAACGGACGTCGTTCTCCGGGGGGGAGAGAGCGAAGGGCAGACGGGAGGGGGGATGGATTGCCCGCGCCGAGCCTCGGGGAGGAGGGCAAGTGCGCCATCCAG
>NZ_JBHXFE010000107.1:0-3107 GCF_042722475.1 Streptomyces sp. NPDC127092
GTGTCAGCCCGCCCCCGTGCCGAAAGTGCGTCAGGCCGCCGCGCTCATCGCGACCTCCGCCGGGGCGAGGGCGAGTTCCAGGACCTGGCGGACGTCCGTGACCGGGTGGACGTCCAGCTTCTCCAGGATCTCGGCCGGCACGTCGTCCAGGTCCGCCTCGTTCCGCTTGGGGATCACGACCGTCGTGATGCCCGCGCGGTGAGCCGCGAGGAGCTTCTGCTTCAGGCCGCCGATCGGCAGGACCCGGCCGGTGAGGGAGACCTCGCCGGTCATCGCGACGTCCGTGCGGACCAGCCGGCCGGAGAGCAGCGAGGCCAGGGCCGTGGTCATCGTGATGCCCGCGCTCGGGCCGTCCTTCGGGACCGCGCCCGCCGGGAAGTGGATGTGCACGCCGCGGTCCTTGAGACCGGTGACGGGCAGCTCCAGCTCCGCGCCGTGCGAGCGGAGGAAGGAGAGCGCGATCTGCGCGGACTCCTTCATCACGTCGCCCAGCTGGCCGGTGAGCGTCAGCCCCGCCGCGCCCGTCTCCGGGTCGGCCAGCGAGGCCTCGACGAAGAGCACGTCGCCGCCGGCGCCGGTCACCGCGAGCCCGGTGGCCACGCCGGGCACCGCGGTGCGGCGCTCCGCCGGGTCCTGGGCGGACTCGGGCACGTGGTGCGGACGGCCGATCAGTCCGCGCAGCTCGTCCGCGCCGATGGTGAACGGCAGTTCCCGCTCGCCCAGTTCGTGCTGGGCGGCCACCTTCCGCAGCAGCCGGGCGATCGAGCGCTCCAGGGTGCGGACGCCCGCCTCCCGGGTGTACTCGCCGGCCAGCTTCCGCAGCGCGGCCTCCTCCAGGACGACCTCGTCCTTCTCCAGGCCGGCCCGCTCCAGCTGCCGGGGCAGCAGGTGGTCGCGGGCGATGACGACCTTCTCGTCCTCGGTGTAGCCGTCGAGGCGGACCAGCTCCATGCGGTCGAGCAGGGCCTCCGGGATGGCCTCCAGGACGTTCGCCGTGGCGAGGAACACCACGTCGCTCAGGTCGAGTTCGACCTCCAGGTAGTGGTCGCGGAAGGTGTGGTTCTGCGCCGGGTCCAGGACCTCCAGGAGCGCCGCCGCCGGGTCGCCCCGGTAGTCGGAGCCGACCTTGTCGATCTCGTCGAGCAGGACGACCGGGTTCATCGACCCGGCCTCCTTGATCGCGCGGACGACACGGCCGGGCAGCGCGCCCACGTACGTACGCCGGTGGCCTCGGATCTCGGCCTCGTCGCGGACGCCGCCGAGGGCGACCCGGACGAACTTCCGGCCCATCGCGTGGGCGACGGACTCGCCGAGCGAGGTCTTGCCGACGCCGGGCGGACCGACCAGCGCGAGGACGGCACCGCCGCGCCGGCCGCCCACGACGCCCAGCCCGCGCTCGGCGCGCCGCTTGCGCACCGCCAGGAACTCGGTGATGCGCTCCTTCACGTCCTCCAGGCCCGCGTGCTCGGCGTCCAGGACCGCCTTCGCGCCCTGGATGTCGTACGCGTCCTCGGTCCGCTCGTTCCAGGGGAGCTCCAGCACCGTGTCCAGCCAGGTGCGGATCCACGAACCCTCGGGCGACTGGTCGCTGGACCGCTCCAGCTTCTCGACCTCCTTGAGGGCCGCCTCGCGGACCTTCTCGGGCAGGTCGGCGGCCTCGACGCGGGCCCGGTAGTCGTCGGACTCGTCGCCCTCGCTCTCGCCGTTGAGCTCGCGCAACTCCTTGCGGACCGCCTCCAGCTGACGTCGCAGCAGGAACTCGCGCTGCTGCTTGTCGACGCCCTCCTGGACGTCCTTCGCGATGGTCTCGGCGACGTCCTGCTCGGCCAGGTGCTCCCGCAGCTGCGCGGTGGCGAGCTTGAGGCGGGCGACCGGGTCGGCGGTCTCCAGGAGCTCGACCTTCTGGTCCAGGGTCAGGAAGGGCGAGTAGCCGGAGTTGTCGGCGAGGGCGCCGACGCCGTCGATCTGCTGGACGCGGTCGACGACCTGCCAGGCGCCGCGCTTCTTCAGCCAGCTGGTGGCCAGCGCCTTGTACTCCTTGACCAGTTCGGTCACGGCGCCGGGCAGCGGGTCGGGCAGGGTCTCCTCGACGACGGTGCCCTCGACCCACAGGGCCGCGCCGGGCCCGGTCGTCCCGGCGCCGATGCGGACGCGGCCGCGGCCGCGGATCAGCGCGCCGGGGTCTCCGTCGGACAGCCGGCCGACCTGCTCGACGGTGCCGAGCACGCCCGTCCCGGCGTAGGTGCCGTCCACCCGCGGCACGAGCAGCACGCGCGGCTTGCCGGCTCCGCTGCGCGCGGCGGCCTGCGCGGCCTCGACCGCGGCCCGTACGTCCGCGTCGGACAGGTCCAGCGGCACCACCATTCCAGGCAGCACGACCTCGTCGTCGAGCGGCAGCACAGGCAGAGTGAGCGGCGCGGACGCCATGGACTCAGAAGCCATGATCTCCCCTTCGGCAGTCAAGTTGAGCTCTGTGGACTCAATGCACCTGCGCCGCGGAATGTTCCCCGAGCCGTGTTCGCTCTGAGCGATCGGCCATCCGCAGGCCGTGAACAGGCGATGTAATACCTCCATGGATATCTCAGCCATTACTTCGGCCTGGGTGCGCGGCTGGACCGTCTCCCGTGGCACCCCGCCGCCCGTCGTCGAGCCGTGGGGCTACCGCATCGACGTGGGGCTGCCCGGGCACGTCTTCCGGCACGTGCTGCCGCACCCGGACGAGGTGTCCGTGGGCAAGCTGTGCGCCGCCGTCACCGAGCCCGGCGCCTGGCTGAAGGTGATGGCGGCACCCGAGGACGTGGCGCCCTGGATCACCGAGGGCTGGACGATCCCCGACGACCCCGGCTTCATGATGACCAGGCGGCTCGACCCCTCGGTCCGGCCCGCACCACCCGAGGGGTACGCGCGGACCACGGAGACCGGTGACGGGGTGATCCGGGTGCGGATCCTCGCGCCCGACGGGACCCTGGCCGCCCGCGGCCAGATCGCGCCGACCGGGCCGACCGCCGTCGCCGACCAGATCGAGACCGACCCGGCCCACCGCCGCCGCGGCCTCGGCGCCAACGTGATGCGCACGCTGGAGGCGGCCGCCGCGCAGGCGGGCGCGG
>NZ_JBHXFE010000108.1:0-3099 GCF_042722475.1 Streptomyces sp. NPDC127092
GAAGGTTCGCTCGAAGGCTCCCACGGTGACCGCGTCCGTGAAGGGGACGGTGTTGGCGACCGGGGAGGGTTACACCACTATCAGGGACTCAACTGGCGTCGTCCCCGGTCAGCGCGTAGCCTGGCTGCCGTGATGACCCTGATGTGGGGCGCAGTCGCCGCGTCCTCCCTGCTCGTGGGCGCCGTCCTGGCGACCCTGCGCCGCTGGCACATGGGCACGATCGGACTCGTGCTCGCCTTCGGCGCCGGCGCCCTGATCGCGTCCGTGTCCTTCGAGCTCGCGGAGGCGGGCGTGCAGGCGGCCGGACCTGCCGCCGTCGGCATCGGGCTGACGCTCGGCGCGGCCGCCTACTTCCTCGGAGATCGTGCAGTGGAGCGCTCCGCCGCGAGGTCCGGCGGCTCGTCCTCGGGCGCGGCGCTGACCGTGGGCGCGCTGCTGGATGGCATCCCGGAACAGATCGTGCTGGGCATCGGGCTGGCCGCGGGCGAGGGCGTGTCCCTCGCGCTGCTCGTGGCGATCTTCATGTCCAACCTGCCCGAGTCCATCGCCGCCACGGCCGACTCCCTCGACGGCGGCAAGACGCGGCGCCACCTGCTGATCCAGTGGTCGCTCGTGGCGGTGGTCTGCGCTCTGGCGACGTGGGGCGGCGGGCTGATCGCCGACGTCGCCTCCCCCGCCCTGACCGGCGGCATCCAGGGCTTCGCGGCCGGCGCCCTGCTGGTCATGCTGATCGACACGATGATCCCCGAGGCCCGCGAGAAGGGCGGGGAGAGGGCCGGGCTCCTCACCGTGGTCGGCTTCGCGCTCGGTGCGTTCCTGTCCCTGGTGGGGTGAGGGGGCGAGACGGGGCCGACTGCTTCCCGCGGGCTAGATGTTGTGGGTCATGAGGTTCTTGCCACGAGGCGCCGGCTGAGATGAGACGAGTGGGCCTCTCCCGCAGGATGGAAGTTCCTCAACAACCCACCTGCCCGAAAAGACCCACTCATGACTCACGCTAACGCACCCCTGACCCCCACCGGCCGACTCAGGATGAAGCGTCCCGGGTTTCGTGCCGCTCCTATGTGGGTGCCAGCTCTCGGTTGAGGGCGGCGTAGTAGGCAGTCTCGTACTCGGCCGGGGTGGTCATAGCCAGGGACGAGTGGAGCCTTCGATTGTTGTACCACTCGACCCATCCGGCGGTGGCGTACTCGACGTCGGCGATGGTCTTGTACGGGCCGTTGTGGAAGATCGTGGTGGTGATGCACTCGGTCTTGTACAAGCCGATGACGCATTCCATGAGCGCGTTGTCATACGCATCGGCGACGGTCCCGATGGACGCGGCGATGCCCTCGGCGGCCAGGTGCTCGGCGAAGCGAAGGCTCGTGTACTGCGACCCGGCATCGCTGTGCGCGATCAGCTCGCCGGGCTGCACAGGGTGCCCGTGCCGGTCACGGTCCCACAACGCGGTCCGCAGCGGGGTCAGGACCAGCGGGGTCGTCTTGGCCGTCGCGGCATGCCAGGCGAGGATTCTCTGCGAGTAGCAGTCCAGCACGAACGCGACGTATACGAAGCCCGCCCACGTGCGCACATAGGTGAAGTCCGCGACCCACTTCGTGTTCGGCGCGGCCGCGGTGAAGTCTCGATTGAGCAGGTCACCGGCACGGCAGCCGTCCTTGGCCGGGACGGTGGTGCGCACTGGCCTGCCTCGACGCACACCGTTCATCCCCGCAACCCGCATGAGCCGGTCCACACGAGCGGCGCCGACCTGGTGACCTTCTCGACGCAGCCACGCGGTCATCTTCCGACGCCCGTACAGCCCTTCCGGGGTGCCGACAAGGTCGTGCAGGACGTTGAGCAGGACCGCGTCGGACGTGTCACGAGCCGACGCGCTGCGGCGGCGCCACGCCCGGTAGGTGCGTGCGGCGATCTGACAGCCCTCCTGACGGAGCACCCTGCAGATCGACTCGACCGCATGCCCCTTGGCGCGCATCTGATCGATGAATCCCATGATCATCGGTTGCGGGGGTCGAGCTCCCCCGCGAAGAAAATCGAGGCCTTGCGCAGGATCTCGTTGTCCTCCCGCAATCGCTTGACCTCGCCGCGCAGGCGCTTGAGCTCGGCCAGGTCATCGCTGGTCGGCCCGTCCTTGAGGCCGGCGTCGACGCGGTGCTGACAGACCCAGCGGCGCAAGGTCTCGCGCCCCACGTCGACCTTCGGCGACACCAAAGCCACGGCCTTCGTGACTGACCCGGCTTCCTCGACACGGTCCAGGACCATCCGCACCGCGCGGTCCTTCACCTCGGGATCGAACTTCTTCGGCATGAACAACATCCTCTCGAACTCGAAAGGAAGCGGCATCACACCCGGGACGCTTCAGTACAACTCAAGCCGGTCTTCGTGCCGGTCCTCCGCGAGTCATCTGGTCCCGCCGCCTGAGCGACGAAGGGCCATTCGCCCCTGCCCGGATTCGTCCGGGTGGGGGCATTTTCATGCCCGCGGCCACTTCCGAAGGCGGGTCGGCCCCTTGTCCTGCGCCACAACTGCGGGAGAAGGCGGTTCTGGGGGCCGTTGGAGGGCATGAAAAAGGGGTCCGAGCCGCATCATCTGCGACTCGGGCCCCTCGGTGCTTCATTTCCTGGGTTCGTCGCTCCCATTCCCTGAAACACCCTCGGTGGAGGCAAGGGGACTCGAACCCCTAACCCCCTGCTTGCAAAGCAGGTGCGCTACCAATTGCGCCATGCTCCCGTGAGGACGGGTCAGTCCTCCGGTGCCGGCTCGACGCCGTCGGCGTCCTCCGGCAGGTCGTCCGTGGCCGTGGCCCAGACGTCCTTCCCCGCACTGTTCTCCCGCCAGAAACGCGCCCCATAGGCGGCTGCCGCGGCGCTGACCACGAGGGCCACGCGTGCCAGTCGACCCATGGGAAGACCTCCGGAGACGAACGGAGCCCCAGCGGACCGGGGCTCTGTGTGGTGGGAGTGGGCGTACCAAGACTTGAACTTGGGACCTCTTCGTTATCAGCGAAGCGCTCTAACCGCCTGAGCTATAGGCCCCTGAAGTCTGGAAACTCATCTCGCGCAGTTCCCTGAACCGAGTCGGAAGATTACCCCACCGGACCGGCAA
>NZ_JBHXFE010000109.1:0-2999 GCF_042722475.1 Streptomyces sp. NPDC127092
ATCCCTGTTTGGTTGTTTCGGCCCCCCCACCGGGGAAACAAGAACCCCCCCCCCCTTGGGGGGGGCCGCCGCTTTCGTGTGCGGGTGGCTCAGGGCTCGTAGTGCTGCTGGGATGCCGAGACGGCGGACGCGTAGGGCTTGGTGCTGTAGTGGGTGAGCGTCACCAGAGCCGCCGGGGCGCCCGAGGTAGTCATCACGGCCCGCCCGCGCGGCATCGCCGTCAGGTCCGACACGTCGAGCACGCGTTCGCGCTGCACCGACGTGGACACCGAGCGTCCGCCGCGGCCGCCGGCGGAGGAGCTGCGGCGCACCACGTCACGATCCCCGATCACCTGGGACAAGAACGGCAGGAAGCCATCATCTTGAAGCCCTGAGCCGGCCACGCGAACGTTCGAGGCGTTCCAGAGTTTCCGCATCCCCTCGCGCCCGAAAGCCTCCACGCCCTGATCCCAGCCCTGGAAGAACGAGGAGAGCACGATCCCGCGCGAGCCGTAGTGTGAATACACGTCCGGCAGCTGTCGCCAGCGGCACACGTTCGCCACCTCATCGAGCACGCCCATCAGCGGCGGGGAGAGCCGCCCCGAGGGCAGAGATGCCGCGTGCTCCTCGGCCTCCGTGAGAATCGCCATCGTCAGCGCGCCGGTGATCGCCCGCGCCGTCCCAGCACCCTCCTTGGAAATCAGGAACAGAGTGTCAGTAGTGGACGCGAAGCGGCGGTGGTCGAACTCAGGCCGGCCGACTTCCCCGGTGTCCCGAATCCACGGGATCACCGAGTCGTAGGTGAGCACGTTCACCCACGGGCGCATCGTGCCGTAGACGCCATCACGCTGTTTGGGCGTGAGGCCCTGAATCTGAGCCAGGGACTCGGCCAGCTGGCCGTGCCCGGCGGCGCGCAGCTCACGCACCGGAGCGTCGTCCTCGGGGTCTTGTGCCCACCGGGCCACGTCCGTGATCGGCCGGCCCGACACGGCGGCGGCAAAGAAGAGGTGAGAGAGCAGCCGCTTACCGTCAGCCTCAAAATAGGCGTCCGCCTGCGCCCCCGTCGTCGTGGCAGAGGACACGAACACGTCTGTGAGAGCTTCGGCGCGCATCATCGAGGTCACGAACGTCAGCGGGTTCCACCACCACGACGCCGGCTCACCGATGATCCCCTGCACGTCGTGGACCCACACGACGCCCTTCTCCGAGCGAGGCCCGCGCGTGAGGTCCACAATGTCCCGTTTGTTGGAGGTCGCCAGCACCGGGCCGTTGGTCTCCACGATCTGCGGCACGCAGACACAAGTGGTCTTGCCCGCGCGCGGACCCATGATCCAGGTCTGCACCCACTCCCACGAGGCATAGAGCATCCGCCCCCCGTTCGTGAGCTTGGCCAGCGGCACGCCCGGCCCGGCGGCGTCCGCGTGGAGGCGGGCAGCGTCCTTGGTCGCGGCCGCGCCGGTCATCTCCTTGAAGTCGCGCGGCCGGGACATGGACCGGGCCAGGTGGTCCACGCGCGAGCTCGCACCACCGCCGGCGACTTTCCACCCGGCCATACCCAGCAGCGCCAGCACCACGAGCGCGCCCACGAGGGCCACGATCTGCCAGACGCTCACGGGCAGCTGGCCCCGAGCCTGGAGCATCACCACGTCAAGCAGCCCGGACCCGGCCGGCGCGCCAGCGGTGAGCAGTCCCACCCCGGCCCAGACGCCGGCCAGGCACAGCACCATGCACAGTGCGCCCGTGGCGATCATCCATCCGGTGTCCGCCATTCCCGGCTGAGCGCGCCGGCCCGCGCGAGGATCAGAGAACGTCAACGTTGGTCATCTCCCAATCCCGGTTCGTGTTCGTGTTGTCCTTCTCCAGCGCCGTGAGCTGCGTGTGGAACGGGATGCCAGCCTCCTTGCCGGTCTTCAACAGGAAGTTGCCCGCGCCCGGCCGCAGCCCGGCCCGGCCGGTCCACGGGTCCACGGGGGCCTCACCGATCCAGTCTGAGAGCTGGGAGACTTCTGCCCGCGTGAGTGCGAACACTTCTTCCAGGTTGCCCATCTCGCCCTCGGACAGCCCGCCGAGGAAGACCATCGCGGACCGCTCCACGAAGCCCCACGCCACATCGGTGAGGTGCTGCTCGGAGAGCTTCAAATCCTTCATGGTGTGCGTGACCATGATCTGGCCGATGCCCCGCCCACGGTTCAGGCGGGTGATCGCGTCGATGAAATGCACCATGTCATCGGAGGCGCGCAGCACCCGCCACAGCTCGTCCATGACCAGCAGGTAGGTACGGCGGCGTCGGCCCTCGTCGGCCGCGAGGTGGGATTCGGCCGAGACGGTGGCCGAGCCCAGGTTCCAGCACAGCGACTGGACGGCAGCCATGAGAACTGCGTCGTTCTCGTTCACCCCGGAAATGTCGAACACGGCCGGGCGTCCCAGCTCCAGGTGCTCCGACGTCGGCTCACTGAACAAGGTGCCGTAGGGGCCGGCCGGACCCAGCGAAATGAGCGCGTCGAGCAAGCCCTGAACGCGCGTGTTGTAGGCGTCCACGTCCTCATACGTCAGCGCCACGGCCCGCAGCTCCTCCGGTGCCGACTGGATGAACGCGGTCAGCTGGGGGATCAGCGGCGGGTTTTTCAACTCAGGATCGAGCATCTGCACAGCCAGGGCCAGCACCGACGCCTCATGGGGGGCCAGAGGTTGACCCAGCATCATGCCCACGAGGCCCTTCATCAGCGAGAGCCGGCGCGAGGTCATCTCGTCCAAGGCGACCTGTCGGGCCGAAGCGTCCTTGATCTGGTGCAGCCGATGCACCATCGGCCCCAGGTCCAGCGGGTTGATGTGTCCGTGGCCGGGCGAGAACGTGATGACCTGACCGCCGAGGGAGCGGATGGTGTGAACGTAGTCCGGCCGCGAGTCGGCCAGGATCAGCGGGATCACGCCCCAGTTGGAGAGCACCGTGATGATGCGGTGGACCAGGGAGGTCTTTCCCAGACCCGGCTGGCCCAGCACGAACGCGGACGGGTTGGAGA
>NZ_JBHXFE010000110.1:0-2964 GCF_042722475.1 Streptomyces sp. NPDC127092
CTTGCGGGCAGCGCCGCGCAGGCCGATGTCGTTCGATTGAAAGCCTCGATTCGGGACACCCAACTCCGGCTCGTCGAGGTCAGAGCCGACGACCACGCGGAGCGGGCGTTCCGCGCACTGGCGGCGCTCGCCGCTGAACAGTCGGAATCCGTAGTGACTCTGGCGCTGGATCAGGCAGACACGTTGCCGAACGACGAGTCGCTGATTCGCGCGCTCACTGGGTGGGTCGCTCGAACGACCGGCGAGGTGGTCGAAGCGAGCCGCGCGCAACATTCGCTCGCGGCTCTTGCCGGCCTGCGAGCGCGAATCGTCATCAACCTCGCCCAAGCCTTCCAGCACCAGAGCTCGGCACAAGCGCTGGCGGTGCTGGCAACCGCTCTTCCAGATGATGCGGCTATCTGGGTTGTCTCCGACGTTCACGCCGACTCGATTCCAGGATTCGAGCCGCTCACATACTCCGCGCGGGCTCTCGTGATTCCTTCCTCCGCCGGCGGCATCCTCGAGCACATACGCCGTTCGGTCGATCGAGACGCATTGAGGCGGTTCCTCGTAGCCGAAAAACAAGGCAGGACTGTAGAGGACCTCATCAGGTCCGCGATTTGTTACGAACGAGGGAACCGAGTCGTGATCGACCGAACTCGGTGGACGCAGCCTGACTACTTTCCGGCCGGATATCTTCTCGACGCCATCGGCGTGGCCGAGCAGTTGGCGCGCACCACCAACTCTTTTGAGGCGCTGAACTGGTCGTCCGATCTCGAGTCCCTGAACTTCTCAGCTGCCAGTGAATACCCGTTGCGACGAAATCTGTACACGTCAGCGGCGCTCAAGTGGCTTCTGGGAGCCGCCACGTCCTGGTCGGGCACGCGCGGCACCGGCTACTTCCTGACGACGCTCAAGGAGATCCTGCACGCATCGACAGGGACGATCGTCGGCCAACTCGATGCGCTAGCAATTGGGCAGGTCCGCCGCGTCCTGGCTCATTGGCCACCGCCTCCCGTCGACTGGCTCGGCCAGCCGACCCTGTACGTTGGCCAGAGCCAAGCGCTTGATCAGCTCGCGTCTCAGATCGATCGCCAGCTAATGGGTGACCCGTCCCTGGCGATGCATTCCGACGACGACGACCTCAGAACCCATATGCGCACTCTGGAGGCGATCGCTCCAGGGATGGCTTATCAGTTCGTCGGCTGGGCCGTCAGCGGCGAGGAACGCGTGCAAGACTATGCGCGGTTCTTCGACCTGCTCAACATGGCCGGTGATGTTGCGCAGACCGTTGCGCCGACGGCTGCAGTGATGCTCGACGATGCAGCATGGATGCTCTTCGCAGTCGGCGACCACGACGAGGCATTTCGTCTCTGGGAGCTCGTGACGGATCAGATCCTCGGTATAGGCGGCATCCCGGCGGTCATACACCTCTGCAACTACGGCGTCGCGTGCTATCTCACCGGCGAGGAGCAGGCAGCAGCCAACATGCTCTTCGAATCGGCCCTCCTCGCCTCTCGAATCGGGGACGAAGGCCGCGTGTGGAGAGCCCTTGCCTATCTCGCAAAGATGGCGCCCGGGGATGCGAAGGCCGAAGCATGGATCGACTCGTGGCTTGAACAGGTGGCGGAAGACCTGCCCAACGAAGATCGCGTCTCTCAGGTCGAGTTTGTCATGGCGATCCGTGGCGTCATCATGGAGCTTCAGGAGTTCCCGATCCAGTGAACGCTTTCGGACGCGTTCTCTGTAGGGAGAGCCAGGCGGTCGAGTCGCCCGTCCCGCTGTCGGAGATCTAAATCCGCGATTTCCGAGCGTTCAACCTCGATCTGCAAGAGGCGTGGTGGCTCTGAGGTGACGTCGGAGAGGAACTCCAGCGAGTCCAACGCGAGGTTAGGGCGAAACAGTCCGCAGGGAGTCTCCGCGGGCACACAGCGGGTGCGCAGCATCCATCGCCTGCGCCATGGATTCGATGACGACTCTCCCGTCTGACATTGAGCTAGTGGCAAGCGCACTGGCCGATTACTGCACCAGATGGCCGATCTCTGCATGCTCTGCGCGCACTTGTACTTATTTAGAGACGGTCGGTCTAAATTCGCTGTCATGACCGACATCGCAACTCGACCTCGCCGAGGGCGCCCCCCGAAGATCCCTCGCGAGCACGGAGACACGCGCGAGGCGCTGTTGCGCTGCGGCATGGAAGTCCTCACAACGCAGGGCATGAGCGCCACCGGCATCGACGCGGTCCTGAAGCGTGTCGGCGTGCCGAAGGGCTCCTTCTACCACTACTTCGACAGCAAGGACGCGTTCGGATTCGAGGTGCTGCAACGGTATGCGGACTACTTCGCTCGCAAGCTCAACCGATGGCTGCTCGAAGAGGGGCCGTCGCCGCTGGAACGCCTGACGCGGTTCGTGGACGATGCCAAGGCCGGCATGGTACGGCATGACTTCGAACGAGGGTGCCTAGTCGGCAATCTCGGCCAAGAGGTCTCCACCCTCCCCGACGGCTACCGGGAAGCGCTCGAAGACGTGCTGCGCGACTGGGAACGTCGCGTCGCGGCGTGCCTGCAACTGGCCGCAGACGCAGACGAGATCCCGCCCGGCTCCGACTGCGACGAACTGGCGTCGTTCTTCTGGGTGGGTGGGGAAGGCGCGATCCTTCGCGCCCGCCTGACCCGCGACGTCCGGCCGATGGAAGTGTTCTTCGCCGGTTACCTCGCATCCGTCCGCATCCATCCCGGGAGAGCATGATGTTCAGCGCAATCTCCATCGACAAGACCGATGCCGGATACCAGGCAGCGCTGCGCGAACTCGATGAGAGTGAGCTACCTGACGGTGACGTCACGGTGCGCGTGTCGTACAGCGGCCTGAACTACAAAGATGCCCTCGCGATCACGGGAAAGGCTCCGGTCGTGCGTCGCTTCCCGATGGTGCCCGGGATCGACCTCGCCGGTGTCGTGGAACACAGCGACAGCCCCTCTTATGCGC
>NZ_JBHXFE010000111.1:0-2919 GCF_042722475.1 Streptomyces sp. NPDC127092
CATTCAGTCCGCCGGGCGGGACCACACCCCCGTGAAATCTCGAGGTTAGCGTTGGACGACATCCCTCGCGCGACATCGGGTCCGCTCTCTGATTGATCCGGCCGGTCGCCGTGTCCCTGAACCCTGTCGACGTTCAGATCCGAGAAGGACTGGAGAGAAGGTACCTGACTCCTCGCTTTCCTGCTGTTCCCGGATCGGACGTCGCCGGTGTCGTCGTGGAGCTGGGAGCGGACACGCCGGAGTTCGCCATAGGGGACGCCGTCGTGGGGCATGCGATGAAGGACTACGTAGGTGCGGGGACACTTGCCGAGTATGTTGACATGCCTGTTCGGTCGACCATCCTCAAACCGCATGGATTGAGTTTTCGGGAAGCAGCGACACTGCCGCTCGCGGCACAAACTGCGCTTCAGATCGTCCGCCGCTCCGGTTTAGGGGCTTCCAGCCGCGTCCTCGTAAGCGGCGCTGCAGGAGGAGTCGGTTCATTCGCCGTTCAGCTCGCAAATCGGACCGGCGCCTTCGTGGTGGGAACCACGTCACCGAAGAACTTCAGGTACGTCGAGAGCCTGGGGGACGCTCGCGATCGACTACGCGGGCGACCTACGAGATGCCACACGAACGATCGCGCCTCACGGATTCGATGTCATCCTCGATCTTGTTGGTGGGCCTGCACTCGACGACGCTCTGACGGTCATTGCCGGTAACGGGCAAGTGACATCAATCGCCGATTATCGTGCCCGTGACCAGTTCGGCGGCCAATTCGTCTGGCTGCGCCCGGGCACGGCCGACCTGCAGACCGTAGCCGGACTGGCGGCGTCCGGTGAGCTGCGCACCGATATAGGCGAGGTCTACCCGTTCGGTCAGTTCAGGGACGCCTTCGTCACCTTCGAAGCCCGTGCGACACGAGGGAAGACTGTCATCGAGTTCGAAGGATCCAGTTGACGCGTTAGCCTCGAGATTTCACGGGGGTGTGGTCTCGACCGGCGGAATGAATGGCGAAAGGTGCTCCTGGCCTGGGATGATACGAGGTGTTGAGACCCGTAGCCATCCGCTGGAAGGAGCACCTTTCAGGTGTCCCACCCTACCTTGTTCTTCTACCCCCGTCCGCGGGTGGACGTCGCCGAGGTTCCGGCCCTCGCGCATGCGGGCGCTGTGCTGCTGACCGACACGATTCACGCCACTGGCCTCGCTGCTTCGCTGCGTGAGGCGCTGGATTCGTGGACGAAACCGCTGGCAGAGCATCACAGCTCGAAGGTCCTGCTGGATCTCGCACTCACTCTCGCGATCGGCGGCGAGCACGCTTCGGATGCTGATCTGCTGCGGTGCGAACCGGACCTGTTCGGTGACGTCGCCTCGGCCCCCACGATCTCCCGCATGCTCACCACGCTGGCTGAGGACGCGCCCGCCGTGATCGAGGCGATCTCGAATGCCCGTCGCGCCGCGCGGGAACGGGCCTGGGCCTTGGCCGGGGAGCACTCCCCCGCCGCGGGGGCCAGTGCGAAGAGCCCGCTGGTCATCGACCTCGACGCCACCCTGATCAACGTCCACAGCGAGAAGGAGCAGGCCGCACCGACGTTCAAACGCGGCTTCGGCTATCACCCTCTGTGCGCGTTCCTCGACCACGGCAGCGAAGGGACTGGGGAACCGCTGGCGATCCATCTCCGCCCCGGCAACGCCGGCTCGAACACCGCGGCTGATCACATCACCGTCACCAAGGCCGCGCTCGCGCAGCTCCCACCAGCCCTGCTGGCCCGGAGCAGGCGGGGGTCGAAGAAGATTCTGATCCGCACCGACGGAGCCGGCGGCACCAAGGAATTTCTCCAGTGGATGACCAGGCGGCGGCTGGCCTACTCCGTCGGGTTCACTCTCCCCGCGCACACTCCTGACCTGCTGGAACATATCGATGAGGCGCAGGCGTGGACTCCGGCCTATGACACCGATACCGACGGGATCCGCGAGGGGGCGTGGGTGGCGGAGCTGACCGGACTGCTGGACCTGTCCGGGTGGCCTGCCGGGATGCGGGTGATCGTGCGGAAGGAACGCCCCCACCCCGGAGCGCAACTACGGATCACCGATCACGAAGGAATGCGCATCACCGCGTTCGCCACCAACACCCCGCGCGGCCAGCTACCCGTCCTCGAGCTGCGTCACCGCCGCCGCGCACGATGCGAAGACCGGATCCGCAACGCCAAGGACCTGGGCTTGATGAAGTTCCCGCTGCAGGGCTTCGCGCAGAACCAGATCTGGTGCCAGATCATCCAGCTCGCCTCCGAGCTCGTCGCCTGGATGCAGACCATAGCTCTGACCGGCCATGACGCGAGGAAGTGGGAACCCAAACGGCTCCGCGCACGCTTGTTCGAGATCCCCGCGACTCTCGTGCGCCGCTGCCGGCACAAGGTCCTCCATCTCGCCGAACACGCCCCCGAAGCCCGAACCGTCCTAACCGGCATGAACCGGCTCCGCACCGCCGTCGCACAGACCTGACCAGGCGGCTCCACCCGCCCCACCGACCAGCAGAATCCTCCTCTCGGGAGTGGAACCCGACCGCCCGCAACGGACACTGCGACGATCTGTCACACCCACATGCCAGAATCAGCAGCTGAACACCGGCAACGACGCCGAACGCCCCCGCTCACCAACCCGATGAAACATCGAGGCTAGAGGCTTCGGCGCAGGTGCACAGTAGAGCGTGCTCGAGGGCCTGCAACGGCAATGCCTCGGTGGGCAGGCGGGCCGCGACGGCCCAGCCGACGATCCGCCGCGTGCGGACGTCCGTGAAGAGCGCGGCGTCGCAGAGCCCTTTCGGGATGCGAACGCAGGTGAACTTTGCGGCCCAGATGCCGCGGGCAGAGGCTGGGCGCTGCTTCGCGGCTCGGCAGCCGCGGGAGGTGAGAAACCCACATTCTGTCGTGCCGACCACGC
>NZ_JBHXFE010000112.1:0-733 GCF_042722475.1 Streptomyces sp. NPDC127092
GGAGTAGGTCCCAAGGGTTGGGCTGTTCGCCCATTAAAGCGGTACGCGAGCTGGGTTCAGAACGTCGTGAGACAGTTCGGTCCCTATCCTCTGCGCGCGTTGGAAATTTGAGAAGGTCTGTCCTTAGTACGAGAGGACCGGGACGGACGAACCTCTGGTATGTCAGTTGTACCGCCAGGTGCATGGCTGATTAGCTACGTTCGGGATGGATAACCGCTGAAAGCATCTAAGCGGGAAGCCGGCTTCGAGATGAGATTTCCTTGCCCCTTTGAGGGTGTGAGGCCCCCAGCTAGAACACTGGGTTGATAGGCTGGATGTGGAAGCGAGGACTGAAGACTCGTGAAGCTGACCAGTACTAATAGGCCGATGACTTACACACACTCTTATCCTATTGCTTGCTTCAAGGTGATGGGTTGGTGTTCGCGTCCACTGTGCGGTTGTCTGATTGCAACCGGCTGTCTGCTTGTTGGTGGGTGGTTGAGGTGTTTTGAGTTGAATAGTGTCACTGTTGTGTGACCCGTAGGTTTCCCTGCTGTTGCCCGTGTTGAGGGTGGTGGTGTGGGGTTAGGGTTACGGCGGTCATAGCGTGGGGGAAACGCCCGGTTCCATTCCGAACCCGGAAGCTAAGGCCCACAGCGCCGATGGTACTGCAGCCGGGAGGTTGTGGGAGAGTAGGTCGCCGCCGGACATTCTTTGAGGGAGGGCCTCGCACCGTTGGTGCGAGGCCCTTCCC
>NZ_JBHXFE010000112.1:743-2880 GCF_042722475.1 Streptomyces sp. NPDC127092
GCGGCGCTCAGAGCTCCTCACCAGCCCGCAGTCGTACCGTGAGCGCGCGGGTGAGTCGGCGGCGCAGCCGGCCGTGCTCCGTGCCCTGCTCCCGAAGGCGCGCGTGCACGGCGTCGGCATGGGCCGGCTTCTCCGAGTCGGGGAGTGCGAGGAAGTCGCGCAGCAGCGGCTCCAAGCGCCCGGTGAGGGCGATCACGAGCTCCTGGGTCTCCACGGGCCGTGTGCGCTGCAGGCGAGTCCAGGCTGGCGCGTACTCGGCGGCGTGCTCGACCATCTCCCACGCGAGGGCCCAGCTGTCCGGGCGCAGTCGGTGCCGCTCCGCGCGCAACAGCTGTCGCAGGGCGGCCACGGCCTCCTCGAGCTCGGCGGCGGCCGGGGCGCCGTCGTCGTCGGGGGAGGGGCTCGCGGAGGAACGCGGGAACGGCCACCAGCTCATGCCGGCCTCTCTCGGATTCGCGGGGTGCGCAGAGGTCTCACGCGTGAGATTCTGCCCCGCATCTCGGTTTGGCGGCACCCGGTGTGGCTGGTATAGTCGCTCTCTGTTGGATTCAGGTCTGAGACCTCCAACGGGGTGTGGCGCAGCTTGGTAGCGCGCGTCGTTCGGGACGACGAGGCCGCAGGTTCAAATCCTGTCACCCCGACCAGAAAGAGCCCCCGCCGGATCGGCGGGGGCTCTTCTCGTCTCCGGGTGCTCACCGGGTGCGGTGCGTCAGTCCTGGCGGGACTCCAGGAACCGGAGATGCTCGGGGCGCGCCGGGTCCACTTCGCCGGCCACGTCGTCGTGTTCGTCCACCCAGTCCTTCACGTACGGGCACACGGGGACGATCCGGCGGCCCGCGGCCACGGTGTCCTTCAGCGCCTCGCGCACGAGGGTCGAGGCCAGGCCCCGGCCCTCGTACTCGTGGCCGACCTTGGTGTGCGGGAAGATCCGCTGGTCCGGGCCGTCGGCGGTGTCGTCGTCGATCGCCACCGTGAAGCCGGCCACCGTGCCCGCGTCATCGACGACGATCTCGTACCTCTCCCCGTTCTTGCGGACCTGCGGGTGCTCCAGGCTGGGGGTCTGCTCGGTCATGGTCGGTCCTCTCGTTCCTGGGTGGATCCCGCCGCCGGGCCGGCGACGGGGAAGGGGTCAGCCGTCCCGGCGCCGCACGGGGTGGTGAGACAGGATCGAGATGCGGTTCGTCAGGTTCATCACCATCGCGACCCACTGCACGGCCGCGTACTGGGCGTCCGTGAGCACAGCGGCCGTGGAGGCCTGCACGTAGTTCAGCTGCTCCTGCTCGGGGAGGTCCGTGACCGCCTCGGCGAGCTCGAGCGCGGCGCGCTCCTGCTCCGAGTACACGGCCCCGGCCTCACGCCACGCCGGCAGCAGCCCCAGGCGCTGCACGCTCAGACCGGCGTCGGCGCCCTGGCGGGTGTGCCGGTCCAGACAGAACACGCAGCCGTTGAGCTGAGAGACCCTAAGGTTCACGAGCTCCACGAGCTGCCGGTCCAGCCCGGCCTGCTCGGCGGCGCCGCGCGCGGCCGAGGCCAGCGGCCCGACCGCGTGCCACGCCTCGGGCACGGCCTTGTCGAGGAAGAACGCGAGGGGGTCCTGGCGGGGTGCGGGGGTGTCAGCGGCGGTCATGGTCCTTCAATGTCTCGCAGAACGGAACGGTGGGCCAGGGACCGGGTGCCCGGCCCGGACGAGCTTCCGGCTCAGATCCGGCCCCGATCGGCTCAGAATCGGCCGGACGAGCCCGCCCCGGAGAACGAGCCGCCCGAGGATCCGTAGCCGGTCCCGGAGGAGCTGGACTGCGCCTGGCGATGGTCCTGGACGGACCGCTCGCCGGCCTGGTGGCCCGTGGTGAAGGCCACCACCGTCCAGTAGGCATCCGCGGGCAGCGCGGAGTCCAGGATCGAGCCGCGCGCGGACCGGGCCGGGCCACGGTGCGTGCGCAGCTCGTCGCGCAGCAGCTCACGCTCGGCCTCGTCCTTGCCGAAGGCCGCCACCTCGGCGTCGGCGAGGGCGGAGACGAGCCCGGTCAGGCGACGCCGCAGCGCGTCCAGCTCGTCCAACGCCGCGGCCGGGGTCAGGCGGTCGTCCTGCAGGTCCGCACCCAGCGCCTCGAGCCGGTCCTGGGCCTCGGTGCGGAAG
>NZ_JBHXFE010000113.1:0-2838 GCF_042722475.1 Streptomyces sp. NPDC127092
CTACACAAACCGAACCGAACACCAATACCAAGCTGTAGTGAAGGTCCCGGGGTCTTTCGTCCTGCCGCGCGTAACGAGCATCTTTACTCGTAATGCAATTTCGCCGAGTCTATGGTTGAGACAGCTGAGAAGTCGTTACGCCATTCGTGCAGGTCGGAACTTACCCGACAAGGAATTTCGCTACCTTAGGATGGTTATAGTTACCACCGCCGTTTACTGGGGCTTAAATTCTCAGCTTCGCCACCGAAGTGGCTAACCGGTCCTCTTAACCTTCCAGCACCGGGCAGGCGTCAGTCCGTATACATCGTCTTACGACTTCGCACGGACCTGTGTTTTTAGTAAACAGTCGCTTCTCACTGGTCTCTGCGGCCCCACCCAGCTCACACTGCAAGAGTGATCACCGGACGAGGCCCCCCTTCTCCCGAAGTTACGGGGGCATTTTGCCGAGTTCCTTAACCATAGTTATCTCGATCGCCTTAGTATTCTCTACCTGACCACCTGTGTCGGTTTGGGGTACGGGCCGTGTGAAAGCTCGCTAGAGGCTTTTCTCGGCAGCATAGGATCACTGAATTCGCCTCATTCGGCTATGCGTCACCTCTCAGGCTTAATGAATGGCGGATTTGCCTACCATTCGCCCTACAGGCTTACACCAGTATTACCACTGACTGGCTCAGCTACCTTCCTGCGTCACCCCATCGCTTGGCTACTACCAGATCAGGTCCCATGCATCCACATCCAGGGCCCCCGAAGGGGCGTAAGGACGCTTCAGGATGGTTAGTATCACTGATTCACCAGGGGCGCGTTCACACGGGTACGGGAATATCAACCCGTTGTCCATCGGCTACGCCTGTCGGCCTCGTCTTAGGTCCCGACTCACCCTGGGCGGATTAACCTGGCCCAGGAACCCTTGGTCATTCGGCGGACGAGTTTCTCACTCGTCTTTCGCTACTCATGCCTGCATTCTCACTCGTGTGGCCTCCACGGCTGGGTCACCCCGCCGCTTCCATGGCCACACGACGCTCCCCTACCCATCCACACCACTGCCCAAGACTCCGCAGAATCAAGGGGGTGCATTGTGTGAATGCCGCAGCTTCGGTGGTGTACTTGAGCCCCGCTACATTGTCGGCGCAGGATCACTTGACCAGTGAGCTATTACGCACTCTTTCAAGGGTGGCTGCTTCTAAGCCAACCTCCTGGTTGTCTTCGCGACCCCACATCCTTTTCCACTTAGTACACGCTTAGGGACCTTAGCTGGCGATCTGGGCTGTTTCCCTCTCGACTACGAACCTTATCGCCCGCAGTCTCACTGCCGCGCTCTCACTCACCGGCATTCGGAGTTTGGCTGATTTCGGTAAGCTTGTGGGCCCCCTAGACCATCCAGTAGCTCTACCTCCGGTGAGAAACACGCGACGCTGCACCTAAATGCATTTCGGGGAGAACCAGCTATCACGGAGTTTGATTGGCCTTTCACCCCTACCCACAGCTCATCCCCTCAGTTTTCAACCTAAGTGGGTTCGGTCCTCCACGACGTCTTACCGTCGCTTCAACCTGGCCATGGGTAGATCACTCCGCTTCGGGTCTAGAACATGCCACTAAAAACGCCCTATTCGGACTCGCTTTCGCTACGGCTACCCCACACGGGTTAACCTCGCGACATGCCACTAACTCGCAGGCTCATTCTTCAAAAGGCACGCCATCACCCCCAGCAGCAAGCTGCTCGAAGGCTTTGACGGATTGTAAGCGCACGGTTTCAGGTACTATTTCACTCCCCTCCCGGGGTACTTTTCACCTTTCCCTCACGGTACTAGTCCGCTATCGGTCACCAGGGAGTATTCAGGCTTATCGGGTGGTCCCGACAGATTCACACCAGATTTCACGGGCCCGGTGCTACTTGGGTTTCCATCACGACAGTCATCATGTTTTCGTGTACGGGACTCTCACCCTCTACGACAGGCCGTTCCAGACCACTTCCACTAACACAATGATTTCTTACTGTCGGCCAACACGGCAGCATTGACAAGATGAACCCCACAACCCCACGAATGCAACACCTGCCGGCTATCACACATCCATGGTTTAGCCTCTTCCGCTTTCGCTCGCCACTACTCACGGAATCACTATTGTTTTCTCTTCCTGTGGGTACTGAGATGTTTCACTTCCCCACGTTCCCTCCACACACCCTATATATTCAGGTGCGGGTAACACGACATCACTCGTGCTGGGTTTCCCCATTCGGACATCCTCGGATCTCAGCTCGGTTGACAGCTCCCCGAGGCTTATCGCAGCCTCCTACGTCCTTCATCGGCTCCTGGTGCCAAGGCATCCACCGTACGCTCTTCATTACTTACAACAAAGATGCTCGCGTCCACTGTGCAGTTCTCAAACAACACACAACCAACCATGTCCTCGTCGCCACCGAACACCAGGAAAACCCCAGCCGGTATGACCACCATGATCACTTGTAAGTTCTTGCCTAGAAAAAACACTCGCGTGTTCCCTCAGGACCCAACAGTGCATCGATATATCACCCGCCGGCCGATCATCTGATCGGCCGAGGCGCGGGAAAGTTTGTCAGTGTTCCACCCATGAGCGTCCGCAGCCCTACTGATGAGGACTACACGGTCTCTGCCAAGCCGTTGCGCACCTGTGTGACAACAACATTGGAGATGTGCTCCTTAGAAAGGAGGTGATCCAGCCGCACCTTCCGGTACGGCTACCTTGTTACGACTTCGTCCCAATCGCCGATCCCACCTTCGACGGCTCCCTCCCACAAGGGGTTAGGCCACCGGCTTCGGGTGTTACCGACTTTCATGACGTGACGGGCGGTGTGTACAAGGC
>NZ_JBHXFE010000114.1:0-517 GCF_042722475.1 Streptomyces sp. NPDC127092
GTGATGGTGGGCCCATTGAAAGTCCAGGGTGCTGAGCGCATCTCAGTGGGAGCACATTGCGCTTTCCACCCCGGAGTCTGGCTTGCGGCGGAGCAACGCGGGGATCTACGCATCGGGGATCGTGTCTATTTGGGCCACAGGGTGCATCTCCACGCAGTCGGTTCAGTGGTCCTTGGGCGAGGCGTCATGGTGACAGACGACGTTCACATTGGGAACGGAGGACACGACCCGTCGGCAGGGATGGCGGTCACGCCTGGCGCACCGATCGTGATCGGTGATGACGTCTTCGTCGGCCAGGGCGCCACGATTCTCGGAGGAGTCACAGTGGGAGCAGGCGCTGTGGTCGGAGCGAGGTCCGTCGTCACGAAGGATGTCCCTGCCGGAGCGGTCGTCGCGGGTGTCCCTGCGAAGATCCTCAAGAACGGTGTCAAGCACACCCCAGCGATCAGAGAAGAGCGGCAGTCATGACGAACTACCTCATCACCGGTGGGGCCGGCTTCATCGGTCAGTACGTGGC
>NZ_JBHXFE010000114.1:527-2763 GCF_042722475.1 Streptomyces sp. NPDC127092
GCCACGAGGTGGTCGCGCTTGACACACTCGAGCAGCAGGTGCACGCCGATCCTGAAGAGGCGGCCGCGCGGTTCCCCGGGGACGTCCTGCGCCGCGACGTGAGCGATCCGGCGTCCTGGGCAGATCTGCCGGAGGTCGGAGGTGTCATCCACCTGGCGGCGGAGACCGGGACGGCTCAGTCGATGTACGAGCAGGACCGCTACCGACGCGTCAATGTGGAGGGAACGCGGCTCGCGGCCGAGTTCGCCGCCTCGCGAGGACTTCCTCTCGTGTTCTTGAGCTCTCGCGCCGTGTACGGCGAGGGCCTCGTGGCCACGTCGCCGCTGGCGTCCTCGGACGGCAGGGATTTCGGCCCGGACGGCCTGTTCGTGCCCTCGGGCGAAGACCAGCCGCACGTGCCCCTCTCCGTGTACGGCGAGACCAAGTCCGAGGCCGAGGAGATTGCCCGCACCGCCCTCGCGGACGGCCGCCTCGCCATTCTGCGCCCGCAGAACGTCGTTGGTTTGGGGCAGGCGCTTCACAACCCCTACACCGGTGTGCTGGCGGCGTTCCTAGCCCGCCTCAAGGCGGGGCTGCCGCTCACCGTCTACGGGGACGGCACGGCGACGCGGGACTTCGTGCATGTGTCGGACGTCGCCGCGGCCATCGTCTGGGCGCTAGAAGCCCCCCGCCGCGGAGAGCCCGTGATCGCCAACGTCGGCACAGGGGTCCGTATGGATCTGGACGAGCTGGCCGAGACCGCGCGGACGTCGACGTGCACTTCGAGCCGGGCAGAGAAGTCCTGGTGTTCGCCGATGGCGACGAATTGGCCGAGCACGCGGAGCGGGCAATCCGCGAACCGGTGTGGGCCCGCGGCATCGCCGAAGCAGGGCGACGCCGGGCCCTGGCCGAACACACCCTCGTGCACCGGATGCGTGAGGTGGAAGTGCTGTGGGCCTGAACCATCCCGATTCCCTCGAGGACTGGCGTCGGTGGGCACGGCCCTCCGCGCTCCGGCGCGCCGTCGCTGCAGTGCGCGGTCGCGGCCGTCAAGCAGACCGCGCCCTTCGTCTCCTTCTCTACGGAACGGCGCCGACGGTGCTCGCCGCTCTCGACTCCGCGACGCTCTCCGGCATCGCGGCCGGGTTGCGTCCGGTGGCGTTGGGGCCGCGTGCCAACGTGGCGGTCCTGTGCCCTCAGCACCTGGTCCCTGCGGTCCAGGCCATGCTCGGAGACCCCGTCGAAGACCGGTCGATCACCTCCGCTGACGACCTGTCCGCCCTCGACGGCACGGTCGGCACGGTGCTTTCGCTCGGCCACTACCTGCGGGCCGGGGAGCTGGCCCTGGAGTGGGCCGCGGCACGGGGCGTGGAATACGTCGTCGTGCAACACGGCCTGCTCACACCGTTCGCGCCGCCTCTGCCTGACGAGGTGACGCTGTACGCGTTCTCGCACGAGGACGGGGCCTTCTGGACCGGTGGCCGCCCGGGGCGGACCGTCAGGGTGGTGGGCTCCCAGATGCTGTGGGAAGCCGCGGACCCCCAGTCGCCGGCCGCCCAGCCGGGTCCGACGGTCTTCCTGGGACAGCTCCACGGGCGAGAGCTGGGTCGGTGGTCCGCCACGCAGCAGACGCTGGCATTCCTCCGTGCCGAGCCGCACGTGCTCTACCGTCCACACCCTTCAGAACGGGACATGCTGAGCCGAGCCACCCACCGCCTCATGCAACGCGGCGGCACCCGCTTCGAGATCAGCGGACGCCCTCTGCCTGAGATGGGAGCCGACGTCGTCGCACTGTTCTCGACGGGTGTCCTCGAAGCGGCAGCCCAGGGACGCGGTGGCTGGGTGCACCACACCACCCCTCCCGCCTGGCTCAGCGAGTTCTGGGAGCGTTACGGCATGGCGCCGTGGGTGCTAGGGCGTTCGGCCGCCGACCAGCCCAAGCGCACTCCCGCTCCTGTCCGCCCAGTGATCGAGCCTGCGCGGGCCATCGCCCGTGACATCTTTGGAGGGGAGTCCGCGTGAGCATCCTGTGCGTCATCCCCGTGCGCGGCGGGTCCCGGGGGCTGCCCGGCAAGAACATCCGCCTCCTCGGCGGCCACCCGCTCGTGGCCTGGACCATCCAGGCCGCCCTCGAAGCGGAGGAGGACCTGCACGTGGTGGTCTCCACGGACTCGGCCGAGATCGCCGAGGTCGCCCTCCGCTACGGCGCGGACGTGCCGGGCCTGCGCCCGGCCCACCTGGCGCAGGACTCAACCCC
>NZ_JBHXFE010000115.1:0-2755 GCF_042722475.1 Streptomyces sp. NPDC127092
CGCCTTCGCGACTTCGACGAACTGGCCGCGGAACCGTTCGCCGCATGGTGCTCGGGAGAGGCCGTCGCCTGGGGTGGAGCAGTGGTCACGCCGTTTCAGGCAAATATTCCCGTCGTCATCGAAGGAGTGGGCATCTATCCGGGCCAGTACATCTTCTGCGACTCATCGGGAGCCGTCGTCATCCCCGACAGCGACATCGACGAAGTGCTTGAGACCGCCCATCAGGTCCGTGCCGACGACAGCGCGTCCCGTGACCTGATCGCGCGGGAAGGTCGCAACGAAGGCTTGACGCGCGAGCGGTGACCTCACGGTCCCGGTGGTGTGGTGTTGTTGCGCCATTGGCGGGGTGTGGTGCCGAATTCTTCGCGGAAGATGCGGCTGAAGTGGCTGGCGGAGACGAACCCGTGCTGTTGGGCGAGGATGCCGATGGGGACGTCGATGGTGGCCGGTGCGGTCAGGGCGTCGCGGACGCGACGCAGGCGCTGGGACTGGATCAGCTGCGCGAGCCTGATGTCCGCGCGGGACATCTCTGCGTAGAGCAGACGCTCGGACACGTGCAGGTCCTTCGCGATCCGGGCGGCTCCGAGACCGGGGTCGGTGAGGTTGTCGAGCACGTAGGTGACGATCTGCTCGGCCAGCGGATACCGGGTCGTGGCGCGGTCGGGAGTGAGGGCGCTGAGCAGGGTGACTTTCAGCAGGTCGGCGACGGGCGCGAACACGTCCACCTCGTCGCGAAGGCTGAGTTCGGAGTCCATCACGCCCCCGAGCACGGACCGCAGCAGCGCCGCCAGCGAGGTCCGCTCCTGCAGGTCCACACCCGAGACCTCAGCGACCTGATCCGCCGTCAACCCCACCACACCCAACGGCACCTCGACAATCATGCGATCGGCATCCTCGGTGGGCATCGCGCTCTCCACCGTCGAGCGGGGGACAACGACGATGCTCCCGGGGGTCAGCTCGGTGTCCCGCCCCTGCAGCGACAGGACCGAGGCGTTCCGACGCTGGTAGATGACTAACAGGTAGTCCTCGCTGCGACCACGGGGAGAGCTGACCGTCGTCACAGGACTGCTTCCTCGATCAGCTCATAGATGTTCGCCCGGCGGAGGTCGCTGGCGTGAAAGACGAGCCCGTCGCCCCGGTGCGGTGGCTGCTCCGCGACATGCCGCACGCGCGCGGCGGCGAGATCTCGCTCGGTCGGCGACATCACCACGACTCCAATCACGGTCGTGTCCGCGCCGACGAGATTGGTGGCGCTCCTGCTCACCTCACCGACTACGCCCGTCGCCAACCTGTGTACTCGGGCCCGAGACATCGTGCCGGCACCGTCGAACGCCACCACCACCGTTCCGGGCCGAACGATGTGCAGCGCGGCGGTCACCTCATGCTCGATACGCGAGGCCAACGCCCGTCGAGCCCGGATGCCCAGGCCCCTACGAAACCGATAGGCCGCCACGACCAGGCGCTCGTCCTCAGCCACCCGCTCCGCAAGAGGCGAGGGAACGAGCATCAGAAACTCTTGCGCGTCACCGAGCTTGACCGGCAGGTCCACCGAACGCCCCTCTCCTGCGGAGCGCGCAACGTTCTCGACGGGCGCGCGTGGGCAGCCGCACCGAGCCCTCGGCTCGGACTTTCTCGCGCACACGGAAGATCCGTGAGCCGCGTGGCTTCCCGCACATCATGACCACTAGCCTACGACGACAGAAAAGGACTCGCCAGACCAAAGTATGAGCGGGACGTCGATTGACGAGAGGTGTAGCAGGTCTGAAAAGCAGGACGCTTGGATCGCCATAGGTGTTTCGGATCGACTTGGATAAGGACTCCGAGGTCCATTATTGTGAAGGTGTGAGATGCGAGCGTCCCGCTCCGCTGGACTTCACTGGGCCGGCCGGGCTGGCATCGCGTGACGGACGACTTCGAGTCCTGCGGACGGAGGAGACTACCCTGGAGGCGTGACTGCCGACGGAACGAGTGCGCGCCGGTTGACGCCGAAAGGGGCGGCAACGAGGGCGCGTATCGTCGACGCAGCGAACCAGTTGATGTATGAGCGAGGCGTTGCGGCGACGACCCTCGCCGACGTCCGAGCCGCCAGCGCGACATCGAAGTCTCAGGTTTATCAGCACTTCGCCGACAAGGACGCACTCGTGAAGGAAGTCATCGAGACCCGGGCGGAGGACGTCCTGACGCAGCAGCGCCGGCGCCTTCGACGCGTGGAATCCCTACGCGGGTTCGAGCTGTGGCGGGATGAACTCGTCGAACGCAACGCGCTACGCGACGGCGCGTACGGGTGCCCGCTCGGGTCTCTGGCGAACGAGATCGCAGACCACAATGAGGATGCCCGCCGGGCGATCGCTGCCCACTTCGATGATGCCGTGGAGAGGCTGAAGACACGCAGCGTGTTGCGCAGCGATGCGGACTCGCGAGCGCTTGCCATTGGGCTGCTATCGGCACTGCAGGGAGGTTATCTTCTGGCGAAGGCGAGTCGAGATGTTTATCCGATGCGTGCCGCTCTCGACATGGCTATCGCACAGCTCAGGGCCTACGCGACTGAGACCGACTCCTCAGCCTGATCCCGCCTCATCGCGAACGCGGTCATCCCCGCGAAGCTGAGGAAGAGGCGTTCACCGGCGTCGATGATCGTCGCCAGCACGTGGCTGCACGTCTTGCAGCGTACGACCAGCCCCGGGGCGTCCGGATACACGATTGCCTCGCCAAGGGGCGCGACGCGCCCGCAGCCTCCGCACCGTCCTTCGATCAT
>NZ_JBHXFE010000116.1:0-795 GCF_042722475.1 Streptomyces sp. NPDC127092
GGTGAGCACCGCTTCGACGCTGAGGTCTCCAGCCTTCACTGCGGAGAGGAGTTCGCTACGCGCTTTGCGGGCTTCCGCGGCCTTCGCCAGTGCCTCGGCGCGTTGTTCCGGTGTTAAGACAGGCAGTGCCATGATGGTGCTCCTTGTTGCGTTGTTCGGACAGATCGTCTGGCTGTCCCTCGCCATCGTGCCAGGTGGAACGGACATGTCCGCATGCTGATCGGTTGGGACCGACCTCCGGATGGCTGTTCTTACGACTGAGGATGTGTCCGACAGTGTGCCTGAATAATACGTCGTCTGGGTGTCTCGCTAGCGACAATACCGTTCAGTTAGTGCGGGTTGCGTTACGATGAGGTGTGCCTCGGAGTGGATGGGTGAAGCCGGTCTCGGATCGGCGGTTGTCGGATGTGGTGTCGGTGGGGTTGTTGACCAGGGTGTTTCCCGCGTCCTTGGTTGATGAGGTGATCGCGGAATGCGGGCGGACCGAGCAGCGCAGTAGGTCGTTGACCGCTCGCGTGACGGCATATTTCTCGATCGGGATGGCATTGAATTCGCAAGGCTCCTATGAGGAGGTCTTCGAGCAGCTCACCGACGGTTTGTCGTGGTCGTCGGGATGGTCACAGTCCTGGTCGTCGCCGACGAAATCGGCGATCTTCCAGGCCCGGTCCCGGCTGGGGCACGAACCGGTGCGGGAGCTGTTCCGCCGTGTCGCACGACCGCTCGCCGACGCGGATACACCCGGATCCTGGCTCGCGGGGCGCCGGTTGGTGGCCCTCGACGGGACCTGCCTCGACC
>NZ_JBHXFE010000116.1:805-1855 GCF_042722475.1 Streptomyces sp. NPDC127092
CCCCGGCCAACGCCGAGCATTTCGGGCGGCCGGCATCGAGCCGCGGCGAGAAGTCCGCGTTCCCGCAGGCACGGTTGGTAGCGGTCGCCGAATGCGGTACCCACGCGGTCTTCGACGCCGCGATCGGACCGTGCCGCACCTCCGAGCGGGAGTTGACGCACGATCTGTTCGACACCCTCGAACCGGGAATGCTGCTGCTCGCCGACCGCGGCCTGTACGGATTCGACATGTGGACCCGGGCCACCGCCACCGGCGCCGATCTGCTGTGGAGGGTCAAATCGACGCTCTCACCCCGCCACCTCGAGACCCTCGACGACGGATCCTGGCTGGCACAGATCATCCCCACCTCCGGAAAGAATCGGCAGCAGCGCACACCACTGACGGTGCGCGTAATCGACTACACCCTCGACGACGGGCGGGAAAACCCCGAGCAGTACCGACTGCTGACCACCATCCTCGACCCCTCCGACGCACCCGCGGAAGATCTCGCCCTCGCCTACGCCCAACGCTGGGAAATCGAGAACACCTTCGACGAACTCAAAACCCACCAGCGTGGACCGGGGGTGGTGCTGCGGTCGAAGACCCCCGACGGGGTGATTCAAGAGGTCTACGGTCACCTGTGCGTGCACTACGCCATCCGCACGCTGATGCATTCGGTGGCAATCGATTCCGGGCATGATCCCGACCGGTTGTCCTTCACTCGCACTCTCCGGGCCGCTCGCCGCACCACCGCGAGCCACCCGGGCTTTTCCCCCTGACGCCCGGAGCGACGCCGACCGCTGCACAACCGACGAAATCCTCCATGAACTGCTCCCCGCCCGGCGTGCCCGCACCAACCCCCGGGTGGTCAAAGCGCAAGATGTCCGTCTTCCACGTCAAACACCCTCACCACCGCAACGCACCTTGCATCGACCGTAGACCGGTCATCTCTTCCGGACAGGCCCTTCCCCCCACCGTAAGTAAACGGTATTGAGGTTAGCCCCGTCAATGGCAGCTTCGGCTGCATAGCCAGTCCACTTTTCCTGGGGAACCTCAGACGGGCAGGTGGCC
>NZ_JBHXFE010000116.1:1865-2433 GCF_042722475.1 Streptomyces sp. NPDC127092
CCACCGCTGGTTCAGCAGGAAATCTGGGGGCACCTGTGCTGCCACTACGCCATCCGCACCCTGATGCGCGACGCCGCGACCGCCGGCCGTCACGACCCGGATCGGATGTCCTTCGTCGCCGCCCTGCGGATCACCCGACGATCCCTGTCCCACAGCTCTTTTTCCCCCTCATAACCACCACGCCGCCACCAGATTGTGGAATCAGGGCATCGCCAAAATCCTGCGCCGCATCAACCCAGCACGCCGACCCCGATCAAACCCCCGCGTCGTCAAACGCAAAGTCCTCAAATGGGCCGCCAAACGCGCATACCACCAACACCATCCACAACCCACCCAACCGCCGAAATGCACCATCCTCGTTCACTAACTGAACGGTATTGTACCTAAGCTCACCCCACCATTCTGCTCGAGCAACCCCGATCAACCCGGTATCGCCACGCGAAAAACACCAGCCACCTAGGGGAGATCATCGGCCAAGCCCTCGAGGCCAAACGGGACGCGGACACCCGCACCACCCTCGACGCGCTGTCACCGCTGACCGACACCGTCACCGTCCGCGAACCCACCC
>NZ_JBHXFE010000116.1:2443-2744 GCF_042722475.1 Streptomyces sp. NPDC127092
CGACGAGAATCCCGATCGCCGACATGTTGGAGGTGCCGGTGACCAGGTCCCCTTCCCTGTGTCTCGGGACGGCTCGGTCCTCGATGTCTCCGCAGGGCGCTCGGCTCCTAGGCTTGGCCGTCTTCAGTCGAGGCCCGCCCGGGGTGACCCTGAGCCGGGAAGCGGTAATTGTGGCAAAAATCACAAACATCCGTATTGCGGTCCGTGGTTGTACGGGTGTGCTTTCCCCGGCTGCCCCGAATGCTGATTGCACGTCGACCGTCGTCGACGGCAATCGAGCAGAGAGGCCCCAACTGTGCGT
>NZ_JBHXFE010000117.1:0-2733 GCF_042722475.1 Streptomyces sp. NPDC127092
ACGGACAACGGCAACAACTACCGGGCCGTGGACTTCACCCGGAAGGTGGTCTCGCTCGGGGGCCGGCACCACCGGATCCGCCCCTACACCCCGCGCCATAACGGGAAGGTCGAACGGTACAACCGGCTGATGGTGGACGAGGTCCTCTACGCCCGCCCGTACTCCTCAGAGCAAGCTCGGCGTGAGGCCCTGCAGGTGTGGGTGAACCACTACAACTACCATCGGCCTCATACCTCCTGCGGAGACGCTCCTCCGGCCTCACTGGCACCGACCCGAGTCAACAACGTCATGCCCTCCTACATCTAGGGCGGGGTCTAGGATTTCACGACAAAACGTTTGTTGCGCCAGGGGTGCCTATGAAACCCGCCGTCAGCCGGACGTAGAACCTGTCGTCTGCGGAAAGCTCAGATCCGATCACCCACCTGATTAGCAGGCCTTAAAGCGTTACAAAAACCACGCCATTTAGCGCTGCGATTCACACCGTCTCTGACGTGATGGTCTCGTGGGCGGGCGGGGCGTGTAAAGGGGTATACCCGGCTGGACATCCTGGCGGGCAGATGCCCGATGTCGGCGGCGAGGCCACACCCCACCTTGCCCTGCGACCGGTTACCGGTGGTAATGTGCCGCCATTATTCATTCGACCCCTTATGGAGCCCCTGAATACATGAGCGACGGCCCAGCCGCCTGCCCTGGTGACAGTCCGAGCGTCACCCCCACCCCACCCCGCAGCTGGCGGGGTCGCCTGCACCTCGTGGGGAGGTGACTCAGGCATGGATCCAGTCCTGACACTGATCCTCGGATCCCTCATCATCCTGGCGATCATCGCCGCCAACGGCTTCTTCGTGGCCCAGGAATTCGCGTACATGTCTGTAGACCGCGTCCGCCTGCAGACCGCCGCCAAGGCCGGCGACCGCGCCGCCGCCCGCGCACTGCAGGTCACTCGCCGCACCTCCTTCATGCTCTCCGGCGCGCAGCTGGGGATCACGGTCACAGGCCTCATGGTGGGCTACGTGGCAGAGCCGATGGTGGGTGCGGCCCTGACCGAGTTGCTCGGCGGCACCGCACTGCCTTCTGAAGTGGTCATCGCCATCTCCACGCTGGGCGTACTGGTGGTGGCCACCCTGGTGCAGATGATCATCGGCGAGCTGTACCCCAAGAATTTGGCCATCGCCAACCCCGAGCCCCTGGCCCGCGCTCTGGCCCGGCCCACACAGATCTACCTCGGCCTGTTCGGCTGGCTCATCTGGGTCTTCGACAAGGCGGCCGAGGTGCTGCTCAAGCTCCTGCGCATCGAGCCAGTGCACGACGTCGACAGCACCGCCTCCGCCGAGGACCTGGACCGCATTGCCCTGGACTCCAGAGCTTCCGGATCCTTGCCCGCGGAGGTCTCCGTCCTGATCGACCGGGTGCTGGACTTCCCAGACCAGGACGTGCAGCACGCGATGGTGCCCCGCTCGCGTGTGGACGAGGTTCAGCCCCAGACCTCCCTGGCTCAGGTGCGCGACCTGATGGCCACCGGCCACACCCGCTACCCGGTGATCTCGAACGAACACGAACCGCTCGGGGTAGTCCACCTCACCGACCTGCTCGGTGAGACCCGGATGGCCCCGGACACCCCCGTGTCCGCCCTGATGCGCCCTGCACTGGTGCTGCCCACGATGATGTCCCTGCCCGACGCAGCCCGGGAGCTCGACGGCTCAGGGCAGCAGATGGCGTGCATCGTGGACGAGTTCGGCGGCTTCGTCGGCGTGCTCACAGTGGAAGACCTCGCGGAGGAGCTCGTGGGCGAGCTCACGGATGAGCACGACCTGCACCCCCAGGAGGAGATCACCGCCACAGGCCTGCACTCCTGGGTCCTGAGCGCAGAGGCCCACCTGGACGAGCTCGAGCGCCTCGTCGGGCACCCCCTGCCCGTGACCGAGGCCGAGTCCGCCGCCGGTCTGATCATCGACGCTCTGGGCCGTCTGCCCCGGGAAGGCGAGGTCATCAGGATCGACCTGCCCGAGGACCCACGAGACTTCGGGGCTGAGGAGGTCTACGACCGCCACCTGCAGGTCGAGGTCCTCTCCATCCAACGCAGGGTCCCGGCTCGACTGCGGATCCACCTCATCGAGGTGCCCCGCTCTGACACCGCCGGCAGCCATGCCGCCCACGAGGCCCAGCCCGACGCCACCACGGACGAGGAGCGATGATGCACGGTCCACTGATCGTCATGCTCGTGACCACAGCGCTGATCGTGCTCAGCGCGATCTTCGTCATCATGGAGTTCTCCCTGCTGGGCGCCCGCCGGCACCGGCTGGAGGCCGAGGCAGGACGCAGCCGCGCCGCACGGGCCGCTCTCAAGGGAGTCGACGAGCTGACCCTCATGCTCGCCGCAGCCCAGTTGGGCATCACCTTGTGCACCTTCGCCCTGGGAGCGATCACCAAGCCGGCCGTCGACGCATGGCTCGGCCCCGTCCTGGAGGACTGGGGCATCCCCGCAGCGGCAGCCGGAACCGCCTCCTTCGTCCTGTCCCTTCTGGCCGTGACCTTCCTTCACCTGGTCATCGGGGAGATGGCCCCCAAGTCCTGGGCCATTGCCCATCCCGAGACCGCAGCCAAAGCCGTGGCCGTGCCCGCACGCGCCTTCGTCTGGACCGTTCGCCCCCTGCGGCTACTGGCCCACAGCGCATCCAAACTCATCTCTATACCGGGCAACGTAAACCACGTAGCACAAGCAGCCATGAGCGACTA
>NZ_JBHXFE010000118.1:0-2719 GCF_042722475.1 Streptomyces sp. NPDC127092
GGTGAACGGTGCGGCCGGCTGGGCAGGTCCTGAAGGCCGGCTTCTCCCTGGGCGCGGTAGCGGGCGACCCAGGTGGCCACCGTGGGCCGGCTCACCCGGAACTCGGCTGCCACGTGTGCTTGCGGGATCCCGTCGTGCAGGTGGCGGTGGACCATCCTGAGTCGGCCGGTGGGGGTCAGGGGTGCGTTAGCGTGGGTCATGAGTGGGTCTTCTCGGGCAGGTGGGTGGTGTAGGAACTTCCATCCTGCGGGGGCGTGTCAACTTGTCTGTGTAAGCGGGGTGGTCACAGGTAGGGGTTGATCCGGTCGGGGTAGGCCGCGGCGAGCTGGGCGAGGGCCTGCTTCCAGTTCGTGACGGCCTGACCTTCGACGAGCCGGCCCTGGGCTTTGCGCTGGCCGGCGGGTTTGCCCCGGTCCCGAGCGCGTTCGGCGGCGCGTTTGTCTTCGATGTTGCAGATCGCCAGCCAGAGCAGCTTCACCGCCGCCTCGGTCGAGGGGAAGTGGCCGCGGTTCTTGGTCACCTTCCGTAGCTGGAAGTTCAGCGACTCGATGCTGTTGGTCGTGTAGATGACCTTGCGGAGCATGGGTGGGAACTGCAGGAACGGGATGAACCGCTCCCAGGAGTTCGCCCAGGTCGCGGCTGCAGACGGGTACTTCGTGCCGAGCTCGGAGGCCTCGAACTCGGCCAGCGCCTTCCTCGCGGTCTCTTCGTTGGGGGCGGTGTAGATCGGCTTCAGCGCGGCGGCGACCTTCTTGCGGTCCTGGTAGGCCACGAACCGCATCGCGGCCCGGATCAGGTGAACCACGCAGGTCTGGACCATCGAGTCCGGCCACGTCGCCTCGACCGCCTCCGGCAGGCCCTTGAGCCCGTCGCAGCACACGATCAGCACGTCCTGCACGCCCCGGTTGGCGAGATCGGCGCAGACGTGGGCCCAGAACGCCGAGCCCTCGGTGTCCTGGACCCAGATCCCCAGCACGTGCTTGATGCCCTCGAGGTCCACGCCGACGGCGATGTAGGCGGCACGGTTGAGGACCTGGCTGTTCTCTCGGATCTTGATCCGGATTGCGTCGAGATAGATCACCGGATAGAACTCCTCCAGCGGCCGCGACTGCCACGCCAGGACCTCTTCGCTCACGGCGTCGGTGATGTTGGAGATCGTCTCGTGCGACAGGTCCGTGCCGATCGTGGAGGCCAGGTGGTGCTGGATGTCCCGGATCGTCATTCCGCCGGCATAGAGGCTGATGATCATGTCATCCAGGCCCCCGAGGCGCCGCTGGCCCTTGGGCACCAGGCGCGGGGTGAACGACCCGCCCCGGTCTCGCGGGACGTCCAGCTCGATCGGCCCGACCTCGGACTCCACGGTCTTCGGGGTGGTCCCGTTGCGGGAGTTGGCGTGCTTCAGCGCCTCGCTCGAGCCCTTCTCGTAGCCCAGATGGCTGGTCAGCTCGGCCTGCAGGCCCCGCTCGAGCGCGGCCTTGACCAGCGCGGGCACGAACCCGCCGTCACCGGTGAGCTCGACGCCGCCCGCGTCGATCTGCGCGAACAGGGCATCAAGCTGCCCTGAGGCTTTCAGCTGCTCGACCAGGTCCTGGCCCGAGGGCTCGCCTGGGTTCTTCTCGTCGATCATGGTCATGATTCTTACCGTTCCTCTCGGTACGGCTTACACAGACCATCTGACACGCCCGGAGTCCACCGAGCAGGTCCCGCGATACGCACGCTCGACGACCCGGTTGCGGGAGCAGGTGGTCTCGGCCGTGATCACTTCCGGCAGAGCAGCCTCGGAGGTGGCCCGGGCCCACGGCGTCTCGTGGTGGCTGGTCCAGGCCGCCCTGGCGGCTGCTGCCGTCGTCCTGCCTGCCGTCGACGACGTCCCGGTGACGCGCCTGGGCATCGATGAGCACCGCTACCGCACGGTGCGCTGGTTCCGCACCGATCAGGGAGCCTGGAGACGGTTCGAACCGTGGATGACGACGCTGGTCAACCTGGCCACCGGGCAGGTGCTCGGCATAGTCGATGGCCGCAACTCCGCTGCGGTCGGTGACTGGCTCGGCCAGCGCTCAGAGCCTTGGCGGGAGCGGATCGAGATCGTCGCGATCGATCCGTCAGCCGCGTTCCGCAAGGCCTTGCGGGACTACCTGCCCCGGGCCGCGGTCTCGGTCGACAAGTTCCACCTCGTGAAACTGGGCAACGACATGGTCACCACGGTCCGTCAGCGCCTGTCCCGCACCCACCGTGGTCGTCGGGGCCGCAAGGACGATCCGGCCTGGGCCCACAGGATGCTGCTGCTGCGCGGCGCGGACACCCTCACCCCTCGCGCCTGGGAACGGCTTGAGCACGTTTTCCGCACCGATGACCCCACCGACGAGCTCTCGGCCGCCTGGGGCATCAAGGAACAGCTCCGGCGCCTGCTGACCACCGACACCCTCGCCCAGGCCTGGGACGAACGGATGCGGATGGGCTACTTCGCCCAGATCGCAAACATGCCCGAGGCGACCAAGCTCTACGACACCGTCGTGGCCTGGTGGGACGCGATCGAAGTCCTGATCGTCACCGGCGCGACCACCGCCCGCGTCGAGGCAGCGAACACCGGCATCAAGAACATCAAACGCACCGGCCGCGGATTCCGCAACGCCGAGAACTACCGGACCCGTATCCTGCTGACCAGCGCCGCGAGAACCGTAGCGTGAATACCCGCCACTGCAGGGTCATTCACCACGAA
>NZ_JBHXFE010000119.1:0-2707 GCF_042722475.1 Streptomyces sp. NPDC127092
TGGTCGCCCAGATCCACGCCCTGCGGCGGGAGCGCAAATGGTCCGCACGGCGCATCCATCACCACCTCGTCTCCGAAGGCCACCGGGTGTGTCTTCGTACCGTGGGGCGGTGGCTGCACCGGGCCGGGATCTCCCGCCTACGGGACCTGACCCCAGCCGGAGAAGACCTCCGCCGGCAGCCGGCCCGGAGGATCACCGCGAGGGGGCCAGGGCACATGGTGCACCTGGACGTGAAGAAGATCGGACGCATCCCCGAGGGGGGCGGCTGGCGTGCTCACGGCCGGGACTCCGAGAACGCGCGAGCAGCCAAACGCGGGCCTGGCCGACGGGTCGGCTACACCTACCTGCACTCGGCGATCGACGGGTTCACCCGCCTGGCGTACACCGAAGCGTTGGAGGACGAGAAGGCGGTGACCACGATCGGGTTCTTCTGCCGGGCGAGGGCGTTCTTCGCCGCCCACGGCATCACCGTGGACCGGGTGATCACGGACAACGGCAACAACTACCGGGCCGTGGACTTCACCCGGAAGGTGGTCTCGCTCGGGGGCCGGCACCACCGGATCCGCCCCTACACCCCGCGTCACAACGGGAAGGTCGAACGGTACAACCGGCTGATGGTCGATGAGGTCCTCTACGCCCGCCCGTACTCCTCAGAGACGGCCCGGCGTGAGGCGCTGGCCGTGTGGGTGAACCACTACAACTACCATCGGCCTCATACCTCCTGCGGAGACGCCCCTCCGGCCTCACTGGCACCGACCCGAGTCAACAACGTCATGCCCTCCTACAGTTAGGGCTGGTGAACGTGACGCGGGGCAGGTGGCTGTAGTCCACGGCGCGGCCGGCGTCGCTGAAGGCGTTGTCGACCATCAGGGTGCCGTGGGATGCGGCGACGTACACGTATTCGGGGTGCCCGGTCACGTCCCCCGCAGCCCAAACGCGTGGGTTAGAGCTCACCAGGGTGTCCTCGACGACGACTTCCCCCTTGTCCCCGGTCTTCACGCTCACCCCGGCCAGGTTTAGCCCGTCGGTGACCGGGCGCCGACCCGTGGCGATGAGGACCTTGGAGGCCCGGAGGGTTTCGCGCCCGCCGGCGATGTCGGCCTGGGCGGCAATGCCGCCGTCCGTGTCCTGGGTGATGGAGGAGACGGTGGAGCGGCGGATGACCCGGATGCCCTCGTTGGCGAAGACGCTCATCAATGCCCTGGATGCTTCGGGTTCCTCACCCGATGCCAGGCGAGAGCGCACCAGCATGGTGACCTTCGAGCCGAGGCGGGCGAAGAGTTGGGCCTGTTCCAGGGCGACGTACCCGCCGCCGATGACCAGCAAGGACTCGGGTACCTCGTCGAGTTCCATGGCCGTGGTCGATGTCAGGTAATCGACCGTGTCCAGACCATTGATCGGTGCGGCCCACGGGGTGGAGCCGGTCGCGACCAGATAGTGGGCGGCCGTGATCGTCTCCCTGGTCCCGTCCTGCGCGGTGACCTCCAGCGCAGGGTCCGCGGCGGTGCCGGTGAATACAGCATTGCCGTGGCGCAGCTCCCACCCGTAGTCCGCGACGAGGTCCACGTACTTATCGGAGCGCACGTTCTCCACCAAGGCGCGCTTTCCCGCGATGAGTGCTTCCATGTCCACGGGTCCCGCGGTGGCGGTGAGGCCGGGGAACCTGCCGGCGTCCTGGGCGGTGTGGCGTGCCTCGGCTGCGGCGAGCAGAGCCTTGGAGGGGATGCATCCGGTGTTCACGCAGGTCCCGCCCACGGTCCCGCGTTCGATCATGACGACCCGTTTGTCGAGGTTCGTTGCCCTGATCGCGGCAGCGAACGCGCCACCACCGGAACCGATGATCGCCAGATCGAAATGCGGTACTGCCTCGTTCATGCGAATCTCCCTACACTGCCATCGGGCACCGGTTCATTGCGTGACGGCAGAAGCTGATGGCTGGTTTTCCAGTGGTTGATCTTCAGTCTGCACCTTCCCCTACGGGGGAAGGTCAAGGGTTCTCTGAACGGACGACGGGCTGGGGGCCCTCGAGGTGGTCGAGGCCGGTCCAGGCGATGTCTTCAAGCGGCCCGTAGGCGGGCGAGGTCGTTCCGGCGCGGCAGGCGTACTCCCACTCGGCCTCGGTGGGCAATCGGTACCCGTCAGCGCTCGTGTTCCAGGTAACGGAGCGTCCGTCCCCAGCACGCGTGTAGGCCGGCTGCAGCTCTTCGGCATTGGATAGCTCGTTGCAGAGGTTGATGGTCTCGAACCATGTCAGAGGCGTGAGCGGGCGTCCGGTGCTCCGGTCATGGAGGGGGTGCACTGCCATCTCGAAGGGCTCCAGTTCCACATCCCGTGTGGTCCCGCGGCGGGCGTCGCGCAGGGTGATTTTTCCCGAAGACAGGGTGGCCATGGAGGGCTGGTTCATGGTGTCAGCGTCGCACACGGGCTGACTGGAGAACTATGACCCCTAGTCGATCAAGGTTCAAATGTCAATACCTAAGTGACTCATGGTCGCATGAAACATATTTGCGCGTTTGTGAAATCTTCGCTGCATCTCGACAGCGTCACTCCGCGCACCATCGCCCGGGAGCGCACCCCGGCCGCCCTCACCTCCGCCCCTGCAGTAGACTCCTGAACACTGTTCAACTCGTCGGGCACTCGCCATGCGCCCCGCGCCTCGGCAGCGCCCCCTCGCACTCGCTTCCGCACCAGGAGTCCCTCCATGAGC
>NZ_JBHXFE010000120.1:0-1830 GCF_042722475.1 Streptomyces sp. NPDC127092
GGCCATCACCCCGTCCGCGCGCCGGGAGGGGTGCGCGCTGTAGGCGGCCTTCGGTCGGCGTCACCGCCAGTTGTCGCGGGTGATCCCTACGCTGGGGGTCATGACTTTCACCGCTCTGCATCGCGCCCTCGGAGTCGCTCCTGGACCGCTGACGGACGAGCTGCTGGATGCGGCGGTGAGCAGCGGAGTCGTGGAGACGAACGATCTGGACTGGAAGTCAGAGCTGCCGCCGGCGAAGGGCCTATCGCAAACGGACTTCCCCAAGGACGTTGCAGCGATGGCGAACAGCGGCGGCGGTGTCATCGTGTTCGGAGTACGCGAGTCGCAGAAGGCCGCGACAGGGCGGGTCGACGTCGGCGAGTTTGATGAAGCGTACGAGCGATCCCTGCGCTCCGCGGCGATCACCGCGATCTCCCCGCCTGTCTTCGGACTCAACGTGCACCGTCTCGGAGTTGAGGGGGCTCGCGCTGTCGTTGTGGAAGTGCCTGCAAGCCTCGACGGGCCGCACCTGATCTACCGTAACGACTACTTCGGCGCTCCGGTGCGCAACGACTCCGACACCGTGTGGATGAAGGAACGCCAGATTGAGGCGATGTACCGAGCTCGCTTCGATGAACGCCGCCATGCCAGCGAAGCGCTCGACAACCTGTATGCCGAGACCGCGGGCGGGCGGGCGACGAGCGAACGCGCCTGGTTGATCGCTGTCGCCCACCCGCGTGTCCCTCGACTCCACAACCGCCTGACGCGCGATGGCGCGCGCGACGTGCTGACCAAAGCGGAAGGCTTCGCCTTGCTCTACGCCGGACGTGGCGGTGTGCACCCGCTGGAAAACGTCGACCGTCACAATCCACGACCGGGGTTGCGCCGCTGGGTCGCCGTCAACACCGCAACAGGCGACCGATCACTGTGGAAGGAAGCATGGGCGAGTCTCCACCACGACGGATCAGTTACGCTCGCAGCCGCAATCGGCGGCCACCGCATGAGTAGCGACGGGTACTTCGAGGGATCGCAGGTCCAGTCGGACGCGGTCGAGTGCGGCGTCGCAGATCTGATGGCTCTCATCCGAGCGACCGCTGACGCGACGGGCAACGACGAGTACGACGTGCGCGTCGGGATCGAGTGGACCGGTTCAGAGCCCCTCGTGATCCTGACTGTGGACAACTTCGGTCACTCCTACGGCGGTGTCTCCACGCCGTTGCACCGCTACATACCCGTCGAGAGCACCGTGAACGCTTCGGCTGCCGATCTTGACTTCTACTGGGGCGTTCACGACCTCGCTCAGGACTGCGTGAACCAGGGCGGCGTCTCGAACGTACGAATGATCCAACCACCAGATCGAACCGAGTAGCTGGGCCACTACAACGACGGCCTGACGCGCTGCGGCCCGGTGCGCCGAGCGCGTTCCTGCTCTGGCTGTTCGGGCTGGGCGAGGTTCTGTGCCCGGTCGAGCGCGGCGCGGGCGCGGGCGGCGTCGAGCTTCTGCGTCTCGGTCTCGGCGCGTGCTCCGAGGGGTGCAAGCCCAGTGACGCCGTAGCGGTCACGGTAGGCAGCGATGGTGCGAGCGGCGTTCCGCCATGCGCGGGCCGTTCGCGCCTGCTTCGGCTGGACGCCGAGTTTCATGATCCACTCGTGCTTCTCGGTGAGCGCAGTGTCGAGGAGCACATTGGTCCGGGTCTCGATGAGGTCGCGCCGCTCTGCCAGTGCCTGCCACATCTCCGATGGCATGGTGCCGGTGGCTTCGGGGATGAGGCCTGCGATCAAGCGTGGCGCCTTCCGCGCGCGACCGGACCCCGCCGGCCGGCCGGTCGCCTTAGCGACGCGGTAATGCAG
>NZ_JBHXFE010000120.1:1840-2694 GCF_042722475.1 Streptomyces sp. NPDC127092
GGACGGCCGCGATGTCATCGGCGTCCCCGAACCCGCGTGCTCCCACGAGGCGCGGCAGTAAGGTCTCGACGTCGTGCTGGTTCGCCTCTGCCCGGCGGAGCTCGGCGGTCAATGCGCCGAATGCGGGTGAAGCGATCGCGTCTTCTGCGTCGTCGTCGCTGAGCCCCGACGAGCGTATGAGTGCGGCCCAGCGGTCGTGTTGTGCGGCAGCGGCCAGGGTCTCGTACTCGGCAGCGAGCTGCGCAATGGAGCCCCAGGTGTCCTGCTCGGCGGTGATCGTCTCGTGCGCCGACAGCTCGGCGCCGACGTGCTGCAGCACCCCGAACAACACCGACCGGGCGGACGCATCCTCGTTGTCGCCGGGGTGCGGGCCGTCGTGAGCGGGGTCGGGCTTATCGACGGCGACGTAGGCGATGTTCTCTTCGCGGCCACGGGTCATGGCGACGTAGAACGTCTCTCTGGTCATCGACGCATCCGCCAGGACGTGCGAGGAGTCGACCGTGATGCCCTGCGCCCGGTAGGAAGTGACGGCGTAGCCGAGGTCGAGATGTTCGGCCGCGTACTCGGCCGGGACCACGACCGATGCGCCCCACGTGCGCCCGGCGCGATGGAGGGTGAGGGCGCCGTCGTCGCGGACCTCGGTGACGGTCCATCTGTCGCCGTTGCGGACCCAGGACCGCCCGGCGCGAAGGCGGCGGTCGTTGCGGCGGGTGATGACGGTATCCCCGGCCGCGGCACGGGTGCCGTCGTGCAGCTCGACCTCGCGGCGGGCGTTGACGGTGCCGTCGAGGATCAGATCGGCCCGCGCCCTGTTGTTGAGCGCTTGGACGGACTCGTTGGAGTCGGTCACGAGG
>NZ_JBHXFE010000121.1:0-2236 GCF_042722475.1 Streptomyces sp. NPDC127092
GTCCCAGCAGGAGAAGCAACGCAATGCCGCCGACAACGGGAGGCAGTACCAGCGGGATAGTGATCGCCGCCCGCAAGAGGCGGCGCGGCAGGACCTTCCAGTGAACGGAATGGCTCAGCAGGACGGCTAGCGGGATACCGAGGATGAGACTCAGGCCGGTAGATAACGTCGCCGTGAGTAACGAGAGCCCGAGCGCCTGCAGTACCTCTTGCCGAACGAAGAGTTCGCCCAGCTGGCCCCATGGTGCACGCAGGATGAGTCCGAGCAGCGGGAGAACGAGCAGCGCGAGACCGATCACCCCGAGGGCGAGGATGACCGGCTGCCGGCGTTCACGGGGCCGCGAAGCCTGCATGCTCGAAGACCTGACGTGCCTCATCGGAGCGGAGGTAGTCGATGAACGCCTGTCCTGCGTCGGGGTTCGGTGCCTCGGCAAGAAGGGCGACCGGATAGTTGTTGATCACCTGCTGCGCCTCAGGCACATCGATGCCTTCCACCGCGCTCCCTGCTGCGACGACGTCGGTCACGTAGACCAGTGCGGCGTCGGCCTCACCCAGAGAGACTTTCGTCAGTGCGGCACGCACGTCCTCCTCAAGTGTGTCCGGTTGGGCCTGAACACCAGCAAGGTCGAGCAGGGACTGCGCTGCGGCTCCACACGGCACCGCGGTGTCGCACAATGCGATTGTCAGCTCAGGCCGTGCGAAGTCGGCGAGACCGGTGATCCCTGCAGGGTTCCCGGCGGGAACCGCGATCTGCAGCGTGTTCGTGACGAGCACTTCCGGATCGGCGGCCAGGCCTGCGTCGACAACAGACTGCATCGTCGCCTCATTCGCTGAGAAGAACACGTCCACCGGGGCACCGGAGACGATCTGCTCGGCGAGCGCCGACGATCCGCCATAGCTGGCGACCACGTCGACATCTGCGTTCGCGTCCTCGAACCTCTCGGCGAGGACGTCGATCACGTCGGTCAAGGAGGCTGCGGCCAACACTGTCACCGTTCCGGAGGTCATGTCGTCCTTGCTTGCCCCGACATCCGATTCGTCGCTTCCCGTGCCGGGCGATGAGCATCCAGCGAGCAGAAGGAGCGCTGCGGCTGCCGCAAGGAGGGAGGGGGCACGCACGACAGGAACTCCTCTGAAAGACGGTCGGTCAGGCGAACGAAGTTGCCGACCTGTCTCAAGCCTCCCGTAGCCGAGGTCGTGAGAATGGCCTGCGACTGCTGGGCTTTGTCTGCTCTCTGCTGTCTCGCCGCTTCCGACCTCACCCGCTGGGACCGGCTCCCTAGCCTGAAGGCATGCCGGTCAATCCGCTCTCTCCGACCTTTCAGAGGCAGCGCGTCCTCACGGGCTTCGGCGTTCCCGCTCAGGAGCGTCTTTCGAGAGCGCATGTGCTCGTGATCGGCGCGGGTGGGCTGGCCAGCACCCTGTTGCCGGTCCTTGCTGCCGCAGGCGTCGGCAGCCTCACGATCGTCGATGACGACACTGTCGCCGAATCGAACCTGCACCGGCAGACGATGCACACGCCCGGCGACATCGGTCGCAGCAAAGCGGTCTCAGCCACCATAAGGCTCGCGTCGCTCGCTCCTGATGCTGAGCTCCGCGCCGTCGAGGGGCGTTTCGACGCCGTGACAGCCGAGGGTCTGCTGCACGGTGTGGACGTGCTCGTCGATGCCAGCGACAACCCGGCAACAGTGATGCTGGCAGACCGTGTTGCTGCCGAACGCGGCATTCCGCTCGTGTGGGGGTCAGCACTGGGGTACGCCGGCCAAGCAGGCGTGGCATGGGATGCCAGAGGCACCGACTACCGCGACTTGTTCCCGCATGGTCCGGACTCCAGTGCGGACACCTGCGACATGATCGGCGTGCTGCCGAGCGTATGCGCCGTCATCGGGGCGTTCATGGCGACCGAGGCACTCAAGCTCCTCACCGGCATCGGAGAGCCGTTGATCGGTCGGGTCGCCGCGTACGACGCACGCACCGGCCGCACCCGCGAGATCGCCTACCGGCGCGACGAGTCCGCCCGTGCCGCAGCGCAGAACATCGAGACCACTCCGCTGTCATCCGACGATCAGAACGCCGTCTCGCCCGAGGAACTGCGCGACCTGCTCACAGCTTCCTTCCCGCCGCTGCTGATCGACGTACGCGAACCGTGGGAGGCCGACATCGCAGCGATCCCGGGAAACGTGCTGATCCCCTTGACCGAACTCCCTCGCCGGGCACCAGAACTCGACACCGGTCAC
>NZ_JBHXFE010000121.1:2246-2687 GCF_042722475.1 Streptomyces sp. NPDC127092
ATCGTGCTGTACTGCCACCGCGGCACACGCTCACGCCAAGCGCTCGATCAGCTCCTCCAACTCGGATTCTCCGATGTGCGGCACCTCACCGGAGGCATCGATGCCTGGGCTGTCCGCATCGACCCCACGGCGAGCAGGTACTGACATGCCCCGCACATCGGTCGCTGAGCACACGGCCCGAGTCCGCACCCTCCTGAACGCCGTGAGCCAGCGCCCCGTCGAGCAGGTCGCCCTGTCTGACGCGCTAGATCGGGTGCTTGCCCACCCCATACGGACTCCGATAGATCTGCCCCCGTTCCGGAACTCACAGATGGACGGCTTCGCCGTCCGTACGGTTGACCTCGCGCGGACGCCAAGCAGTCTGCCGCTGCGCGGTGCGATCCCCGCTGCTCCTGGCACACCTGGGCCGCTTCGCCCTGGCCATACCGTCCGGGTCATGAC
>NZ_JBHXFE010000122.1:0-309 GCF_042722475.1 Streptomyces sp. NPDC127092
GATGTGCTCCACGGTCGGCAGCTCGCCGCCCTCGGGCAGCTCCACCCAGTCCGCCTGCACGGCGTACTCGGCGGCGTAGATGCCGGCGCGGCGGCCGAACACGTTGATGTCCAGCAGCGAGTTGGTGCCCAGGCGGTTGGACCCGTGCACGGACACGCAGGCCACCTCGCCGGCGGCGTACAGGCCCGGCACGACGGTGTCGTTGTCCTGGAGGACCTCGGCCTTGATGTTCGTGGGGATGCCGCCCATGAAGTAGTGGCAGGTGGGGAACACCGGCACCGGCTCCGTGTAGGGCTCGACGCCCAGGTA
>NZ_JBHXFE010000122.1:331-661 GCF_042722475.1 Streptomyces sp. NPDC127092
GGATGGAACTGCACGAACTCCATGTCCTCCAGCGGCAGGCCCGCGCGGTAGGCGATGGCCATGCCGTCGCCGGTGAGGGTGTGGGCGTTCGAGGTGGTCTTGTACACCTTGCCGGCGCCGCCGGTGGCGAAGACGACCGACTTGGCCTGGAAGACGTGGATCTCGCCGGTGGCCAGCTCGTAGGAGACGACGCCGGCGGTGCGCTTCTGCTTGTAGGCGGTGCCGTCCTCGCGCACGGCGTCCTCCTCCACCAGCAGCAGGTCGAGCACGTAGAACTCGTTGTAGAACTCCACGTTGTGCTTGACGCAGTTCTGGTACAGCGTCTGGAGG
>NZ_JBHXFE010000122.1:671-2020 GCF_042722475.1 Streptomyces sp. NPDC127092
GCGGCGTAGCAGGCGCGGCGCACGGGCGCCTTGCCGTGGTCACGGGTGTGGCCGCCGAAGCGGCGCTGATCGATCTTGCCCTCGGGGGTGCGGTTGAAGGGCAGGCCCATCTTCTCGAGGTCGAGCACCGCGTCGATGGCCTCCTTGGCCATGACCTCCGCGGCGTCCTGGTCCACCAGGTAGTCGCCGCCCTTGACGGTGTCGAACGTGTGCCACTCCCAGTTGTCCTCCTCGACGTTGGCGAGGGCCGCGCACATGCCGCCCTGGGCCGCGCCGGTGTGGGAACGCGTGGGGTAGATCTTGGTGAGGACGGCGGTGTGCGCGCGCTGACCGGCCTCGATGGCCGCGCGCATGCCTGCGCCGCCGGCGCCGACGATCACCACGTCGTACTTGTGCACCTGCATTCAGGTCTCTCTTTCTGGGTGTCTGTGACGCGGCGGCCGCTCGGGCCGGCCGCACCGCAGGGTGAACGTTTCCGGGGTCAGCCGCAGAAGGCCGGGGAGCCCTCGAGCAGGGCGCCGGAGGCGTCCACCATGCAGGGATCGAAGGTGAAGATCACCAGGGTGCCGAGGATGATGATCACGGCCGTGGCGATGTACAGGATCATCGTCAGCCAGAAGCGGGCGCTGCCGCGGCGGGTGTAGTCGTTGATGATCGTGCGCACGCCGTTGGCGCCGTGCAGCATGGCCAGCCACAGGAGGGCCAGGTCCCAGAACTGCCACAGCGGGTGCGCCCACTTGCCGGCCACGAAGCCGAAGTCGATGGCGTGGATGCCGTCGCCCACCAGCAGGTTGGTGGTCAGGTGCACGGCGATCAGCACGACGAGGAAGACACCAGAGATGCGCATGAACAGCCAGGCGAGCATCTCGAAGTTGCCGCGGCCGCCGCCGTCGCGCGTGTACTTGGGGTCCAGACGGCGGCTGCGGGGCGCCGCGATGGTGGTCTCAGCGGTGGTGCTCATGGCTCAGTGACCTCCGAGTGCGAGGCTGAAGTGACGGATGGCGAAGCCCAGGGTCAGGACGACCCACAGCCCCAGCACGATCCACAGCAGGGTCTTGTGGTGCTGGGTGCCGCCCTTCCAGAAGTCGACCAGGATGATGCGCAGGCCGTTCAGGGCGTGGAAGATGATCGCCGCGACGAGGCCGGCCTCGCCGAGCGCGAAGTACCACGTCTTGTACGAGCCGATCACGGCGTCGTAAGCCTCGGGGGAGACCCGGACCAGGGCCGTGTCCAGCACGTGGACGAGCAGGTAGAAGAAGATGACGACGCCGGTGACGCGGTGGCCCACCCAGGACCACATGCCGCCGTGGCCCCGGTACAGGGTTCCGCGGCCGTTCTTGGCCGGGGCC
>NZ_JBHXFE010000122.1:2030-2645 GCF_042722475.1 Streptomyces sp. NPDC127092
CCTCCAGGGGGAATGCACGATCCCGGTCCTCCGCCGTGGGACGACGACGGGCAGGGGCGTGTGCGAGTGGATTCCTCCTCCTAGGGTAGACCCTTCCCGCGCCTCCGTGCCCGATCGGGGGCCGGGGCGGCCACTGTGACGCGCGCGGCGCCCCGCCGCCGTCCTGCTCGGTCTGGGCTGTGCCCCGCCTGGGACGCGGCGAGTGGTCCCCCGTCCGGACGGTTCCGTAGTCTGGCCCGGTGAGCACCGATCCGAACCTGACCGATGCCCCGCGCGAGGCCGCGCCGGGCACGGCCCTGTCCCGCTTCCACGCCGTGATCCCCGCCGGGGGCGTGGGCACCCGCCTGTGGCCCCTCTCGCGGGCCGCCGCGCCGAAGTTCCTCCACGACCTCACCGGCTCGGGCCAGACCCTGATCCGTGCCACGTGGGACCGTCTGGCGCCCCTGGCCGCGGGCATGCTCGTGGTGACCGGGGAGGCCCACCGGGAGGCGGTGTGCACGCAGCTGCCGGCCCTGGCGGAGACGGATCTGGTGCTCGAGCCCTCGCCCAAGGACTCCGCGGCCGCCATCGGCCTGGCCGCGGCGATCCTCTCCCTGCGCGACCCGGACACGATCA
>NZ_JBHXFE010000123.1:0-2634 GCF_042722475.1 Streptomyces sp. NPDC127092
CGTAAATGGGGACTTCTCCCGCGTCCAGGCGCTCGGGAACGGCTGACGGGCACACGACGGACGACCATGGGGCGGCGGGCTCCCCGGTGTGCGGCGGCACACCGGGGAGCCCGCCTTCCTCGTCACACCCCTTGCCCATTGGTATGGACCAATGCGACCCTCGGGGCGGTGCACGTCATCTGCAACTGCCGTGTGCCGCAGGCCTGTTGCTCGTCCCGTCCTCCCCCACGCACGAGAGAGAGCTGCCCGCATGCCCCGCATCACGACCTCCCGGACCCGCCGCGCCGCCGCCGCGACCGCGCTGACCGCCGCCGGCGCCGCCGCCCTCGTCTCCCTCACTCCCACCGCCGCCCAGGCCCACGGCGCCGTGTTCAACCCGGTCAGCCGGATCGCGGCCTGTTACGCGGAGGGGCCGGAGTCCCCCGACTCCCAGGTGTGCAAGGACCTCGTCGCCGACTCCGGCACCCAGCCGCTCTACGACTGGAACGAGGTCAACATCGCCAACGCCGACGGCAACCACCGGGCCCTCATCCCCGACGGCAGGCTGTGCTCGGCCAACCGGGAGAAGTACCGCGCCCTGGACTGGGCCCGCACCGACTGGCCGGCCACCGCGGTCAGCCCCGGCGCCTTCGGGTTCAAGGTCCGGGTGACCGCCCCGCACTCCGGCACCATGACGATGTACCTCACCAAGCCGGGCTTCGACCCGACGCAGCCGCTCAAGTGGTCCGACCTCGACAGCACGCCGGTCGCCGTCCACACCACCACCCGCACCGCGACCGACGGCTACTACGCCTTCACCGGCAACCTCCCGGCCCGCACCGGCCGCCACATCGTCTACATGGTCTGGCAGCGCAACGACAGCCCCGAGGCCTTCTACAGCTGCTCGGACGTCACCTTCGGAGGCGCTACGGCCGTCACGGCAGAGGCCCCGACGGAGGCGAAGATCGCGGCGGGCGCGTCCCTGTCGACGGTCAGCCACGCGGGCCACGGCGGCGACGAGCAGGCCCCGGCCCTGTCCGCCGGCACCGCCGAGGCCCCCTCCTCGCCACTCCCGCTCGCCCTCGCGGGCGCCGGCGCCCTGGCCGTCTTCGGCGCGGGCGGCGTCCTTCTGACCCGGCGGCGCGGCGAGAACTGACACCGCACACGACTCACGCAGGGGCGTCCGCACCGGGCGCCCCTCCGGTGTCCTCCCGGGCGGCTCCCCGGGCGGCATTTCGCGCCATGTCGGCGCGGACGGGTGAGAGCGGGCACGCTCGTGGACACGCTTGGGGATAGCTCTTCTCGAACGGCCGTCCCGCGCACCCCCCGCCCGCCCCCGCCCGTGAAGGAGTGCCCTCCATGCGCCATGAGCAGCCGTGGACCTACCACCGTGGAGAAGGGCTGCGCACGTTCGGGGTCGAGGAGGAACTGCTCCTCGTCGACCCCGGGACCGGAATCCCGCAGCCGCTCTCCGGCACCGTCACCGAGATCGCCGGCTGGCACGCCGACGTGCTGCGGCGCTCCGACCGGGCCGAGCCGGCGAAGGCCGAGCTGTTCTGCGAGATGCTGGAGATCGGCACCCGGCCCTGCGTCACCTCGGCCGAGCTCGACGAGCAGCTGCGGCAGGCCAGGATCGCGGCCGCGGCCGCCGCGAAGGAGGCCGGTGCCGCCGTGGCGGCCCTCGCGACCGCGCCGGTGCGCTTCGACCCGCTGCTCAACCCGGCCGACCGGTACCGGCGCATCGAGGACCGGTTCGCCCGGCTCGTCGACGACAAGCTCACGTGTGCCTGCCACGTCCACGTCCACCTCACCTCGGCCGAGGAGGGCGTCGGCGTGCTCGACCGGATCCGGCCCTGGCTGGCGCCGCTCCTCGCGCTCAGCGCCAACTCGCCCTACTGGCAGGGCCGGGACACCGGTTACGCGAGCTGGCGCCACCAGCTGTGGTCGCGCTGGCCGATGGCCGGGCCCAGCGAGCTGTACGGCGACGTCGAGGCGTACGAGGAGACCACCCGGGCGATGCTGGCGAGCGAGGTGCTCGTCGACGACCACATGGTCTACTTCGACGCCCGGCTGTCCCGCCGCTATCCGACGGTGGAGATCCGCGTCGGTGACGTGTGCCAGCACGTCGAGGACGGCCTGCTCCTCGCCGTCCTCGTCCGCGCCCTGGTGGAGACGGAGGCCAGGGCCTGGCGGGCCGGCCTGGACGCCGACCCGGTGCCGACCGCCGTCCTGCGCCTGGCCGCCTGGCGTGCCAGCCGGCACGGCCTCGGGGACGCGCTGCTGCACCCGCTGACCTGGCAGCCGGCGCCGGCGGCGGAGGTCCTGGAGGCCCTGCTCGACCACGTCGGCCCGGCCCTGGACGCCGCGGGCGACCGGGACCTGGCGGAGCGCGGCGTCGCGCAACTACTCGCCCGGGGCACCGGGGCCGACCTCCAGCGCGCCGCCCACGACGGCGACCCGGGACTGGCCTTGGTGGTCGCCGACGCCGTACGCCGCACCCTCCCGGCCTGAGGCAGGGCGGGGGGCCGGCCCCGCCACGGCGCCGGGGGGGGGGTTAGGCCCCCCCCCCTCCGAAAACGCGTCAGGCCGCCCCGCCCCTCCCCACCCCCCCCCGGGAGAAGGGGAGTTTCCTGACCCCGCTGACATCCGTTGCCC
>NZ_JBHXFE010000124.1:0-314 GCF_042722475.1 Streptomyces sp. NPDC127092
GTCCGGGTCCGTGCGGGCCGCCACCCACGCGTGCACCAGACGGGAGAGCGTGGAGCCGTGCGTCGAGCGGGCCTCGTAGTACGTGACCATCCGCTCGAACGCCTCCTGCGGCAGCTCGTAGCCCATGCGGCGCAGGATCCGGTCCAGCTCCTCGGAGGAGAACAGGTAGCCGAGCATGAGGGTGTCGGCCTGCTTGGAGAGCTTGTACCGGTTGGTGGCGTCGCCCTCGGCCTGCAGGATCAGGTCCATGCGGCCGATGTTCCCGTACTTGGCGCGGTAGGCCTCCCAGTCGAACTCGAGCAGGTCCTGGTAGC
>NZ_JBHXFE010000124.1:326-680 GCF_042722475.1 Streptomyces sp. NPDC127092
GGCCTCCTCGCCCTCCTCGAAGAACGGCACGGTCAGGCGGGTGCTGACCTCCTCCCAGCGCTCGATCTCCTCCTCGGAGATCTCCATGAGCTCGGGCAGGCCGTCGTCGATCGTGTCCAGCCAGCGGACCAGGCGGGCGGTCTCCGCGAGCACCCACGAGGTCAGCACGTTCGTGTACGCGTTGTTGCGCAGGCCGGAGCCGGGGGTCTCGGGATAGCCGTCGTGGAACTCGTCCGGGCCCATGACGCCGTGGATCTCGTAGCGGTCCGTGACGGCGTTGTGCAGGGTCATGGACATGAAGAACCGGGAGATCTCCACGAGCATCTCCGCGCCGTAGTCCGAGATGAAGGACGT
>NZ_JBHXFE010000124.1:839-1239 GCF_042722475.1 Streptomyces sp. NPDC127092
ATCTCGATGTACCGCAGCACCGAGTAGGCGATGTCCAGGGAGACGTGCCGCTGGTTGTGGGAGTTGTCCGGCATCCACATGCGCGAGCGCGGGTTCCACAGCTCGGTGGGCGTCTCCTCGGAGCCGTCCGCGCCGGACTGCCACGGGTACATGGCGCCGGCCCAGCCCGCGGCCTGGGCGTTGGCGCGGGCCTCGTTGAGACGCCGGTAGCGGTACATCAGCAGGCCGCGGGTGATCTCGGGGCGGCGCAGCGTGAGCATGGGGTAGACGTAGATCTCGTCCCAGAAGATGTGGCCGCGGTAGCCCTCGCCGTGCAGGCCGCGCGCCCCCACGGAGGCGTCCAGGTCCCGGCGGCGGCCGTAGGCCGTCTGGAGCACGTGGAACGTGTGCAGGTTCAGCG
>NZ_JBHXFE010000124.1:1385-2588 GCF_042722475.1 Streptomyces sp. NPDC127092
ACCCCACCGGGGCCGAGTGGCCGGCGGCGACGACGGGCGGCGCGTACTCGCCGCCGGTCTCCGCCGCCGTGGAGCGGCGGTGGTGCCGGTACGGCTCGGCCAGGTCGATGCGCACGGAGAACCGGTCCCAGTTGGTGCCCCAGCGCTGCTCGTGCAGGGTCAGCAGGTTGCGGAAGTTCTGGGCGCGCTGGGCGTCCTTCACCGCCGACTCCCACACGGAGGCGCTGGCGTGGTCGTGGCTCGTGGCGACGGCGGCGACCTTCTCCAGCACGAGCGGCACGCCCTCGTCCACGTGGAGGAGGATGTCCTGGCCGACCACCAGGTCCGAGCCGTCCACGGGGCGGCGGATGGGCTCGTGGTGGCCCACCGGCGCCACCTGGCGGGTGCGGGTGGCCACGGCCACGTGGATGCCGGACTGGTTGGTGGCGGTCTCGAGCAGGACGGTCTCGCCGTCGATCTCCCGGGCCTGGACCGGCTCGAGGTGCTGGTTGGCGAGGGTGCGGTCGTCGGAGACGTTGAGGTTGGCCACGCGGCCCTCGATCTTCGAGCGCACCGTGAGGTCCCCGGACCAGTTCTCCGCCACGACGGTCAGCTCGATCGCGGCGAGGTGCCGGTTGGCCAGCGAGGTGAACTGTCGGGTGTGGACCGTGGTGCGCCGGCCCTGCTCGTCCTCGAAGGTCATGGTGCGGGAGAGCACGCCGCGGCGCAGGTCCATCTCCTGGCCGTACTCCACGAGGTTCTCCTCACCCGGCAGCAGCGGGCGGCCGTGGCGCGGGGTCACCACGAGCGGGGTCCAGTCCTGGATGTTGACCATGTGCTCGGTCTCCACGACCCGGCCCTGGACCATCGAGGTCAGCCGGTTGAACACCCCGGCCATGTAGGTGCCGGGGTAGTGGACGGAGGAGATGCGCGTGCCGGGCACGGCGCCGCGGGTGCCCCAGTACCCGTTGGCCAGGGTGGACAGGACCTCGCGGGTGCCCTCGGAGGCCGGGTCGAAGTGGTCCCAGCGCAGCACCCACGCGGGGTCGAACGGGGTGGTGGTGCGGTCCTCCAGATGCAGGGTCCCGTAGTCCTGGACCACCAGGTGGGCGCCGGCCGCCTTGAGCCGGCCCTTGCCGAGCTCGGGTTCGCGGTCCACGCCGATCACGAGGCCGAAGCGGCCGTCCGCGGCGGCCTTCACACCGGAGACGGCGTCCTCGAGGA
>NZ_JBHXFE010000125.1:0-1086 GCF_042722475.1 Streptomyces sp. NPDC127092
GCCTTGAGTTCCTCGGTGACCTCGGCGACCGACTTCTTCGCGTCCCCGAACAGCATGGAGGTGGTGTCGGCGAAGAACAGCGGGTTGTCGATGCCGGCGAAGCCGGAGTTCATCGACCGCTTGAGCACGATCACCGACTTCGACTGATCCACGTTCAGGATCGGCATCCCGTGGATCGGCGACGACGGGTCGTTGCGGGCGGCGGGGTTGGTGACATCGTTCGCACCGCTCACCAGGGTGACGTCGGTGCGGGCGAACTCGTCGTTGATGTCGTCCATTTCCTTCATCGCGTCGTACTCGACGTCGGCCTCGGCGAGCAGCACGTTCATGTGCCCGGGCATCCGGCCGGCGACCGGGTGGATGGCGTACTTGACCTCGACACCCTTCGACTCGAGCAGCTTGGCCATGTCCTTGACCGCGTGCTGGGCCTGCGCGACGGCCAACCCGTACCCGGGGACCACGATCACCTGGTTGGCGTACGCCATCTGGATCGCCGCGTCCGCCGCCGAGGTGGACTTCGCCGTCTTGGCGGTGCCGTCCCCGACCGCCGCCGCGACGCCGCCGCCACCGAACCCGCCGGCCACGATCGCCGGGATGGACCGGTTCATCGCCTTCGCCATCAGGTTGGTCAGGATCGAACCCGACGCACCGACGATCATGCCGGCCACGATCATCGCCTGATTGTTCAGAGCCAGACCGGCGGCCGCGGCGGACAGACCGGTGAGCGCGTTGAGCAGGGAGATCACCACGGGCATGTCGGCGCCGCCGATCGGCAGCACCACCATCAACCCGAGCACCGCCGCCAGCACCAGCACCCCCACGATCCACCACTGGCTGGTGGGTCCGGTCGGGTCGATCGCCTTGATCCCGATGGCCACCGCGAGCGCGACGGCCCCGATCAGCAGCACCGCATTGAGCGGCTGCTGCAACCGGCCGATGCCGATCGGCCGGCCGGGCAGGGTTTCCTGCAGCTTCAAGAACGCGATCACCGAACCCCAGAACGAGATCGACCCGATGATCGCCGCGAACAGCGACGCGATGACGATGTGCACCGTCGGCGACTCACCGTGCGCGAAGATGATGAGC
>NZ_JBHXFE010000125.1:1096-1855 GCF_042722475.1 Streptomyces sp. NPDC127092
ACCGACCCCGTTGAACAGGGCCACCAGCTGCGGCATCGCGGTCATCTTCGTCCGCAACGCCGGCGGCACCCCCAGCACCACACCGATCACCAGACCGGCGACGATCAGCACCCAGTTGGAGGTGTCCCGGATCGCGATCAACGTGGCGACCACGGCGACACCCATCCCGACCGCGGCGATCTGGTTGCCGCGGACCGCGGTCTTCGGGCCGGTCAGGCCCATCAGACCGTAGATGAACATCGCGAACGCCACGATGTACAGAACGTTGACGAGGTATTCCATTACTTGTCCCCACCCTTCTCAACAGCAACAGGGGCGGCGGGGGCGGTGGGCTTGGACTTGAACATCGCCAGCATCCGGTCGGTGACCACGAAACCACCGACCACGTTGATCGTTCCGAACACCAGGGCCACGAACAGGATCACCTGCAGACCCCACGGCGGGTTCTCGACCTTGCCGAGCACCACCAGCGCGCCGAGCACGACGATGCCGTGGATGGCGTTCGTGCCCGACATCAGCGGGGTGTGCAACGTGTTCGGGACCTTGGAGATCACCGCGAACCCGACGAACCCGGACAGCACCAGGATCGCGATGTTCGCCAACAATTCGGTATACATCAGACTGCCGCCTTGGTGTCCGGACGAACATCGGTGTCGTCGTAGAGTTCCTGGGACAGGTCGACGAAGCCATACGCCCGCCGGGGCACCATCACATGGTCGAGGAACACCGCCAGCGGCGTCGCGAGCGTTCTGAAAAGTG
>NZ_JBHXFE010000125.1:1865-2585 GCF_042722475.1 Streptomyces sp. NPDC127092
TCGAAGTGGGCGTAGTTGTCGCATGGTGTGAAGATTCGGTGCAGGAACGCCGTCACGGACGTTGTGCACCTCTCGAGGATCATCGACAACATCAGTGTCCCTCCGGGTCTCGGGTGACGCAGGACGCGGCGAGGACCTCGTCCGAGAAATCGGGGGCCAGCGCCCCGTCGACGAGCATCAGCTCGAGCAGCGCGGAGATGTTCTTCGAGTACAGCTCCGAGGCGTGCTCGGGCATGCTCGCGGGCAGGTTCAGCGGCGAGCAGATCGTCACCCCGTGCTTGACCACGGTCCGGCCGGGCTCGGTGAGCTCGCAGTTACCGCCGGTCTCCCCGGCCAGGTCGACCACCACCGATCCCGGCTTCATACCCTCCACCGCGGCCGCGGTCACCAACCGCGGTGCCGGACGGCCCGGCACCAGGGCGGTGGTAATGACCACGTCGAAGCCCTTGATCGCATCCTCGAGCGCCTGCTGCTGCTGCGCCCGCTCGTCCTCGGTCAGCTCGCGGGCGTACCCGCCCGACCCCTCGGCATCGATGCCCAGATCGAGCCACTGGGCACCGACCGAGCGGACCTGATCGGCGACCTCCGGGCGCACGTCGTAGCCGGTGGCCCGGCCGCCGAGACGCTTCGCCGTGGCCAGGGCCTGCAGGCCGGCGACACCGACGCCGAGGACCAGCACCGTCGCGGGCTTGACGGTGCCGGCGGCGGTGGTGAGCATCG
>NZ_JBHXFE010000126.1:0-1694 GCF_042722475.1 Streptomyces sp. NPDC127092
CACCTCGGCGGAGCCTGCGACTGCCCCTCATCAGTGGGGGCACGGCTTCCAGCCCGGGGGAGCCCCCGGGTCGGCGTCGAAGAAGGGAAAGGTGAAGAAGTCCCGCGGGGGGAAGTTGCGGGTGAATTGGCCGGTTGCTCGTTTCTGGTGGGCCTTGGCTATGCTCGTCGGGTTCTTTCTATCCTTCATCGCGACTGTTCCCAGTGGGGCTGCGGGGGACTGGTCAAAGGATTTGAGCGCTGCCGAGATGAAGTATTCCTTTCAGGCGAATGAGGCGAACGGCGCGCCCCAGCAGGCCGTATTGAACGGCTGGCACACGAATGACCTCTTGGGCATCCAAGCCAAGATCGCCGGGGACCAGCGCGATCAGTCCCATCGTCTTACGGCACTTGTCTTCTTCCTGGGGCTTGGTCTCCTGGGGGACCTGGTACTGCGTAATGCAGAGGCCTTTCGGGAAAGCAAGGGGAGCTGAAGCTCAGCTCTGCTCACCATGGCAGGGCGTCCTGATCCCTGGCGGTTCCAACAGGAGGCGGCGTGCGAGCACCCCTTGGCCACCCGAAGGGCACCTCCAGGACATAGAACGCAGAGGGGAGAGTCGGATGCATAGCGTCCTCCCTCACTGTCGCCCAATGAGCTCCCACGGGGCAAAGGTGACTGAGTTGTAGGCCCTTCCCTTGTTCCTTTGCGAAGTTCACAGATGCAATGGGGATGTTTTTCGGGACTGGTAAGGCCCGGGGCGTGCGGGCAAGGGCTCGTCAGTCCGCGGCGCTGAGCATCAGTGCGATGTTCCGCCGGGCTCGCAGGGTTTCGCGCGCATCGGCGGCGGGGGAGCGTCGGGGCGCTCGGTCTCGTCATACTGCAAGGGGCCGTCCTTGAGCCGGCCGATGGCCTTCTCGGGCTTTCTCGCAGTACTCGCCGGCTGGGCCCAGATGTTGAGGGAGGAGAAAGCCCTGCAGCATGAGGGTCTTGGTCGCCGCCCACCTTGTCGAAGTAGACGTCGATGCCGTCCGGGGCCGCCTCCGTGCGCGGATCCGCCACGCCGAGGCAGGCGGGGTCGGGCACGGAGGCGCCCACGGCGATGTCCGAGGCACGGGATTCGGTCACGGTGCGGACCCCGCCGCCGTCGAGGGGGCGTCCACCTCGAATGGGGCCACGTCGGACGCGACGTCGTTCATGTGGCCACCCATGCACGGGCCCACAGACATGACGGTGCTGGTGACGAGCACCTGACCCTCCTCCAGCTCCGCGAGGGTCATGGTCTCGAGTCGGAAGTCCTCCGGGGTGGGGGACGCCCCGAGGCCGCTGACAGGATGGGTGCATGAAGCACGAGATCGTCCTCACCCGCGGGGACCTCACCCTGCGCCCCCTCGCCCCCGAGGACGGCCCCGCCCTGCGTGAGCTCGTCGACGCGGCCATGTGGGCGGGGAACAGCGCGCCCCTGCCGGTGGACGGCGCGGCCATGTCCGCACACCTCGCCGAGCTGATCGAGCGGGAGGGCACCTTCGCGTTCGCCGTCGAGCAGGGCGGGGAGCTGGTGGGGCGCACGAGCCTCTATGACCTGGTACCGGGGCTGCGGGTGGAGGTGGGGCACACGGTCTACGCCCGTCGGGTGTGGGGCACCTCCGTGAACCCCGGCTGCAAGCTGCTGCTGTTCGGGCACGCGTTCGAGAAATGGGCGCTGGAGCGGGTGGCCC
>NZ_JBHXFE010000126.1:1704-2573 GCF_042722475.1 Streptomyces sp. NPDC127092
CACCGCAACGCCCGTTCACACGCCGCCATCGCCCGCCTGGGGGCGACGTTCGAGGGCACTCTGCGCCGCTTCCGCCCGGCGGCGGACGGCACGATCGCCGACGTCGACTACTTCAGCGTGGTGCGCGAGGAGTGGCCCACGGTGCGCGGCGGGCTCGAGGCGCGCCTGGCCGCCTAGAGGTGTACAACGGGGGGATGCCACCCGAATCCTCTGCCCCGTCCGCCGAGCGCGGACCCGCCCGCCCCCGCCCGGCCGACGTCGCCGCCCGCCCGGACGCCCCTTCCCCGCGGGCGACCGCCCTGCTGTTCGCGCTCGCGGTGGCCGCCGGCTCGGTGATGCCGCTGCAGGGCCGCATCAACTCCCGCCTCGCCCACCTGACGGGCGACCCCGTCCTCGCCGCGCTGTGCTCCTTCGCGGCGGGCCTGGTCGTCATGGTGCTCGTGAGCGTGCTGACGCCGCGGGGCCGCCGGGGCCTGGCCCGCATCCGCCCGGCCCTGGCCGCGGGGTCCGTGCGCCCGTGGTACGCGGTGGCGGGCGTGATCGGCGGGCTCCTGGTGCTCACCCAGTCCGCGACGATCGGTCCCCTCGGCGTGGCCGTGTTCAAGGTCGCCGTGGTCACCGGGCAGGTGGTCGGCGGGATGGTCGTGGACCGGCTCGGGCTCAGCCCCGCCGGGGTGCAGCGCCTGACGCCGCGGCGCCTCACGGGGGCGGCGCTCGCCCTGGCCGCGGTCGCCCTCGTGGTGTGGCCCTCACTCGGCGAGGTCGGCGGCGGGCCCGGCTGGGCGCTGCTGGCCCTGCTGCCCCTGCTGGCCGGTCTGGCCACCGCCGGACAGCAGGTGTTCAACGCCCGTCAGACCACGGCCTACGGC
>NZ_JBHXFE010000127.1:0-2543 GCF_042722475.1 Streptomyces sp. NPDC127092
GGTCAGGGCGGGGGCGAAGCGGACGCCGTCGGCCTCCGCCGCCAGCCGGCCGTTCGCGCCGACGAGCCGGATACGGGCCCGGGTGCCGTCCTCGAACAGCTCGGCGTGACATCGCAGCCCGTCCCGCAGGTCGCCGCGGTCGTAGTGGACGAAGCGCTCGAGACCGACCGGCACGAGGGCCGGACCGTCCATCGGGAAGCAGGCCAGCGCGGTCTGGAACATCGCGTCGACCAGGCCCGGGTGGATCCGGTAGGGCTCCGCCTCGCCGGGCGTCGCGGGCCGGATCTCGGCCGTGGCCTCGCCCCGGCCGAGCCTGATCCGCTCCACCCAGCGCGCGGCGGAACCGAGGTACATCGCACGCTGCCACAGCAGCCGGTACAGCTCGTCGCCGGTCAGCTCGCGGCCCGACCCGACGGTCGCCAGGGTCACCGTGGGCGCGGCGGACGCACCCGGCTGGACCCGGCCCTGCGCGTGCAGCTGCCAGGCACCGGACGCGTCCTGCGCGTAGTGACGGAACCGGCCGTCGTCGACGACCAGCTGGGCGGCCCGCTCCCCGCCGGACGCCGGTCCCTCGACGCCGAGGGGTTCGAGCACCAGGTCGACGGGCAGCTCCAGGTCCTCGACGGACACCGGACCCGGTCCGGCGATCTCGGTGACCGCCTCGATCACCGACTCCAGGAACACACCGGCGCTGACCACCGGCCGTCCGCCGACCACGAAGTCACCCAGGCACGGGTGCGCGGTCGGGTCGAGCCGCGGGGCGAACTGCGCCTGCGCGAGCGGCGACGACGGCAGCCGTACGCCCACCAGGCCGACGGGCTCGGCCGGCTGCGGAGCCGGCAGCGCGTCGACGCGCGGGGCGCTGTGCCGGCCGGCGGTCTCCGCCTCGAGCCAGTAGCGCCGGCGCTGGAAGGGGTAGGACGGCAGCTCGACGGTGCGGGCGCCGTAGGGCCGGAGGAGGGTGGGCCAGTCGACGGTGACGCCATGGCTCCAGGCCTGGGCGGCGGATTCCGCGAAGCGCTCCAGACTGCCCGTGTTGCGGTGCAGGGTGCCGACGGCCCTGCCGGTCCCGCCCCGCGCCTCCAGCGTTTCGGTGATGCCGTTGACGAGGACGGGGTGGGCGCTGACCTCGATGAACACGACGTCGGGTGCGGCGAGTTGTTCGACGACCTCGGCGAGTCGGACGCGGCTGCGGAGGTTGCGGAACCAGTAGGCCCCGTCCAGTTCCCGCGTGTCGAGGACACCACCGGTGACGGTGGAGTGGAAGGCGATGCGGCCCGACTGCGGTCGGACGCCTTCCAGTTCGTGGGCGAGCGTGTCGCGGATCTCGTCGACGTGTGCGGAGTGGGAGGCGTAGTCGACGGGGATGCGGCGGGCCCAGATGTCGTGGGTTTCGCAGTGGGCGAGGAGGGCGTCGAGGGCGTCGGGTGTGCCGGCCACGACGGTGGAGGAGGGGCCGTTCACCGCCGCGACGGAGATCTGGCCGGAGTAGGTGGTGAGGAGGTCTTCGGCCTGGTTTTCGGGGATGCCGAGCCAGGCCATGCCTCCGCCGCCGGACAGGACGCGCAGGGCTTTGGAGCGCAGGGCGACGACGCGGGCGCCGTCTTCGAGGGTGAGTCCGCCGGCGACGACGGCGGCGGCGATCTCGCCCTGGGAGTGGCCGACGACGGCCATGGGGTTGACGCCGTTGGCGCGCCAGAGGGCGGCGAGGCCGACCATCATGGCCCAGGAGGCGGGCTGGACGACGTCGACGCGGTCGAGACCCGGTGCGTTTTCGTCACCGCGCAGGACGGCAGTGAGTGACCAGTCCACGAACGGCGCGAGTGCGGTCTCGCACTCGGCGATGACACGGGCGAACTCGGGGGAGGAGTCCAGCAGTTCGGTCGCCATGCCGACCCACTGCGAACCCTGGCCCGGGAACACGAACACGACAGAGGCACCCGACGCGCGGCCCGGCTTCGCACCGGACACGGCCGCGGCCACCCCGGCGGCCTCGCCCGAGGCGAGGGCGTCCAGGCCCGCGAGCAGCCCGTCGCGTCCTTCCGTCCCGGCAATCACGGCCCGGGTCTCGAAGGCCGACCGTCCGGTGGCCAGGGAATGGGCGACGTCGGCCGGGCTCAGCTCGGGCCGTGCCCGTACGTACGCCGCGAGCTGACCCGCGGCCTCGGCGAGAGCGTCGGCCGTCCGGCCCGACACCATCCACGGCAGCGCCGCGCCGTCGAGCGGTGCCTGCTCCGTGTCGTCGGCCGGCGCCAGGTCGCTGGGCGCCTCGGCGAGGATGACGTGGGCGTTGGTGCCGCTGATGCCGAAGGAGGAGACACCGGCGCGCCGGACCCTGTCGTCCTGGGCGGGCCAGGGACGCGCCTCGGTCAGCAGCCCCACGCCGCCCGTCTCCCAGTCGATGAGCTCGCTGGGCTTGGTGACGTTGAGCGTGGCGGGCAGTTCGCCGTTCCGAAGGGCCATCACCATCTTGATCACGGCGCCGACGCCGGCGGCGGCCTGGGCGTGTCCGATGTTGGACTTGAGCGAGCCGAGGAGCAGCG
>NZ_JBHXFE010000128.1:0-318 GCF_042722475.1 Streptomyces sp. NPDC127092
GAACTGCCCGAGGGCTACACCAAGGAAGACGCCGACAAAGCCGAGATCGCCGAGGCGAAAATTCTGGCGGCCTCGAAGTCGCGCAACGTGCGCACCGCTACCACGGCCACCAACGCGATAGCCGCGGCCGCCCCCACGGACTGCATGACATATTTCCCCCAGTGGATGTACCAGGTCTGCGGTGCGATCCGGGTCAAGTACGACTCCCTCGGCGGTCCAGTCAGTTTCCTACTGCTCCCTACCAGCAACGAGCTGGTCAATCCCGATGGATTTGGACGCAGAAATACATTTCAGAACGGACCCATCTACTGGTCCGCA
>NZ_JBHXFE010000128.1:328-2516 GCF_042722475.1 Streptomyces sp. NPDC127092
CGGTGCCCACCCTGTCGTGAACCACTTCATGATGAAGTGGGGAGAGCACGGGTGGGAAGCCGGCTACCTCGGCTACCCCACTACAGATGAGATCGTTCTGACGAACGGGCGACGGCAAGAGTTCCAGGGCGCCGCCATCTATTGGAGCCCAGTTTCCCTCGGTGCCATTGGAGGCGCCATCCGCGACAAGTGGAACACCGTCGGCGCCGAAACAGGCCCGTTGGGGTACCCGACCAGCGACGAAATCGCGGTCACCAAGAATAATGGCCGATACAACAACTTCACCAACGGCACCGTGACGTGGTCCGGCCCCACCGGGGCGAGGTTGCTGTACGGCGCGATCCGCGACAGATGGTTCCAGCTCGGCCGAGAAGACGGCGCCCTGGGCTACCCTCTTGCCGATGAGCAGTCCACATCCAACGGTGTCGCCCACCACGCCGATTTCGAGAACGGCACCTCGATTTGGTGGACAGCCCTCACCGGAGCCCACGACATGCCCACCGACATCCTTGCGCCATGGAACAGCCACGGCGCACAAACTGGGAATCTCGGGTACCCGGTCGCCAACCCCACCACCGTCACCACCGACCCTCAAGTCACCCTGCATCAACGGTTCCAAGGTGGTGTCATCAATCTGCTCGGCACTACCCGCGCTCTCGTCGGGATGTACGATCCAACACCCGATCCAGTGCCCGAACCCGAGAACCTCATAGCGCCCTCGCCGCAGGAACGCTCTGGCCCTGGACCGATGGCCATTCCACCTGGGGCGACATGGCCTGCACCAGATGTCGCCCCGAACTACGACACCTCTGACATCGTCGGAAGCGCCACGAATGCGAATTGGCCGCAGTACGGCGACATGCCGATTCGCCAGGGCTATTGGAGTACCGCGTGGGCAGATGGCTGGGGGCAGGACAAGGCCGAGCACAAGCATCAACTGAAGTACGTCGAGTCGATCGAGTTCGTTCTCGAATCCAAGTACTACGGTGCCCGCAGTGATTCGAGCGATCCAGGTACTGATTTCTGGGCGTATGCCACAGACAGCACCTGCCAATTGACCTGGAGCGGAAAGGAATGTCAGGAAGTACAGCGCAGAACCGTCCATGCGATTTACGACTACACTTCTTGGCCGAACTACAAGCTTTCCCCCGGAGGAGATCCGATCGGCGTGGTGTCGGCCTACTGCGGGGGTGGGAACACGCCGCTGTCCGGAGGCCCCATCTGCGACTCCTGGGTTGACATGGCGTTGATGAACCCCGAGAACTGACCGGCTCGCGCCGTGACTCCTATCAGGAGTAGTCCCTTCCGATAGGAGTCACGGCCGGTCGACCCAGTAGATGCCGTCGACGGGTTCGATTCCCGGAGGTACCCAAGCCTGAATCATGTCATCCAGATAGAGCATTCCTGCGGCGTCCGGGTCGTCATCTCGCGCCATTGATCTCAGCCTCGAGAGTGTGATCCGGTACCCGATTCGAACCGATGGCATCTCCTGGTTGCCGTAGTGTTCGACGACTGCGAGTAGCCGGTCTTCCGTTGTCTGCAGTTCGAAGGACGCGACGCGCAAACCACCCCGTTCCTGGGCAGTAATGAGGCCCCCAAGGACGGCTCTCGTGCATCTGAGTACCCACGCGTCAAAAACAGTGGAGTACTCCTGAAAGGGGTAGACGTCCGACCCTTGTGAGAACTCTGGTTCCTTCTTTCTTCGTCCTGCTGACATACACATCCTTTTGCTCTTCGACCTGGCTAAATACTTCGATCCGTCACACTGTTCAGGCAGCGACATAGACGGCGTTGGGAGAGAGTTCTAATGCACCGATCGACCTGGAAAAAGCGAACACTCACGATACTCCCGTTCGCAGCAACGGGGCTGCTCGCAGGACTACTTTGCGCATCGCTATTCGTCTGGTATCTCGCACAACCGATCCACGTGTACTCCAGAAGCTACGAACCTGATGGGGCTGAAGTCACAAACATCGAGTCCATAGACCCCCTTCCGTTTGTCATTGGCATGGCCGTCGGCGCGACCTTGGTCGGCGCAGTCATCGGCGCAATCATGCAGCGAAAACGCTTTCAGTGTTCCGGCACTACGGAATATCCAGATAGATAAGGATCGTGAAATTGCTTCTCCGAAATGTTGATTCACGTTGCGCATCAACACAGCACACACGTCACGCCTGCTGGTGTTGAT
>NZ_JBHXFE010000129.1:0-2508 GCF_042722475.1 Streptomyces sp. NPDC127092
AAGTAGTCGCGTTCATCGACGCGAACAAGGATGACCTGGTCGACGCTCGCCGGCTCGGAGTCGAGCTCATCTGCAGGCTGCTGCAGGTGGCTCCGAGCAGCTACTACGCCGCCAAGACCCGCGCCCCCTCGGCTCGCGCGGTGCGGGACGAGGAGCTGATCCCGCAGCTGGTCGAGCTCTAGGAGACGAACTACCGCGTCTACGGGGTCAGAAAGCTCTGGAAGACCGCGCGTCGCGCCGGGATCGACATCGGCCGAGATCAGACGGGCCGGCTCATGCGCGCCGCAGGGATTAAGGGCGCGACCAGGTCGAAGCGGGTGAAGACGACCCGGCCAGATCCGACCGCGGCGCGGCACCCGGACCTCGTGAAGCGGGAGTTCACCGCGCCTGCCCCGAACCGGCTCTGGGTCACCGACCTGGCGTTCGTGCCGACGTGGGCCGGCGTCGCGTACGTCTGCTTCATCGTCGACGCGTTCTCCCGGATGATCGTCGGGTGGCGGTGCGCGTCACACATGCGCACCGAGATGGTCCTCGACGCGATCGAGATGGCCCGCTGGTCCCGCGGCGCTCGCCACGAGGACCTGCGCTGCCACAGCTGTCAAGGGCCATTGAGTTCTGCCCATAGGCGGCCAGTGTTTCTTCCCGCTGGTGGCCATCAGAACTGCCCACTGGTGGCCAGCTGGTTTGCCCGTTTGGGTGGTGGTGCTGGCCACCGTGATGGGATCAGTTCAGTGGCATGACTCCCTTCCCGGCCATTGCCTGGGTCATCCGTACGGAGTCTCCGGTGGTCTGGCAGACGTGGGCGTGGTGCAGGAGCCGGTCCACGGTGGCGGTGGCCAGGGTCTTGGGCATCAGCTCGTCGAAGCCGGCCGGGTGCAGGTTCGAGCTGATCGCTACGGAGCGTTTCTCGTAGGCGGCGTCCACGATGCGGTAGAGGCCCTCGGCGGCATCGTCGGCGACCGGCAGCAGGCCGATGTCGTCGATGACGATCAGGTCGGCGCGCAGGATTCGGGCGACGGCTTTGGTGATGGTGTCATCGGGCCGGTGGGCCCGGATCATCGCCCCGAGGTCCTCCAGGGTGAACCAGGCCACCCGCTTGCCCTCCTCCACGGCCTGCTGGCCCAGGGCCTCGAGGAAGAAGGTCTTGCCGGTGCCGGAGGGCCCGCAGACCACGAGGTTCTCTCTGCGCGAGAGCCATTCCAGGGTGCGCAGGGACTGCTGGGTCGGGGCCGGGATCGAGGAGGCGCCCGGATCCCAGGTCGTGAAGGTCTTGCCGGTGGGGAACCCGGCGGCCTTGCGCCGGGCGGCGAGCATGGATCGGGCCCGACCGGTGGTCTCCTCGACCAGCAGGGCCTTGAGGACCTCGGCCGGCTCCCAGCGTTGGGCCCGGGCGGTGGCCAGTACCTCGGCGGCGATACCGCGGGCGTGGGGCATCTTCAGCTGCCGCAACAGCGCCTCCAAATCGGCCGGCAGCGCCGGTGCGGCGGTGTTCGGGGTGTGGATGCTCACCGGGCTGCCCCCTCGGTGTTGGAGGTACCGAGGCCGGCCCAGCCGGCGGTGCCCTGGGTCAGGGACCGTTCCTCGGTGGCGGTGTGCATCCCGGTGCGGTGGCCGGCGGCGGTGAGCAGGGAGGCCAGGTCGCCGTGGGCGAAGCGCTGGTGCACCGCGGCCACCCCGAGGGCGCGGTCGACCTGGTCGGTGCCGGCGAGCTTGGCCAGGGTGACGGCCTCGGCCATCTTCTGACCGATCCGGCTGGTGCCGGCCGCGGCGGCCTCCACCAGCCAGGTCCTCGCTCCGGCCCCGATGGCCAGGAACTCGGCCTCCGCCGCCGAACGGGGCACCGGGGTGTAGTCCCCGGGCACCTTGTCCGTCTCGTGGCCGGGGAAGTGCGCGTCGTCGATGGCCGGGGACCCGGGCCGGGCCACCCGGTGCCGGGCGACCTCCACCGGCCCCTGCGCACCGGCGTGCATGATCACCACCATCGAGTCCGGTCCGGTGCCGTGATGGCGCACGAACACCTCGGCCCCGAGCAGGTGCGCGGGCACCGAGTACTGGGCGTTTTCGAAGGAGACCATCGGCGTGTTCTCCGGCACCTTCCGTCCCACCCCGTAGGCCACGGTGTGCGCCGTGGCGGGGATCCGATGCAACGCGCTGGTCTCCTCGGCGAGCATGTGGTCCGGGCGGCGCCGGGTCACCCGGTGCTCCCGGGAGTTCACCATGGCCATGAACCCCGCGCAGGCGGCCTCGAGCTCAGCGAACGAGGCGTACTGGTCCCGCAGGTTGGTGTCCTTCGGGACCAGGTCGGCCTTGGCCAGCTTCACCGCGTTCTCCACCCCGCCCTTGGCGGCCGGATCCGCTGGCTGGCAGGTCAGCACCTCCACGCCGTAATGCCGAGCGAACGCCACGGTGGCCTGGTTACGCACCGGCACCCCGGCCACATGAGAGACCGTCACTGTCTTCTCGTTATCCGTCAGCACATAGGTCGGCGCGCCCCCGATCAGCCGGAAG
>NZ_JBHXFE010000130.1:0-973 GCF_042722475.1 Streptomyces sp. NPDC127092
GCGTAGTCCCAGCCTTGGATCGGGCAGTCCGGGGACGACGGCGGCGCGCTCGTCCCCGTCTCGGCGGCGCCGTCCTCGCGGGGCGGCGGCGGACAGACGCACTGCGCCCCGGAGGCGGCCGTGGCCGCCTTCATCTGCTCGCGCCAGATCACGTGGGGGTCGGCGGCCGGGTCCGCGGCCGCGCCGGGGTGCGTCGGACGCGCGACGCCGTCGTCGTGGGCGGGGGTGCGGGCCGCGTCCCCGTCCCGGGTGAAGCCCATCCGCACGATGGCCCAGCCGCCCACGGTCCACGCCACCAGGAGGAAGACCCCCACGGCGACGGCGATCATGATGTCCACGGCGGGCTCCTCCTGCGCTGACGGGGCGGGCGATGCGGCGGGCCCGCTTTCGGGCCAGGGTAGCCGGACGGGGTGGTGGGGCGCGGTACGGTCGGGGCATGACCCCCGTGACCCGTGACACCGCCGCCGAGATGCCCGCCCACCTGCGGGACCTGGCCGAGTTCGTGACCGCCTCGCCCTCCAGCTACCACGCCGCGGAGGAGGTCGCACGCCGCCTGGAGGCCGTCGGCTTCACCCGCCTGGACGAGACGGCCGACTTCCCGGCGGCCCCGGGCGGCTACGTGGTGGTGCGCGACGGTGCGGCGATGGCCTGGATCGTGCCGACGGGCGCCGGGGCCCTGGGCCGGGACGAGGGCGCTGAGGCGCGCGCGGCCGGGCCGGACGAGGCGGGGCCGAGCGCCGGCGTCGTGCCGGTGTTCCGCGTGCTCGGCGCGCACACGGACTCGCCGGGGTTCAAGCTCAAGCCGAACCCGGCCACCGTGACGGCCGACGGCTGGGTGCAGGCCGGCGTCGAGGTGTACGGCGGCCCGCTGCTGAACTCGTGGCTGGACCGCGAGCTGCGGTTCGCCGGGCGTCTGGCCCTCGACGACGGCAGGCAGGTGCTCGCCGCGACCGGGCCCGTGGGGCGCATCCCG
>NZ_JBHXFE010000130.1:983-2502 GCF_042722475.1 Streptomyces sp. NPDC127092
AGCTGGCCATCCACCTGGACCGCGAGGTCAACGAGGGGCTGACGCTGAAGCGGCAGCGGCACACGAACCCCGTCGTGGGGGCGCTCGCCCCGCGCGGCGAGGGCGAGGCCGACGGTCTGGCCGCCCGCGTGCCCGGTGACGTGCTGACCGCGCTCGCGGCCGCCGCCGGCGTGGACCCGGCCGCGGTGCGCGGGCACGACGTCGTGGTGGCCGACGCCCAGGCGCCCGGACTCTTCGGGCTGGCGGGCGAGTTCTTCGCGTCGGGCCGGCTGGACAACCTGAGCTCGGTGCACGCGGGTCTCGTGGCGCTCGAGGAGCTGGCGCGCGAACACGGCGGCGCCGAGGGGGCGATCGCGTACGAGGGGACCGTCGCGGGCGGGGTGGCCGGTGAGGCGGCCGGCGCCCCGGTGATCCCGCTGCTCGCCGCGTTCGACCACGAGGAGCTGGGGTCGGCGTCGCGGTCCGGGGCGGCCGGGCCGCTGCTCGAGGAGGTCATGGGGCGCGTGCTCGAGGTGCTCGGCGTGGCCGGGCAGGGCCGGGCGCGGGCGATCGCGGGGTCCTGGCTGCTGTCCGCGGACGCCGGCCACCTGGTGCACCCGAACTACGCCGAGCGGCACGATCCCGTGAACCACCCGCGCGTGAACCACGGCCCGCTGCTGAAGATCAACGCCAATCAGCGCTACGCCACCGACGCGGGGGGTGGGGCCGCGTTCGCCCGCTGGTGCGGCGTGGCGGGGGTGCCGTTCCAGGAGTTCGTCTCGAACAACGACGTCCCCTGTGGCTCCACCATCGGCCCGATCTCGGCGACCCGCCTGGGCATCCGGACCGTGGACGTGGGCCTGGGCCTGCTGTCCATGCACTCGGCGCGTGAGATGTGCGGCGTGCGGGACGTGGAGCACCTGACGGCGGCCGCGCGGGAGTTCTTCCGCGGGGTGTGAGGCGTGGCGGCGGATGACGGCCGCCACGAGCGGCGTGCGCGGGTCTGCGTCAGCCGGCGGAGCCCGGTGTCACAGCGTCCGATAGGCGCCGATCTGGACCAAGGTCTTGCCGTTCACGACGGCGGAGCCGCGCCCGTTGACCGACACGCCGGCGAGGGTCGTGCTGCAGTTGCTGTACCACCCGATGAGCGGCAGGGTGATGGTGCCTGAGACGGGGGCGGGTACCGGGGTGAGGAGCCTGCTGACGTAGCGGTAGTACTGGATGTTGTTGTCGGTGTACAGGACCGGACTGCCGGTGCCGGAGACCTCACGGGTCGGGGTGCTCCAGGACGGGGTGGAGCTCGTCCAGGTGAAGGTGGTGGGGTTCCTCCCAGTCTCCATCGCATCCACCATGCTCTTCTGCACCAGGATGGAGGCGGTCACACCCGTCACCGTGGAGCCGATGGGCACATTGGCGATCCGGTAGTAGTAGGTGCTGTTGTCCGTGGTGACGCTCAAGCGGGTCGAACTCGAGCCGCATGCCGACACCGACGCGCCGGGCACGGCTGCCTGGGTGCCGCGGGTGACCAGGAACGAGCGGT
>NZ_JBHXFE010000131.1:0-2468 GCF_042722475.1 Streptomyces sp. NPDC127092
GCCTCAGATAATGCAGAGGATGTCACGAGAAGCATGAATTGCATGTGTTTGGTCCCCCACGTGGGGGTCAGAAGAGACGATCATCAAGAGGATCAAGCAACGTGATCTGCAACTGGTCACGCCCGTCGGGATGCTCAAGCTCGACTCGAAGCGCAAACCCCGTGTCCAAAATGCTCTGGATATCTGAGTGGTCTCTGGCCGAGATCGTCCCCAACAGCTGCACGCCTTGGTAGAGGCCGAACGGAGCGGGATGAGTCTCGCCCTCTATCTCCGCCAGGCGTAGCGGGATAGAGCCTGTAGTAGGCGCAGCCTGAAGGTGGACAGGCACGTTCGCCACGTTGCGATCGAGCAAGTTCTTCAGCAGGCTTCGCCGTCGCTGACGCGTAAAGTCGAGGAGATCAATTACCTCAGAGGTCGATGCGGCAAACTCTTGGCGCCAGCCGGACACGCCTAGTGATGCCAGATGCTCTCTCAACACGTCCAGTTCCGCTACCCGATCGAAGCGACTTGCCACTAGGTTGGCGATCCGTCGTGAACGAATACCTTCGGTCACGAGTGCGAGCGCGACCGGCGTGCTGACTCCGTACCTGATGTACCCACCGAGTTCTGGACAAACGAGTTCGTCACCGCCGGCTGCTTGCAGGTGCGTGTTTACGAGGTCGATGAGCGCTCCAACTGTCCACGACAGATAGTGCTCGAAGTGCTCTGTGGTCGCAGTGACTATCTGTTCAATCCTCCATGCGGGATCGGCGACGGCGCCCAAGTGACTCTTTGCCAGCTGCGGTAGCGAAGCACCTTCGAGCCAGTCGCGCAAGACTTCGGCGGCATCTACATCCAGAGTCGCGCCCTGTACAGACTCGCGAAATCCCCATCGAGGTGCTTCAGGAAGCCGGAGCAACTCTGCGATCGTCGGACGAAGGATTCCCACCGCTTCTAGAGCCGTAGAGACAGAAGTTACGTCTGCGGAGATCAGGGCACGGGCAATCTGCGACGCCCATTCATCAATCTTACGAGCGGAACCGATAGAGCAGCCGATCCGCGACCATCTCTGACGGGCAGCGGAATCGACAGATACATAGGCCTCCCGCGCTCGCCCCGCGAGTCGTGTATATCGCGTTCTAGCTTGGGTGGATTGATTTGCCGCCAGGGTGAACCCCACCACCGTGTCGAGGTCGACCATCTCTGGGCTGGTCAGTTCCCGCTCGGCCGCGGCCAGCATCATCCAGACGAAGCTGATAAAGTCCGCAGCCGCACCGTTGGCTGCGAACACTGCGTCGGCGTCAGCCCTTTGAACACCTTCGAGTTGGGCAACAGCCTGGAGTGCGGAGTCAGTCAGCAGGGAGGACGTGACCTCTAGGTCCTGATCGTCAGGGTTGAGGTCGGCGAAGTCCTGACTGCTCGGCGAGGCCGCCCTTACTAGTACGATCCAGCCCTCAGTCTCGCGTCCTGCACGCCCTGCCCGTCCCATTGCGTTCACGAGCCGGGCACCGCGTAAGCGGGTATCTTCGGGCTGGTCTGGGTATGGAGTGTCGTATAGAACGACGGTCCTGACCGGCAAGTTCACCCCGTCCGTAAGCGTTGAAGTGCAAGTCAGATAGAGGAGATCATCACTTCGCACGGCAGCCTCAAGCGCTTCGAGCACCTCGACGGGCAACCCTGCATGATGGAATCCCACGCCTCGCCTAAGCGTGCCGACGAGTGGATGTGCGTCGCCCAACTGTTGGCGTACAAAGTCAACCAGCGCGGCCAGTTGCGGCTGCTCATCAAGCTCGTCCGCGATGCCACGAGCGAGCGTCTGGGCTTGCTTCTTTGTTGACGCAACAACTAGTACCGATCCTGCGTGCCCTAGAGCGGTAATCATGCCGCTGGCAATCGAATAGTGTTTCGTGTTTCGTGAAGAATCGACCTTCACTTCAGCTGGACGCTCTCCCCCGTCCTTCGACTTTCGGACTAGACGCCAACCCGTGTCCCCTTGAGTGCGGAGTGACTTGGTGCTCCCGTTTCCGAGCCGCAATCGGATCAGTCCCGAGAGCGGCGTGGTGTGCCGGTAGGGCCACACGGACCCGGCCCCTCCTTCAACGACGGTCTGATCCCACTGCGCTTCGGTATTGAAGACTGCATGCAGTCGCCTGGGCCCCCGCCAGTCACTTGTCTGACTCAGGGCACCGCCGTTTGGATCAAGCCACTGAGCGATCCCACCGACGTTTCCCATCGCGGCCGAAAGGAGAATTATGCGATGCGGTCGGCCCTGTGTTTGCAGGTTCAGGGCAGATATCACGGATTCAAGGACGAAGCCACGCCCCTTCTCCTTCAACAACTGAGCCTCATCGAAAATGAACAGACTGTACTTGTCGAGCACCGCTTCGAAGTCGTTTCTCAGGAGATGACTGAGCCTTTCCGGGGTCATAACATCGACGTCGGCCTGCTCAACCTCCGAAAGCGAGAGGCCCAATTCTCCCAGCCAGGCG
>NZ_JBHXFE010000132.1:0-557 GCF_042722475.1 Streptomyces sp. NPDC127092
GGCGGGCGGACCATTCGGCGCGTGGCTCCGCCCTTGCGTTGCGGATCGCTTCCAGCCCCACGATTTTCTCGCCGATGATCCCCTCGCCGCCGAGGAAGGCCGCGTGGGCAGGAAGGTCGGGCTCACCGGCGAGCCCGGTGGGATCGGGACTGAGCATGTCCACCCCCAACAGACGGATGCCACGATCCCACAGCATGGCCGCGGCCTCTCCTGTGAGGAAGGGATGACGCGCGCGGAGGAGGCCGTCGCGCCAGTGTCGATCCCAGCCCGTGGCCAGCAGGAGTCGGGCGGGCGTCTGCGCATCCGTGCCGGGCAGGAGGGGGGCCAGGCGCGCGGCGGAGATCGGCTCCCCGGGGGCGAGCCCGGCCAGACCGAGGACGAGGGTGTCCCCGCACAGCTCGTCCCAGGTCAGCCCCTCGACGGTGCGGCCGCCCGGCACGGTGTGGCACGGGGCGTCCACGTGGGTGCCGGCATGCGAGCCGATCTCGAGGGCCATGACCGCGACCCCGTCCTGGGCGACGGTGAGGGCGGGACGGATACGCACACCTGGATCGCCC
>NZ_JBHXFE010000132.1:567-2458 GCF_042722475.1 Streptomyces sp. NPDC127092
CGCCCGGGTACACGGGCATGCGGTCCTCCAGGGGGCGCGAGAGGAGCAGGGGGGCAACGGAGTCAGACGCCACGGCGTCCCTCGATCGACGCGCCGGCCTCCGGGCGGGCCTCCGGCCGATGACGCGGCCAGGCGAGCAGGGCGTAGAGCAGGGCGCTCAGGAGGAACACCGGGACGGTGACACCGACGGGACTGGGCCACACGTCCGTGAGCAGCCACGACGTCGCGGCACCGACGACCCACACGGCCACTGCTCGCCCGTGGACACCCCCGCGGAACCAGGCGCGCGGGCCACGGGCCACGAGCACGTCCAGGGTGGTGCGGCGGCCCTGGAGCACGTAGTCCACGAGGATCACGGCGAACACCGGCACGAAGAAGGCGCCGATCAGCGCAAGGAAATCTGTGAAGCGGGTGAGCAGGTCGAACCACATCGCACCGATGACGCTCACCGCGCCGAGCACCAGGGCGACAGGCACGAACGGAAGGGGCCGGCTCAGCGAGGCGTGGGTAACCGACGTCGCCATCCCGTAGACCACCATCGTGTTCGTGGCCATGACCGAGAGGAACATCACCACGGCCAGCGGCCAGCCGAAGGCCGCGACGAGGGTCGCCGGGTCGAAGGGGGTGGCCGCGGCGTCGCCCAGGAGCACGTGTGCGAAGGCCGTGAGGCCCAGGCTCATCGCGATGACGGTGGACAGGGTGTAGCCGATGCCAGAGCCCAGCGCGGCCGCTCGCGGGGTGCTCACGTTCCGGGTGATGTCGGCGGAGAGGACGGTCCACGAGATGGCCGTGGCGAAGACGAGATCGAAGGCGAGGGCGGGAGTCAGCTCGACTGCGGGGTCCACCGGGATCGACGCCAGCTCGGCCGGGCCGTGGGCACGGAAGGCGGTGACGAAGATCCCGCCCATCACGGCGAGCATCACGAGGGCGAGCCAGGGTTCGATCCGCGCGATGCCCTCGTGCCCGAGGATCGCCAGGGCCACGACGACGAGCTGGCACAGGACCGCGAAGAGCATCGGCGAGGAGAATCCGGTGGCCGCGGACACCAGGGCGTCCACCGCGAGGCCGGCCAGCATGGCCTGCACCCAGGACCACCCCATCAGGACCACCACGTTGAACGTCACCGGCAACAGAGATCCGCGGTGGCCGAAGGCCGCACGGGTCAGCGCCATGGTGGGCAGACCGGTGCGGGCGCCGATGACCCCGACCCCCACCAGGACGAGGGCGCCGAGGACGGTGCCGAGCACGATGCTTGTCAAGGCGGTGGCATAGGAGACCCCGGGCTGGAAGAGGGTCCCCGTCAGAAGCGTGGTGACCACGAGGTTGGCGGCCAGCCAGATCAGGAGCATGCGGAGCGTGCTCACGGTGCCGCGGGGCGGTGTCTGGACGACATGCTCGGACACACGCGCTCCTCTCGTTCGACCCGGAGCCTGCGCCCCGTCGCCCTGGACGACATGTTGCCTGCGATGCAACATGTGTTTACCGTAGACCCAGATCGTGTGATCGGCAACACGCCGATCTCTCCTGTCCCGCCCGCGGCGCCCCCGCATCCCGGCGCCCTGGATCCCCTCGCCCCAAGGACCACCCGTGACCATCGTCGCCGTCTACCTGGTCGGCATGCTCGCCTTCGGCTGGTGGGGCAAGACCCGCGCCGCCAGCTCGGAGGACTACCTCGTGGCGGGCCGCCGCCTCGGGCCGGTGCTGTTCACCGGCACCATGGCCGCCGTCGTGCTCGGCGGCGCCGCCACCGTGGGCGGCGTCGGCCTGGGGTACGAGTTCGGGCTCTCCGGCGCGTGGCTCGTGGCCGCCATCGGCGTCGGCGTGCTCATCCTGTCGGTGGCGTTCGCCCCGATCCTGGCCCGCCTGAAGATCTACACCGTCTCGCAGATGC
>NZ_JBHXFE010000133.1:0-2391 GCF_042722475.1 Streptomyces sp. NPDC127092
CCTGGCGGGCCTTCGCGAGCATGCGCTTCTCGCCGGCGGACAGGCCGCGGTCCTGGTCGCGGCGCCACAGGTCGCGGACGACCTCGGCCACCTTGTTGACGTCGCCGCTGGCGAGCTTCTCCAGGTTGGCCTTGTAGCGGCGGGACCAGTTGGTCGGCTCCTCCACGTGCTCGGCGCGCAGGACCTCCATGGCGTGCTCGAGCCCCTCCGCATCCACGACGTCACGCACGCCGACGAGGTCGACGTTCTCCGCAGGGACCTCGATGGTCAGGTCTCCCTGGGCCACCTTGAGCTTGAGGTACATCTTCTCCTCCCCCTTGATGGTGCGCATCTTGATCTCCTCGATCCGCGCAGCACCGTGGTGGGGGTAGACGACGGTCTCTCCGACCTCAAAAACCATGTTGTTGTGCCCCTTTCAGTCGTCTCATTCTATCATGCGGCCTCGTCGTGCCGCGCGTGCCGTCACATCTTCGGCCTCCGGATGTGATAGTGGACGACCCCGCACCACAGGCCTGCCGGCGTCCCGGGATGCGGTAGCCTGACCTGGCAGGGCCCCTGCCTCGGGGCTCCTGAGCACGTCATCGCACCTGAGGAGACCTCTGTGAAGAACGCATCCCGGCCCGCCCGGCGCCACCTCGCCGCAGGTGCGCTGGCCGCGGTCGCCCTGCTGGGCGCCACCGGCTGCTCCGCCGTGAGCCCGATCGCCACCGCCATCCAGTACTCCCCCTCGGACGGCATCAACGGCCAGGAGCAGGACTTCCTGAGCTACCGCAACCTCGCCCTCGTCGGCGACGGCGAGTCGGGCCCCGCCCGCCTGATCGGCACCGTGGAGAACACCTCCGGCCAGGATCAGACCTACACCTTCCAGGCCGAGGGCGGCGGCTCCGCGACCCTGAAGGTCCCCGCCGGCGAGAGCCGCAAGCTCGAGGACGAGGCGAACACAACCGTCCTGGAGCGCGAGGGCGTGTGGGTCGGCGAGAACCTGCCCGTGACCGTCTCCGGCAACGGCGGCACCGCCGACCTGGCCGTCCCGCTGCTGAGCGCCACCCAGGAGCAGTACCGTGACCTGCTCCCCGAGGGAGTCGAGCCCTCGGAGGAGGATCTCGTCGGGCACCTCCACGAGGAGACCCACCACTACGGCGAGGAGCACTGACCTCCGCCGGGCCTACGCCCGGCACGCAACGGCCCCGGCCCCACCGCGAGGTGGAGCCGGGGCCGTCGTCGTCCCGGGAGGAGCGCGCCGGTCAGGCCTCGAACTTGTAGCCCAGACCGCGCACCGTGACGAGGTAGCGGGGGCTCGAGGGGTCGGGTTCGATCTTGGAGCGCAGGCGCTTCACGTGCACGTCGAGGGTCTTGGTGTCCCCCACGTAGTCGGAGCCCCACACGCGGTCGATCAGCTGGCCGCGGGTGAGCACGCGCCCGGCGTTGCGCAGCAGCATCTCCAGCAGCTCGAACTCCTTGAGCGGCAGGGACACCTGCTCGCCGTCCACGGAGACGACGTGCCGCTCGACGTCCATGCGCACGGGGCCGGCGCTGATGGTCGCCGACATCGGCTCCTCCTGCTCCCCCTGACGGCGCAGCACGGCGCGGACGCGGGCCACCAGCTCGCGTGAGGAGTACGGCTTGGTCACGTAGTCGTCCGCGCCGAGCTCGAGGCCGACGACCTTGTCGATCTCCGAGTCCTTCGCGGTCAGCATGATCACGGGGACGTTGGAGCGCTGGCGCACCTGACGGCACACCTCGGTGCCGGACATCCCCGGGAGCATCAGGTCCAGGAGGATCAGGTCCGCGCTGTCGCGCTCGAAGACGCTCAGCGCCTCGTTGCCGTCGGCGGCGACGGTGACCTCGAACCCCTCCTTCTCCAGGAGGTAGGACAGGGGGTCGCTGAACGACTCCTCGTCCTCCACGATCAGAATGCGGCTCATGCGCTCGTCTCCTTCCGGGTCGGGGGTGCGGCCGAGGCGGTCACCCGGTGACCGCGCCGCTCGGTGACGTGGGCGGCACCCGGCGCGCCGTCGACGGCGACACCGTCCCCCCACTCGGGCAGGCGGATGGTGAAGGTCGACCCGCGGCCCGGCTGGGACCAGAGGGTGACCTCCCCTCCGTGGTTGATGACGACGTGCTTGACGATGCTCAGCCCCAGGCCCGTGCCGCCCGTCTGACGCGACCGCGCCGCGTCCACGCGGTAGAAGCGTTCGAAGACCCGCTCCTGCTCCTCCGGGCTGATGCCGATGCCCTGGTCCGTGACGGTGACCTGCGCGAGCCCGTCCACGGAGCTCAGGCCGATGCCGACCGTGGTGCCCTCCGGGGAGTAGCGCACCGCGTTGTCCACCAGGTTGCGCACCGCGGTCATCAGCTGGTCCTGGTCCCCGTGCACCACCGCGTCCACGC
>NZ_JBHXFE010000134.1:0-404 GCF_042722475.1 Streptomyces sp. NPDC127092
ATCGCGCGCGCGGTCGGGCGCGAGGTGGCCCTGCGCTGGCTCGGCCGCCACGCCGAGACCGTGGAGCGGCGGCTCGAGGACACCGGGTTCCTCGCCCTGCTGACCCTGCGCGTCGCCCCGGGGCTGCCGTACTGGCCCGTGAACTACGGGGCGGGCGCGCTCGCCGTGCCGCTGGGGATCTTCGCCGGCTCCACCGCGGTCGGCGTGATCCCCGGACAGCTCTCCCTCGTGGCGATGGGGGCGTTCGCGGTGCGCCCGGGCGTCGTGAACGGCGTGCTGCTCGGGGTGGGCTGGCTCACCGTGGGCGGTCTGACCCTGTGGGCGGTGCGCCACTGGCGACGGGCGGCCCGGTCCGCGGAGGAGCCGGCGGGCTCGGAGGGGCCGGAAAGCCCGCGGAGTGGTCA
>NZ_JBHXFE010000134.1:542-2358 GCF_042722475.1 Streptomyces sp. NPDC127092
GCCCGTGTCTCAGCCCCGACGGCCCAGGCGACCGAGCAGGCGGGTCTGCCGGTCGGCGTCGTCGGCCACGGGGACGGGCTCGCCCAGGATGCCGGGCGTGTAGGCGGCGTCGCCGAACAGTTCCAGCGACTCCTCCACGCAGTCGATCTCCGCGTCCGTGAACCGCGCGTCCACGCCCTGCGAGCGGGCCAGGTCCCAACGGTGCACGATCACGTCGAACGCGTGGAAGCGGATCAACGCCTCGCCCACGGGCATCTCCCCGAGCGCGGTCTTCATGGGCCGCATGATGAACTCCTCGTCACCGGCGAGGGCAGACATGGCGGCGGCGTGCTTGGCCCACTGGGTGGCCAGCTGCTGGCGGGACCCGTCGAAGAGGGGCACCTCCCGGCCCTGGCGGGCGGCGAAGTCGCGCTGGCCGGCGATCACGTGGTCCAGCAGGTCCAGCGCGTCCCAGCCCTCACACGGGGTGGCGGCGTCCCAGTCCCGCACCTCCCGGACGACGGCGGTGAACGGCTCGGCGGCCGCGTTCCAGCGGGCCTCGACCTCGGTGGCGGGGATGGACATGGTGCTCTCCTCAGGGTCGCGGGGTTCTCGGGGCCGCGGCGGGCGACGACGGCGCCGGGCTCGGCTTCTTCGGGCCGCGGATGGACTCGGGGCGGGCCGGGTCCAGGACGGACCGGGGGTCGAAGAACTCCTCCAGCACGGGCCGCTCGCCCGAGACGGCCGCGGCGAGGCTGATGCCGTCCACGTTGATGCGCGAGCCGCGGTAGTAGCCGGGCTCGAGCTGGCCCCACGCCTTGGAGGTGCCGTCCACGAGGAAGAAGGAGCGGTAGCCGAGCTCGCGGAGGTAGCGGTACCGCTCGTTGTCCTCCGTGTACTTGCCGGGGCCGGTGACGTCCGCGCCGAACGGGTAGATGAGCATGTCCGTGGGGCCGAGGTCCGGGTGCTCGGCGAGGAAGTCGTCCAGACGCGGGACGACGTCGAACGCCCCGACGTGCGTGGTGCCCTGGGCGTCCGTGTACTCGTTGCGGACGCGGCCGTCCTCGGCCACGATCAGACGGTCCGCGAAGCCGTCGCCGTCCATGTAGAGGTAGTACGAGCAGTCGTCCAAGGAGAGGATCAGCGGGGTCCGGCCCTCGGGGACCATGAGGGTCTTCGGGCGCACGACGTCGTCCTCCCCCACCTCGTACAGCTCGTGCGGGGAGACCAGCACGTAACCGCGCTCGTAGACCTGCCGGATGACGGCGTCGAACTCGTCCACCGTGACCATGAAGTCCAGGTAGCCGCGGGCCTTGTCGTCGCCGTCGAAGGCGCGCGCCGGGTCCACCACCAGGGAGTGGAAGAACAGGTGCGGAACCCGGGCCACGTCCGGCCAGGCCACCGGTTCGCCGGCGGGCGGCGGACCAGCGGGGGCGGCGGAGGTGGGCGCGGACGAGGTCGGCACGGACGACGACGCCGCGTCCTCCCCGTCCTGCCCGCAGGCGGCCAGCAGTCCCGATCCGAGCAGGGCGGAACCGGCCAGGAGCATCTGTCGACGGGTCGGCTGCGGCACGGGCGGGGGCATCGGGCACCTTTCTCTGGGGGCACCCATCATCCCAAGGCCGCCCGGCCCGAGACCACCCCTGCCGGGCGGGCGGGCGGAGGTGGGAACGGCGCGGCATGGGAGGCCGGCCAGCGGCGGGGCTCGATCCGCCGCAGACGGCACAGAGTGGTCACGCGGACGACCCGAGCTCGGCGCGGACCGTGTTCGACCGCTTCGTGTTCGGCAACCACATCCGCAGCTTCAGCGTCGACTGAGCCCCGGCTGGGAGGCACC
>NZ_JBHXFE010000135.1:0-2347 GCF_042722475.1 Streptomyces sp. NPDC127092
AAGTGAAAGTACAAGGCCCCCTTCGTCATGCCCGCCGCCTCGAGGATCTCGACGAGGCTCGCACCCTCGAACCCGGACTTGTCGAACATCTCCGCGGCCCCGCGGACGATCTGCGCCCGGGTCACCGCCGCTCGTTGCTGTTGAACCATTCGCCGCACCTTCCGTGCCACCTCGGGTGAGGCCCGGCCAATCGGGTCACACCCCTACAGCCTGCGCGAACGCTACCAGCGGTGCTGGTTCGGCTCTTCGTGTGAGGTGCTCATGGACAACAGGACAATCCGAACCCCACCGACCACACCGTCTCCGCGCCCGCCGTCGGCCGGTCAACTCTCTCCTCAGGATCTTGCCGGTGTCGTCGAAGCACTCACCGGTCAACGTGTCCTCCCGCGCCAGGGTGTGGGTGAACCCCGCGGCAAGTAGCCCAAGGAACACCGCTCGGGTGGCCCGTGGTGACTTGGGCTGGCAGAGGGCTCGGATCATCTACTGGAGCATTGGGTTTCCCTAGAGAGAATGCGACCAGAAGCGGTCAGAGCTCGGGGGCGCGGGTGGGGCCACGGTCCCGATCCGGAGCCGGCCGCGCTCGCCGGTACCGGATCGCATTGGCCGCCGAAGGCGGCTGTGGGTAGTCGAGAGACCGGTATCGGGTGCGTTCGGTGGGCTGCCCTACCTCCTGTGCCCGGATCTCCTCGACGGCGGTGGTGGGCGGTTCCTCCCGTCGCACGGTGATCTGGTCGAAAACCGGGACAAGCAAATCGGGGTGTGGTGGGTAGTCGTAGGCGTCCGGGCCGCTGAGCATCGAGCACTGGTTCCAGACCTCGGGGGAAACCCTGGCATAGTCGAACTCGAAACGTGACTGTTCGGCGACGTGATCCATGAAGACCTTCGAGGTCCTGCCGTTGCCCTCCCGGAAAGGGTGAGCCTGATTCAGGTACGCGAATATCACCGCGGCCTGCTCTACGAACTCCCCATGGTCGAGACCGCCCCACTCCGTGGAAACCACGAACTGGTGCACATCGGTCAGGTAGCGGTCGATCTCGCCGGTGGTGACGTCGGCGAAGTCGCCGGCGACACCTTTCGAAATGTTGACCGTGCGATACTGCCCAGCCCATGGGTAGACGTCCTGGAACAAATGTTGGTGGATCGCCCGGACGTGGTCGCTGTCGTAGGTCCGGGCGATCGCCACCTCACCGGCCAAGAGTTCACGGTGCCGCTCGACAGTCTCGACGTATTCCAGGCGGACAAGAACGTCAGGGGCACGCTCGTCGAACAGGTTACGCAGCGTGCCGTTGTCGGGATGAGGATAGAAGTACGAGTCCCAGGAGCCAGAAGCGGGCACGTCAGCGAGTTGCCACCGTATGCCGCCTGGCGGCGGCATGAGCGCGCCTCCGATACTCGGTCCGATCGATTGCCCCGCGAGCCCGATCGGTCAGGTTCTCGACATCCTCACGGTTCGGAGTCCAGCCCTCGTGCCAAGCGCTCGCCAGCGACTGCACAACACTGCGCCGCTGAGCCTGATTGAGGCGGGCGAACAGTTCAGGCCAGCGGGCTTCGACATCGAACCCTTCGGTCACGGCCTGGCTGCGGCGAGCTTCACTGCGAGTCACGGACGCTCCTCTCCACTGCTGATCAAATCTCGATTTTACCAGCTAGAACCCCGAAATTCAGTTCACCCTGACCTGGCTATCTGGCGATCGGCCGCAATCGGCCCTCGCAACTGGGATCAGGGATGAACCAGAGCCGGGCGTACTTCGGATACGCCGAGCGGGCGAGGCACGTCCAGCCGCGCCAGCATCATCGGCGGGCGTGGAGTCAACATTTTGCAGCAGCTGCACCTGAGGTCCCGGCTACCGCGGACCCGACACCGGCGGAGTTGACGGCTCGTCGAGACCGCCCTCGATTACGACGTTCGATTGGCCGATCGCGTGAAGCTATTCCAGGGGGTGAGCGAGAGCGATCCGGCTCTTGCCCAACGCTTTGTCCAGGAGAAACTGACGGTCGAGTTCACCTCGGCTACCCGCACCGGTAACGGTGAAGTATCCGCCCGTGGGCAGGTCGTTGTCGACGGAAAGTCTCCTGGTGACCTGGGCACGGTGACGTTCGTCGGGGAGGACGGTACCTGGAAGATCGCCCGTAGTTGGGCCTGCCCAATCACCAGAGCCTGTTAACGAACGAACTCCGGTCTACTTGTGACCGGTCAGCGATCGCCGATGGAAACTCCAATGGCCCCCAACTACCAACCGACCGCCCCTGCAGTCCCACTACCACTACAACTCAGATTCTCTCTCGTGACTGACTATGACGCAGACACTGGGCAGATCGCAGCCTCGGTCGCGATCTGCTGGAGCGC
>NZ_JBHXFE010000136.1:0-2285 GCF_042722475.1 Streptomyces sp. NPDC127092
CCAGCAAGCCCGAGCGCCTGTTCATGAGGGTGTCCAGCTCCTCGGCGTCGTAGCCGTGGTTCCGCATGAGGTGGGTGACCACGGAGGGGTCCAGGTCGCCGGAGCGGGTGCCCATCACCAGGCCGGCCAGCGGGGTGTAGCCCATGGAGGTGTCCACGGAGACGCCGTCGCGGATGGCGGTGGCGGAGGCGCCGTTGCCCAGGTGCAGCACCACGGCCCGGAACTCCCCCCGCGGGATGCCCAGATGCTCCGCGGCGAGGCCGGTGACGAGGTCGTGGCTCGTGCCGTGGAAGCCGTAGCGGCGGATGCCGTGCTCCGTGTAGACCTCGTCCGGCAGGGCGTACTGCCAGGCCTCGCGGGGCATGGTCTGGTGGAACGAGGTGTCGAACACGACCACCTGGGGCATGTCCGGCCAGCGTTCGGCCATGGCGCGCAGCCCCTGGGCGGCGGCGGGGTTGTGCAGCGGGGCCAGCGGGGCGAGGCGCTCGATCGCGCGGATCACCTCGTTGGTCACCCGGGCCGGGGCGGTGAACCGCTCGCCGCCGTGGACCACGCGGTGGCCGGCGGCGTCGATGGTGCGCCCGCCGGTCGCCTCGGCCAGCTCGGCCTCCACCTGCTCTAGGGCGGCGGCGTGGTCCGGCACGCCGGAGCCGGGGACGCCGATGCGCTCCACCAGGCCCTGGGCGAGGACGGGCACCGGGGCGTCCGTGCCGTCGTCGGCCAGCTCACGGAGCTGGTACTTCAGGGACGACGAGCCGGAGTTGATGACAAGGACGAGCACGGGGGACTCCTTCCGGGGCGTCAGCCCTGGGCCTGGGCCTGGATGGCGGTGATGGCGACGGTGTTGACGATGTCCTCCACGGTGGTGCCGCGGGAGAGGTCGTTGACGGGCTTGTTCAGGCCTTGCAGCACGGGCCCGACGGCGACCGCCCCGGAGGACTGCTGGACGGCCTTGTAGGTGTTGTTGCCGGTGTTCAGGTCCGGGAACACGAACACGGTGGCCTGGCCGGCCACCTCGGAGCCGGGCATCTTCGAGGCCGCGACGGAGGCGTTGACGGCGGCGTCGTACTGCAGCGGGCCCTCCACCTTCAGCTCGGGGGCACGCTCCCTCACGAGCTCCGTGGCGGCGCGGACCTTGTCCACGGACTGCCCGGAGCCGGAGGCGCCCGTGGAGTAGGAGAGCATGGCGACGCGCGGGTCCACCCCGAACTGGGCGGCGGTGGCCGCGGACGCCACGGCGATGTCCGCGAGCTGCTGCGCGTCCGGGTCCGGGTTCACGGCGCAGTCGCCGTACACGAGGGCGCGGTCCGGCAGCAGCATGAAGAACACCGATGAGACGATCGAGACGCCCGGCTTCGTCTTCACGAACTCCAGCGCGGGGCGGATGGTGTTGGCGGTGGTGTGGGCGGCGCCGGAGACCATGCCGTCCACGTCGCCCAGGTGGACCATCATCGTGCCGAAGTAGGCGCCCTCCTGCATGACCTCGCGGGCGCGCTCGGCGTCCACGCCCTTGTGGGCGCGCAGCCGGGCGTACTCCTGCGCGTAGCGCTCCAGGTCCGGGGAGTCGGCGGGGTCCACGAGCTCGATCCCGCTCAGGTCCACGCCCTCGCGGGAGGCCAGCTCCCGCACGGCGGCGGCCGGGCCGAGCACCACGAGGTCGCAGACGTCGCGGCGCTGGAGGATCTCGGCGGCGCGCAGCACGCGGGCATCCTCGCCCTCGGGCAGTACGATCCGGCGGCGGTCCGCGCGGGCGCGGGAGATCAGCTCGTGCAGGAAGCGCAGAGGGGTGACGACGTCGGTGCGTGGCAGGTCGAAGCGGGCCAGCAGCTCGTCCCCGTCCACGCGCTGGTGCCAGGTGCCCAGGGCGGCGGCGGTCTTGCGGGGCTGGGCGCTGGAGAGCTCGGAGCGCACCCGGGAGACCTTCGCGGCGGTGGTGAACGTGTCGTCGTGGGTGACGAACACGGGGAAGGCCGCGCCCAGGTAGAGCCGCTGGAGCTGGCGGTTCGGGAGGATGCCGTTGGTGAGGATCATGCCGGAGGGGGTGGGGAAGTCCGGGGTCAGCGAGGAGGCCACGGTGGCCAGGATCGCGTCGGAGCGGTCGCCGGAGACGATCACGAGCGCGCCCTCGCGCAGGACCTCGAGGAAGTTGCCGCCCTCCATGGAGACGGCCTTGACCTCGGCGACGTCGCGGTCCAGCGTCTCCTGCCCGGCCATCTGCTCGAGCCCGAGCGCGTCCGCCACCTCGGCCACCGAGGGGTGCGCGAGCTCGGTCAGCTCGGGCAGCA
>NZ_JBHXFE010000137.1:0-1506 GCF_042722475.1 Streptomyces sp. NPDC127092
GGCCTGCAGAGCGCCGGCCTCGACAAGCTGGTCCACGGCCCGCTGGGCGGCCGGGCGCGAGACACCCAGCGCCTGGGCCAGGTGGTCCACGGTCACGGCGGGTTGCGCGATGATCACCGCGAGCGCCCGCCAGACCGCCGCGTCCCGCCGGGCGGTGAGCCGCTCGCGCCAGCCGGTCAGGGCCTCGTCCAGGTCCGCGACGAGCTCTCGGCCGTTGCCGACGGCGGCCAGGGCGGCCTGCGCGAAGCGGCGCACGATGGGCGCGGGGTCGCCGTCGCGGTAGGCGGTGAGGGCGTCGAAGTATCCGGCCGTGTCCGTGAGGAGTCCCGCGGAGAGGGGCACCCCCATACGGGTGATCGCGCCGGCCCGATGCAACACGGCGTGCACGAGGACGCGCCCGGTGCGGCCGTTGCCGTCCGCGAACGGGTGGATGGTCTCGAACTGAGCGTGCGCGATGGCGGCCTGCACGAGGGCGGGTACGTCCGTGCGTCGCAGATAGGCGAAGAGATCGTCCATCCCGGCACGCAGGCGCTCCGGGTGGGGCGGGACGAACTGCGCCGTGTGCGGCGTGGGCGCCCCGCCCCCGATCCACCCCTGCGCATCGCGGTAGGCGCCCGGCCGGGCATGCTCCTGACCGTCCATGAGGGCACGATGGGCGGCCAGCAGGGCAGGCTCATCCAGGTCGGCGGCCAGCCGGGAAGCAGCGCCCATGGCCCTCACGTTCGCCGCCACGAGCGCTGCGTTCGGGCGGGTGCGTTCGCCGAGAGTCGCCAGGGCGAGGGCTCGCGCGCCCGCGGAGATGTGCTCGATCTGCGAGGAGGACGCGGACTCAGTGCGCAGGAGCACCGCGTCGATCGGGGCGATCTCGCCGGTGAGCCCCGGGAGGGCGTGGCTGATCTCGGCGTCGAAGCGCACGACGGCGGCCGTCGCCTCCTCGACCTCGGTCGCCAGATCGGAGGGCAGGTCGAGCCCGAGTCGGGCGATGCGGGCCGGGAGCGCGGCTCGATATGGGCCTGCTGCACGCACGCGAGCGCGGCGGGAGCGCAGCCCGGCGTCATGCGGGTCCGCGGTCCAGGGGCGCTGTTCCCAGCCGACGGCCCACGGGGTCGGGCGCGGATCGTTGCTCATGCCACAACCTTACGCAACGTTATGTCTAGAGCGTTGCGTACTTCTGGGCGTCGTGAGGTGGAAAGCCGTCTGCCCCGGGCCCGGTGCTCCGAGGCGAGCATCGCGTAAGTGACGCCGTCCACCCAGCCGCGGGTGCGGTGCAGTGACTCCTCCTTGAAGGTGCCCTCGTGGCGCAGGCCGACCTTCTCCATCACGCGCAGGATGGGCGCGTTGTCCGCGAAGGCGTGAGCCTCCACGGGTCTGACGCTGAGGCCCGCGAAGGCGAGGTCCAGCAGGGCACAGGCCAGCTCGGTGGCGTGGCCCCGGCCGGCGTGGGCCGGGGCTATGGTCCAGCCGATCTCGGCCTGCGCGTCCCGGGCTTCCTCGCGCGGCGCGCCG
>NZ_JBHXFE010000137.1:1516-2284 GCF_042722475.1 Streptomyces sp. NPDC127092
GTCGCGGAGGGGCGTGGCCATGGGGTCACGGCAGCGGGCGGCGGTGACGTCCCCTCCCCTACTCTCGGCCCCATGGACGTCACCTTCACTCCGCTCGACCCGGCAGGCGCCGACCGGGACGCGCTCGTCGCCCTGCTCACCGAGAACGCGTGGCCGTTCCACACGCGCCCGCGCGTCACCCGGCCGGAGGCGGAGAAGGCCGTCGATGGCGGCGCCTGGGAGGATGAGGACCACCGCACCTTCTGGATCGAGCATCCCGAGCACGGCCGCGTCGGCGTGGTGCGCCTGGAGGACCTCACGGACCCCACCCCCTTGTTCGACCTGCGCGTGGCGGAGCGGTTCCGCGGGCGCGGGCTCGGCGCGCAGATCCTCACCGCGCTCACCCGGCACGTCTTCGAGACGATGCCCGCGGTGGACCGCTTCGAGGGCCAGACCCGCGAGGACAACGTCCCCATGCTGCGCACCTTCCGCCGGGCCGGCTGGGTCAAGGAGGCGCACTACCGGCGCGGCTGGCCCGTGGACGGCGGCGAGCCGCTCGCGTCGGTGGCCTACGCAATGTTGCGCCAGGACTGGGCGTCCGGCACGACGACGCCGGTCCCCGCCGACGTCGACGCCCCGCCTCCGGCGGGGCGCAAGGAGGGCGCGGCTGCGGGCGGCCGCGCCCCTGACTGGCCGTTGCCCACCGCGCGGCTGACGCTGCGGCCGCACCGGGAGGACGACTTCGGCTGGTTGCAGGAGATGTACACGCAGCCCGAGGTGGTGCGCCAC
>NZ_JBHXFE010000138.1:0-2267 GCF_042722475.1 Streptomyces sp. NPDC127092
TCGTCGCCCAGGCCTTCGGACCGGAACGGCAGCAGCACGCCCGACTCGGCGTGCTCCAGCGTGAGGAACCGCTCGGGGTAGTCCCCGAACACGGGGTCGGCCAGGCTGTGCTCGCCCCACGCGTAGACGAGTCCGGCAGAGGGGCCTATGTTGCCCTCCGGAGTGCCGGCGGCCTCGTCATAGAGGGCGGCGGCCACCGGGGTACCGTCCACGGACAGGGTGAACAGGAGATGACCGTCTCCGGCCTCGCCGAGCAGCGCCCGCGCATCCGCCACGCGCACCGCACCGAGGTCTGAGTAGACGTCGTCGTACACCAACGGGACGGCCACCTGGTCACCGTGGCCGGTCTCCATGCTGTACGGGGCGACGGTGAGCGCGATCTGGTCCTGACGCAGGTCGAAGAAGCCCTCCATGACGACGAGGCCCGGCACCATCTGGCGGAACGTGCCGGAACGGATGCCCTGCTCGGGAGTCCAGCGGGAGGCCAGGTCAGGCAGCTCGAAGCCCGGGCCGGGCGCCGGCTCCGGGCCCCACGCGCAGTCACACACCCCCTCGGAGACGGTGGGTCCCGCCTCTTCCACGGCGACGGCGGGCGCGGCCCCGGCGAAGAGACTCACGGTCAGGATCGCGGCGGCGGCGAGACGGGCGGGGCGGGTGGTCGGGACGAACGGGCGGGTGGACACCTTGAACGAGGACGGGGACGACATCATGGCAGGACGCTCCTGGTGAATGGCCACGCGGGCTCGGGTGACGGACTGCGGTTCACCGGCCTCACCGTGGCACCCCTCCAAAAGATGCGGCGCTCATACCGGCCCGGTGACACCCACGCTACGCAGAGCCCATTCTCAGGGGGAGTTCAGGACGGTCTCGGATCCGTCTCGATCCGATCACGATGCCGCGGCACCGCGTTCCCGCGCCTCACGGGCAGGTCATCCTCGTCGCCCCGTCCTTCAGAGCAGCGTTCCCTGCTGCTCTCTCATCTCCTGGATCAGCTCCGGCCCGTTGTTCCGGACATTCCCCACGGCGCCCCCCACGGGTCGCAGCGACCACCCCGCCGCGACGTCGTACGCGCCAGCGCACACCTGGCCCACGAGGGCGTCGGCTTCTTCGGCGGACCCGAGCGTGTCCGGGGCGAGCCACCGGTCCATCGTCTCGGCGTCCATGGGCACGGGCAGCCGGTCGTGCAGCTGGCCGAGTGCGGCGAGCACCGGATCGTCGTCGTCCGCGTCGGGTGCGGCCATGGTGAGGATCGTCGTCGAGAGGACCCAGGCGTCCTCCCCCGCGGCCTGGGCCTCGGGGTCCTGCCACCACTCGTACAGGCCGGCGAACCAGATGACCGGCCCCTCGCCGTCCCCGGCCCCGGCCGGGTGCACGTAGTAGGGCTGCTTTTTCGCGGCCCGCCCGTCGGGACCCTTGGCGCCAGGCTCCGGCGTCTTCCACTCGTAGTATCCCTCCACCGGCACGGCGCAGCGGCGGGCGCGGACGGCGGCCCGGAACGTCGGCTTGGAGGCCACGGTCTCCGAGCGCGCGTTGAACGCACGGGACCCCACGGACAGCTCCTTCGCCCACGGCGGCACCAGGCCCCAGCGGGCCACGTGGATCCGCCGGGTCACCCCGGCACCGCCGTCGCCCCCACCGGAGCCTCCGGCGCCGACGTCGTCCGCGTGCGCCACGAGGATCGGCACCTCGGCTGTCGGCGCCACGTTCCAGCTCTGGCGCAGCACCAGATCCTCATTCGCCTCGGCGTCACCCAGGGCCACCAGGTCGCTCGTGGCGCGGGCCATCACGTAGCGGCCGCACATCTCAGCGGTCCCTCCCGTCCCGGCCGCGCTCGACATACATCCACGCGATGCCGAGGGCGAAGCCCATCATCGCGCAGCCGATCACAGTGCCCCAGGGCCTCTCGGTGCCCAGTCCGAACACCACCCCCAGGCCGACGCCGATCAGCAGCCCCACCAGTGGGATGCGCCACTGCGCGAGCGTGCCGGCACCGGCCGGAGCCTCGTGGGCCTCGTGCGCCTTGTCCTCGTCTCTGCCATGTCGTGCCACGGTTCGCCCCTCCGTTCACATCGGTGTTGCGGGTCAGGTTGCAGTCTCCCCTGGCCGCCGTGGTGACGCCACACACCAGGCCCCCGGCTGCTCACCGATGCGTCGCACAGGGTCCTGTGATGGGATGGGCAGAACGAGCCCGCACGTCGCGCCGCCCCACGCATGCGCGGCATCGGGCAGATCCCCACCACCAGGAGGAACAACGTGTCCCAGAAGGT
>NZ_JBHXFE010000139.1:0-529 GCF_042722475.1 Streptomyces sp. NPDC127092
GGCTTGACCAGCACGTCGCGGGCCTTGGAGCCCTCGGAGGGGCCCACGACGCCGCGGGACTCCATGAGGTCCATGAGGCGGCCGGCCTTCGCGAAGCCCACCCGCAGCTTGCGCTGCAGCATGGACGTGGAGCCGAACTGCGTGGTGACCACGAGTTCGACGGCCTGCAGGAGCAGGTCCAGGTCGTCGCCGATGTCCTCGTCGATGACCTTCTCGGTCTTCTCGGGGATCACGTCCGCGCGGTACTGGACCTGCATCTGCGACTTCACGTGCTCCACGACGGCGTGGATCTCGGACTCGTTGACCCACGCCCCCTGCACGCGCATGGGCTTGGACTTGCCCATCGGCAGGAACAGGGCGTCGCCCTGGCCGAGCAGCTTCTCCGCGCCGGGCTGGTCCAGGACCACGCGGGAGTCCGTGACCGACGACGTCGCGAACGCCATGCGGGAGGGCACGTTGGCCTTGATCAGGCCCGTGACCACGTCCACGGACGGCCGCTGCGTGGCGAGAACAAGGTGGATGCCGGCCG
>NZ_JBHXFE010000139.1:539-1110 GCF_042722475.1 Streptomyces sp. NPDC127092
GGCCAGCTGGGTGATGCGCACGATCGCGTCCTCGACGTCGCGCGGGGCGACCATCATCAGGTCCGCGAGCTCATCCACGATGACCAACAGGTACGGGTATGGGCGCAGCACGCGCTTGGAGTCCGGCGGCAGCTTCACCTGGCCGGCCCGGACGGCCTTGTTGAAGTCGTCCACGTGCTTGTAGCCGAACGCCGCGAGGTCGTCGTAGCGGGTGTCCATCTCCTTGACGACCCACTGCAGCGCCTCGGCCGCCTTCTTCGGGCTCGTGATGATCGGGGTGACCAGGTGGGGCACGCCCTCGTACGCGGTGAGCTCGACGCGCTTGGGGTCCACCATCACCATGCGCACCTCGTCCGGGGTGGAGCGCATGAGGATCGAGGTGATCATCGAATTCACGAACGAGGACTTGCCGGCGCCGGTGGCGCCCGCCACGAGCATGTGGGGCATCTTCGCGAGGTTGGCCACCACGTAGCCGCCCTCCACGTCCTTGCCGACGCCCATCACCATCGGGTGGTCGGTGCGCTGGGCGGCCTGCGAGCGCAGGACGTCGCCGAGGGCCACGACCTCCTGG
>NZ_JBHXFE010000139.1:1120-2227 GCF_042722475.1 Streptomyces sp. NPDC127092
GGGGATCTCGATGCCGATCGCGCGCTTGCCCGGGATGGGGCTGAGGATCCGCACGTCCGAGGAGGCCACCGCGTACGCGATGTTCTTCTCCAGCGCCGTCACCTTCTCCACCTTGGTGCCGGGGGCGACCTCGACCTCGTAGCGCGTCACCGTCGGCCCGCGGGAGAACCCGGTGACCTGGGCGTCCACCTTGAACTCGGTGAACGTGGTGGTCAGCGCGGCGACGACCCGGTCGTTGGCCTCGGAGCGCTCCTTCGGCTGGGGCCCGGCCGGGAGCAGGGCCGACTGCGGCAGCGTGTAGGACACGTCCCCGCCCAGCTCGGACTGGGTGCCGCGGGCCGGCTCGGCGGTCACCGGCGGCACCGGCGCGGGGGTGCTGGCGGGCACGGCGGAGGACGACGACGGTGCGGCGGCCCCGGAGCCCTGACGTGGGGCGTCGTCCAGGGCGAACGGGGTGTCCTCCCCCGCGTCCTCCTCCGGGGCTGCGGCGGCCGGGGCGGCGGCCTCGCGCTGGGCGCGGGCGTGCTCGCGGACCTGCTCGAGGGCACGGTCCGCGGCCGTGGGCCGGCGCACTCCGGCGGGCGGCTGCGGCTCGGCGTCCGCGTCCTCGGGCGCGTCGTCCTCGTCCACCCACGGGTCGAAGTCGTCCGAGGCGTCCCGGCCCGCGTCCCGCGCGTCCGCGGCGGCCTGCTCGGAGTCGAACACGCCCTGCTCCCCGCGAGCGGCTCGCCGGGGGGCGGGCCGGGGCAGGACCTGGGTGGTCTCCGCCTCGGGGGCGGCGTGGGAGCCGACCTCGGCCTCGTGGATCACCGGGGAGTCGTAGGCGGTGCTGGCGGTGTGCTCCGGGGCGGCGTCGGCGGCCTGCTCCTCGCGTGCCCGGCGCCCGCCGAACAGGCGCGCGAACAGGCCGGGGCGGGAGGCCCCGGCGGCGTGGGCGCCGGCGGCCGGGCCGTCCAGGTAGGACTGGTCGTGGTCCGGGTGGGTGCGCCCGGTCTCCGCGTCCACGGAGAGCGGGGCGGCGAGGTCCTCGGCCTCGCGGCGCTCCTCACGGGCCCGGCGCCGCTCGGCACGGCGGGCGGCCCGCTGTTCGGAGGCGCCCTCGGGGTC
>NZ_JBHXFE010000140.1:0-2217 GCF_042722475.1 Streptomyces sp. NPDC127092
GGGCCCCCCCCCTCTCGTGGCGCCCCCCCCCCCCCACGTGGACATGGTCAGACGGAAGCCTCGGTCGCCTGGATGCGGCGGGGCAGGACCCAGCCGGCACGAGGGTAGTGGCAGTTGTAGCCGTTCGGATACCGCTGGAGGTAGTCCTGGTGCTCAGGCTCGGCCTCCCAGAACGGGCCGGCGGGCTCGATCGTGGTGACAGCCGATCCTGGCCACAGACCGGAGGCATCGACGTCGGCGATCGTCTCCTTGGCGACCTGCTCCTGCTCGGGGGTGAGCGGGGTGGTTGCGGTAGGTGGCGTGATCGTTCTGCCCGCCGGTGTATCCGGCGCGGGTGCTGATCACGCCCGGCTGCTTGCGGATGAGCTCGTCCACGCCCCAGAAGCAGCCGCCGGCCAGGACGGCCGTCTCGGTGCCGGGTGTGCGGGTGACCTCTCCGGTGTCGTGAATTCCACTGGTCATGATGCGTGCTCCTTCGTGGTCGTGGTGGTGGTCTCGAACAGTGAGCGGAACTCTCCATACCCCTCGGCCTCCAGGTCGGAGACGGGGATGAACCGCAGCGCGGCGGAGTTCATGCAGTAGCGCAGGCCGCCGGCGTTCGCGGGGCCGTCGTCGAAGACGTGCCCGAGGTGGCTGTCCGCCCCGGTAGAGCGGACCTCGGTGCGGGGCATCCAGAGGGATCGGTCCGTCTTCGTGTGAACGGCGTCAGCGACGACCGGCTTGGTGAAGCTGGGCCATCCGGTTCCGCTGTCGTACTTGTCGGTGGATGAGAACAGCGGCTGTCCGGAGACGACGTCCACGTACAGGCCGTCCTCGTGGTTGTCCCAGTACTCGTTGCGGAAGGCCGGCTCGGTGCCGTCCTTCTGGGTGACGCGGTACTGCTGGTCGTTGAGGCGGCTCAGGGCCTCAGAAGTCTTGCTGTAGTCGTGCGACACGATGTCCTCCTTGTTCGGCGCCGCTGGCTGCGGCGTCACTGTTGATAACGCCGGGGTGACGCGGTTTGGTCCCGTGAGCCTGGGAGTGGGCTGTGACTTCAAGAATCCTCCTGTTGTTGTTCCGGGCTATGAGGTATGGCCTTCGGTGAAGCCCCATGTCGTACCTGACTGGCTGTCGTTGAGCACGATCCCGGCGGCGTCGAGTTCGTCACGGATACGGTCTGCAGTGCGGAAGTCTCCGGCCGCACGTGCCTGGGCTCGCTGGTCGAGCGCCTGTGCGATCAGGGCCTCCAGTGCGCGCTCGGCGCGCGGGGGTGTGGCCGTTGATTCGTCCCACGGGCTGTCGCGCGGGTTGATGCCGAGGACGTCAGTCATGGCGAGCACCGCATCCAGCGTGTCGGCACCGGTCCGCGCGTCGTGCTGGGCGAGGGCGGTGTTGCCCCGCCTGACTTCGTCATGGAGGACCGCGAGTGCCATGGGGATGTTGAGGTCGTCATCCAAGGCGTTTCGGAATGCGACCGGCAGCATGTCCGCGTCCGCCGCGCGCCTCGAGTGGTTGGCGCTCCGGGTGATGAAGTCTTCGATCCTGCGCATCGCCGCCGCGGCGGATCGCAGGGCGGAGTCGGTCAGTTCCAGGTTCGACCGATAGTGGGCCGATCCGAGGTAGTAGCGCAGGTCGAGAGGACGCATGTGCTGCAGTAGCTCGTCGAGGGGTGTCGCGTTGCCGAGGGATTTGCTGATCTTGTCGCCGCCGGACGTGACCCAGCCGTTGTGCATCCAGTAGCGCGCGAATCCGTATCCGGCGGCACGGGACTGCGCCTGTTCGTTCTCATGATGAGGAAAGCGCAGGTCGAGCCCGCCACCGTGGATGTCGAAGCTCTCTCCCAGGTAGCGGAGAATCATTGTCGAACAGCTCAGATGCCATCCGGGGCGTCCCGGCCCGTAAGGCGAAGCCCATGCCGCAGGAGCAACGATCTCCTCGCTGGCCCCCGCGTCCGGGGGAGCCGACTTCCAGAGCGCGAAGTCGCGAGGGTCACGTTTCTCTGTTGCCTGATCGGTATGTTCGTCTCCGCGGAGAGTGCCGTGCTCCTGTGAGGTCAAAGACCCGTAGCCGGGCCATGATGAGACGTCGAAGTAGACGTCCCCCGCTTCCCCTCCCGCTCGGTACGCGTGGCCCCGGGCGATCAGCCGGTCGATGAAGGTAAGCATCTCGGCGGTGTGCCCTGTCGCGCGCGGCTCGATCGTCGGCGGCAAGATACCGATCTTGCGATAAGCGTCGGCG
>NZ_JBHXFE010000141.1:0-2186 GCF_042722475.1 Streptomyces sp. NPDC127092
GCCGTCAGTGCCGTGGTCATGGTGCCGTATACGAACGCATCCGGGCGGCGGCGGACAGAGAGCGGGCGGATGTCTGCGACGAACGGTCGCACCGAGCGGTGAACGGTTCGGCGAGCGGTCGGCGAACGGCCGGACGGAAGCGGTGCGTCCGATTCAGCGGGGTTTCCCACCCTCTGCGGCATTGACCCTTGACTGGGGGCTTCGTCCGCTGTGAATTCGCATGAACAGATGTTCATCCTATGAATCAGCGGAGTTCGGCAGATGACCCCACGCACCAGAACCGGCGCGGCGGCCTTCGCCGCCGTCCTGCTCGCCGCGGCCACCGGCTGCGCCGCCGCGGACCGTTCGTCCCACGGCCCGGCGGCGCCGGCCAAACCCTCGCACCGGCCGGCGGCGCCGGGGGCGGCCTCCGCCGGACCGGCTCCCTTCACCCTCGTCGCCTCCGGCGACGTCCTCCCGCACGACTCGATCATCCGGCAGGCCGCCGCCGACGCCGGCGGCACGGGCTACGACTTCCGGCCCATGCTCGCCGGCGTCCGCTCCGTCGTCTCCGGCGCCGATCTCGCCATCTGCCACATGGAGACCGTGTACGGGGCGGAGGGCGGCCCCTACACCGGCTACCCGGCCTTCAAGTCGCCGCCCGAGGTGGCCGTCGCGCTCAAGGAGACCGGCTACGACTCCTGCTCCACCGCCTCCAACCACACCCTCGACGACGGCGCCGCCGGCCTCGGCCGCACCCTCGACGCCCTCGACAAGGCGGGCGTACGGCACGCCGGCTCGGCCCGCAGCGCCGAGGAGGCCGCCCGGCCCACCCTGCTCAAGGCGGGCGGCGCGACCGTGGCCCAGCTCGCCTACACCTACGACACCAACGGCTACCCGCTGCCCGAGGGGCAGCCCTGGGCCGTCAACCTCATCGACGAGCAGAAGATCGTCGCCGACGCCCGGGCCGCCCGCAAGGCCGGCGCCGACGTCGTCGTGGTGTCGGTCCACTGGGGCACGGAGTGGCAGTCCGCGCCCGACGAGCGCCAGCTCTCCCTGGGCCAGGCCCTCACCGCGTCGAACACCGGCGGCCGCCCCGACATCGACCTGATCATCGGCACCCACGCCCATGTCCCCCAGGCCTACGAGAAGGTCAACGGCACCTGGATCGTCTACGGCATGGGCGACCAGATCGCCGGAGACATGATCAACCACAACGGCTCGTACGACCCCCGAGGCAATCAGGGCACCCTGGCCCGCTTCACCTTCGTTCCGCCCGCCGCGCCCGGCGGCCGCTGGGAGGTGCGCAAGGCCGAGTTCGTCCCGCAGCTCTTCGACACCGCGCGCGGCCGGGTGGTCAACCTCAACGCGGCCGTCAGAAAGGGTGAGGAGCAGTACACGGAGACCCGCGACGCCATCCGCGAGGTCGTCCTCTCCCGCGGCGCGGCCCGCGACGGACTGGCGGCGGGGGAGTAGCCCGGCCCGGCGCCCCGGGGCGGGAGCTGAGGCCCCGCCCTGGGCCCGGGGCGAGACCCGGGCCCTTCTTCCGGGACCCGGCCGAGAACCGGAAGAGAAGACCTAAGGCACCACTGTGACCGGCCAGCGGCCCGCCTTCACCAGGCGGACGGCGACCGAGCCCACGAAGCGGTGACCGGCCGATTCCGAGGCCCCGACCACCACCGCGTCCGCCTTGAGCTCGTCGGCGGCCGAGACCAGACCCGCGTACGCGTCACCGCGGAAGGTGTGGAACTCCCAGCGCACCTGGAAGATCTCCTTCACCCGCTCCGCGGACTCCCGGATCTCCGCCACCAGGCCCTCGGCGATCTCCTCCGTGGCCCCGGCGACCGGGGCGCCCATCGCCGCGCCCGCCGCGAGCACGGGCTGGACGTAGACGAGGGCGAGCAGCGCGTTCTGCCGCCGGGCGAGTCCGGCCGCGTAGGCCGCCGCGCGCAGCGAGGACGCGGAGCCGTCGACCCCGGCGACGATCACCTTCGGGCCGTCCGTACCTCGTTCGAATCCGCTCACCCTTCGAGGCTATCGGCTCAACAGGTGGATTCGGACGGGCGGCCGGTGTCGCTGCGCGCCCCGCGCCGTCCTCCGTACGAACCATTGGTCATGAAAAAGGATGAGACGACCACGGGGCGCCGGTCGCTGCTGCGGCTCGCCGCCGCCCTCGGCGCCACCGCCGCCGTCGGGGTCTTCGCCAC
>NZ_JBHXFE010000142.1:0-739 GCF_042722475.1 Streptomyces sp. NPDC127092
CGCTCGGCCTGCTCCTCCGGCGAGATCCGCAGCATCACCTTGACGATCCGCGTCCCAGCGGCGCGCACGGCCGCCTCGAACTCGCAGATCGCCCCGTATCGCTCCTCCACCTCGGCCAGCGGGGAGAGCCCGCGCACGCGATGCACGAGCACGTCCTCGTAGTGCGAGCGGTCGAACGCGGAGACGAGGCCGGGCCGGGGCAGGTGCGGGCGGATGCGCCACAGGAAGTCGTGGGCGCGCTCCTCCGCTGTCGGCGCCTTGAACGCGTGCACGTGGACGCCCTGCGGGTCCATCGCCCCGATCACGTGGCGCATGATCCCGCCCTTGCCGGCGGTGTCCATGCCCTGCAGGACGACCAGCAGGGACGGCGCCTCCCCCTCGGGCGCGTGGCGCACCGACTGAGCGAACAGCAGTTCCTGCAGGTTGGCGAGCGCCCCGCCGCGCGCGGCCAGGTCCTTCTTGCCCTTCGCCTTGTCCCCGCCGTAGCCGGGCGTCGCGGCGGCGTCGACGTCGGCCGGGCCCCGGACCTCGTCCCCGCGGCGGGCGGCGAACAGCTCCCGGGCGGGGGCGCCGAAGACGCTGTCGTCGGTGGGGCGGGCGGGTCGGCCCGCCTCGGCGGCCGGGGTGTCAGCCATGGCGCTCCCTCCAGTCCTCGAGGAAGTCCTCGAGGCGGTCCAGGGCCACGTCCAGGTCCTTCACGCTGGGCAGCGTGACGAGCCGGAAGTGGTCGGTGTACGGG
>NZ_JBHXFE010000142.1:749-2171 GCF_042722475.1 Streptomyces sp. NPDC127092
GTACGGGTAGTTGAACGCCCCGCCGTGCGAGACGAGGATCTTCTTCGCCCGCAGCAGCTCGATGACGAACGCCTCGTCGTCGTCGATCGCGTAGACCTCCGGGTCCAGGCGCGGGAACAGGTAGAGGGCGCCGTGGGCCGGCTGCACGGACACGCCGGGGATGGCGTTCAGGCGGTCCTGGGCGAGGTTGCGCTGCTCGAGCAGCCGACCGCCGGGCAGGACGAGGTCGTCGATGGACTGGTAGCCGCCCAGTGCCACCTGGATGGCGTGCTGTGCGGGCACGTTGGCGCACATCCGCATGTTGGCCAGCAGGGTCAGGCCCTCGAGGAAGTCGGCGGCCCGGTGCTTCGGCCCGGACACGGCCACCCAGCCGGAGCGGTAGCCCGCCACCCGGTATGCCTTGGACAGGCCGGAGAACGTCAGGGTGAGCACGTCGTCGGACAGGCCGGCGGCGTTGATGTGGCGGGCGCCGTCGTAGGTGATCTTCTCGTAGATCTCGTCCGCCATGAGGACGAGGTTGTGGCGGCGGGCGACGTCCACGATGCCCTGCAGCACGGCGCGGGAGTAGACCGCGCCGGTGGGGTTGTTCGGGTTGATCAGGACGATGCCCTTGGTGCGCTCCGTGACGAGGGACTCGATGTGCTCGAGGTCGGGCTCCCAGCCCTCCTCCTCGACGCAGCGGTAGTGCACCGCTCGGCCCCCGGCCAGGGTGGTGGCGCCGGTCCACAGCGGGTAGTCGGGCGAGGGGACGAGGATCTCGTCGCCGTCGTCGACCAGGGCCTGCAGGACCATCGTGATCATCTCGGAGACGCCGTTGCCGATGAACACGTCGTCCACGCCGATGTCCCGGATGCCCCGGGACTCGTAGTACTGCGAGACGGCGGTGCGCGCCGAGTAGATGCCCTTGGAGTCCGAGTAGCCCTGCGCGTGCGGCAGGTGCTGGTGCATCGCCGCCAGGACGGCGTCCGGCGCCTCGAAGCCGAACGGGGCCGGGTTGCCGATGTTCAGCTTCATGATCCGGTGGCCCGCGGCCTCCATCCGCTGCGCCTCCTCCAGGATGGGGCCGCGCACGTCGTAGCGGACGTTCAGCAGCTTGGCGGACTGGCGGAACTGGCGGGGATGCGGGGTCGGCATGCCCCCCATCATGGCACCCCCCGGGCGGTGTGCGTCACAGTCGAGCTCGTGCGACGCGGGCCGGCGCCCCTCCCTCGCGCGGGCTCAGAACCAGGAGCCGCGGGGGACGAACCAGTCCTCGGGCGCGTCCTCCAGGCCATGGTCCACCAGCCAGTACTGCGCGGCCTCGGCGACCGGAAGCGGGTCGGCGCCCGTGGTGAGCCGTTCGAGCTCCCGCAGGCCGTCGCCGTCGAGGGCGGACATCACCTCGGCGATGCGCCGTTCGGCGTCGTCGTCCAGCGTCGCGGT
>NZ_JBHXFE010000143.1:0-2156 GCF_042722475.1 Streptomyces sp. NPDC127092
GCCGTCCTCCTCCACCACGTCCATGGTCAGCAGGGAGTCGTCGTCGCGGAACTTCATGCCCGTCACGCCCGAGGTCGCACGGCCCATGGGACGCAGCGCCTCGTCCGTGGCGGTGAACCGCAGGGACTGGCCCTTGTGCGAGATCAGGATGAGGTCGTCGTCGGGCGAGACCACGCGGGCCGAGACCAGCTCGTCCCCCTCACGCAGCTTGATGGCGATCAGGCCGGCGGTGCGGTTCGTGTCGTAGTCCAGCAGCGGCGTCTTCTTCACGAGGCCGCCGCGCGTGGCGGGCACGAGGTACGGGGCCCGGCCGTAGTCCACGAGCGGCTGGATCTGGGCGATCCGCTCGTCCGGCTGGAACGCGAGCAGGTTGGCCACGTGCTGGCCCTTCGCGTCGCGGCCGGCCTCGAGCAGCTCGTACGTCTTGATGCGGTACACGCGGCCGAAGTTCGTGAAGAACAGCAGCCAGTGGTGCGTGGACACGGTGAGGAAGTGCTCGACGACGTCGTCGCCGCGCAGCGTCGCCCCGCGCACGCCCTTGCCGCCGCGCGCCTGGGACCGGTACTGGTCGATCCGGGTGCGCTTGACGTAGCCGCCGCGGGTGATGGAGACGACCATCTCCTCCTCGGGGATCAGGTCCTCGATGGACATGTCCCCGTCGAAGCCGGCCATGATCTCGGTGCGGCGGTCATCGCCGTGCTTGGCCACGATCTCGGCGAGCTCCTCGGAGATGACCTCGCGCTGACGCTGCGGGGACTCCAGGATCCGGTTGTACTCGGCGATCTTCGCCATGAGGTCGTCGTACTCGTCCTGGATCTTCCGGGACTCCAGGGCGGCGAGCTGGCGCAGCTGCATCTGCAGGATGGCCTGGGCCTGGACGTCGTCGATGTCCAGGAGCTCCTTGAGGGCCTCGCGGGCCACGTCCGCCGAGGCCGAGCGGCGGATGGTCGCGATGACCTCGTCCAGCATGTCCAGGGCCTTGAGCAGGCCGCGCAGGATGTGCGCGCGCTCCTCGGCCTTGCGCTTGCGGAACGCGGTGCGGCGCACGATCACGTCGATCTGGTGCTTCACCCAGTGGTGCACGAAGCCGTCCAGGGACAGGGTGCGCGGCACGCCGTCCACGAGCGCGAGCATGTTGGCCGAGAAGTTCGACTGCAGCTCGGTGTGCTTGTAGAGGTTGTTCAGCACCACCTTGGCGACGGCGTCGCGCTTGAGCACGATCACCAGGCGCTGGCCGGTGCGGCCGGAGGTCTCGTCGCGCATGTCCGCGATGCCGTTGATCTTGCCGTCCCGCACCATCTCCGCGATCTTCGCGGCGAGGTTGTCCGGGTTGGTCATGTAGGGCAGCTCGGTGACCACGAGGCACGTGCGGCCCTGGATCTCCTCCACGTTGACCACAGCGCGCATGGTGATGGGGCCGCGGCCGGTCCGGTAGACCTCCTCGATGCCCTTGCGGCCCAGGATCTGCGCGCCCGTGGGGAAGTCGGGGCCGTGCACGCGGGCCAGGAGCGCCTCGAGCAGCTCCTCGCGGGTGGCCTCGGGGTGCTCGAGGTACCACTGCACACCCGCGGCCACCTCGCGCATGTTGTGCGGCGGGATGTTCGTGGCCATGCCGACGGCGATGCCCGAGGAGCCGTTGACCAGCAGGTTCGGGTACCGGGCGGGCAGGACGACGGGCTCCTGCTGCTTGCCGTCGTAGTTGTCCTGCATGTCGACGGTGTCCTCGTCGATGTCCCGGACCATCTCCATGGCCAGCGGGGCCATCTTGGTCTCGGTGTAGCGCTGGGCGGCCGCCCCATCGTTGCCCGGGGAGCCGAAGTTGCCCTGGCCGAGCGCCAGAGGGTAGCGCTGGACCCAGTCCTGGATGGCCGCCGTCGTACATCGCGTAGAACACGCGACGGTGCACGGGCTTGAGGCCGTCGCGCACGTCCGGCAGCGCGCGGCCGACGATCACGGCCATCGCGTAGTCCAGGTACGAGCGCTTCATCTCCGACTCGAGGTCGACGGGCTCGACCTTGTCGGCGGCGCCCTCGGGGAGCACGTAGTGCTCGACCTCGATGTCCAGGCCGGTCTGCGGGGGCTGCGGGGTCGGGGCGCCCTCGACGGGCTCGTCCGGGGTCTGGGGGGTGGTCTCGTCGCTCACGCGGGTCCTCTCG
>NZ_JBHXFE010000144.1:0-1526 GCF_042722475.1 Streptomyces sp. NPDC127092
TCGTCGAACAGCGCGTCCTCGCCGTCCCCGTGCTCCACCCAGCCGCCGGTGCCGGAGGTCACCCGGTCATAGGGCGGGTTGCCGATGGCCACGGTGATGCGCCGGTCCCGCTTGATCCGGCGGGCCGCCTCGGCGGCCTCGGCGAGGACCCGCGCGTCGCCGAATAGCCCCTCCGCCATGCCCGCCGAGGGGTCCTCCAGGGTGTCCGTCAGGTACACGCCGATCTCCTCCGCCTGGAAGGCGTGACCCTGCGCCTCAGCGAGCCGCTGGCCGATGCGCAGGTGCGCCACCGAGTATGGGCCGGGCAGCAGCTCGAAGGCCAGCAGGTTCTTCGTGAGGTTCTTGGCCACCTGGGCCACCCCCGCCGGGCCGCGTTCCTCCCGGGCCGCTGCCTCCGCGCGGTCGATGACCGCCAGCGGGTAGGTGCCGGAGCCCGTCGCGGGGTCCAGCGTCACCACCGAGGGGGCACCGAAGCCCAGGGTCTGACCGAAACGTTCCCGCAGCAGCGCGTCCACCACGCGCACCTGGCACTGCACCACACTGATCGGCGTGTAGTAGACACCCGCGCGGTTACGGGCGGCCGGGTCGTAGCGCTGGAGGAAGTCCTCGTAAAACCACAGCCACGGCTCACCACGGGAGTCCGTGGAGCGCTCGATGGCGGCCACGTCCATGCTGGACACCAGCCGCATGATGGCCCCGACCTCCGGGGCGATGTACTCCATGAGCGCCGGGATGCCGATGATCGGTCCGAGGGACGCCGCCAGAACATTGCGGTGGGCCGTCTCCAAGGCGTGCTTGGCCTCCTCGAGCGTCACCACGCCGTCGGCGTTCCGGTCCGCTTGGCCGGAGAGACCGGCGATGGCCATGGAGTAGGCCACCACCTGGGCGACGTCGCCCGCGAACTGGGCGTCCGTGGTCGTGTGGTGCACCGTGTGGTCCCAGGCCGCCTTCGCCTCCCGCACCGAGCGGTAGTTGTTGGACAGGCCTTCCTGGAGGCGCTCTCGAAGGAAGCGGGCCAGCGGGGCCAGGCGGTCCGCGAGCTGGCCCACTCGGGTGATCGGCCGGGGCTGGGCCAGGGTGAACTGTTCCAGGACGGTGCGCAGGCGGTCCGCGTCCCAGCCTGCGACGCCGTCGATGGGCAGGAACGCGGTGTCCACAGGGGAGCCGGAGACATAGAGGGCGATCTCGTCTCCGTTCGAGACGAGCAGCGCGTCCAGCTGGGAGAGCAGGTCCCACTGGCCCTTCTCCCGGCCGCGCCACTTCTCTCCGATGACCGTGTGGCCGGGTGCCTTGAGTTCCACCCATCCGCAGGGGCGACCGTCGATCAGGGCGGCGAAGTCCGGGCGCACGCCGTCGAGCTGGGCCTCTCGCAGCAGGCTGAGGTCCCCAATCCCGGTGACGGAGGAGAACGCGCGCAGGAACTCGGAGACCGGGACCGTCAGCTGCGCCTCCGGCTCGGCGAAGACCCCGCTCGTGGAGGCGAGCCGCACGTCACGGGCGTACTTCTCAGCGAGCTGGGCGAGGGG
>NZ_JBHXFE010000144.1:1536-2141 GCF_042722475.1 Streptomyces sp. NPDC127092
GAAGTGAAGAGGGTGGCGCGAGTCACTCTATCCAGACGGGGCGTGCTCGACTGGGCTGACACCGCGGAGGCCGGCCGCGCCCCGCTCGTGGCGAGAAATCTGGTCGGGCTCGCCGGCGCCCTCGTCCTCCTCGCCGTCAGTCGCCGGGACACGCCCTCGGTCCGCCAGCTGGACCCGGCCGCCCCGGCTCAGCCCAGCACCTCCCGCGCCACCGCGCTCGCCACCACCAGGTCCTGCCAGGGCATGCCGGTGGTGACGAACAGGGCGGGCGCGCCCTCCCGACGACGCGCGGTCCCGGCCACGAGCTCGGCCAGCGTCACCGTGTCCTCGATCCCGGCGAGGGCGCCGGAGTCGATCGCGAGGGTGACGTCGCCGGCCTCGCGGGCGGCCGAGTCCCGCGACTCCACCGCCACGGTCGCGCGGCGGGCCAGGGCGTCGTCGGTCTCGCGGGCGTCCGTGGTGTGCGAGCCCATCGCCACGACCGTCGCGTGCTCCGGCACGAGCGTCCCGTCGAACAGCGGGGCCGTCGCGGCCGTGCACGTCACCACGACGTCCGCCTCCGCCACGGCTTCCGAGTCCGCGGTGCTCGCGGTCACGCCCAGCTC
>NZ_JBHXFE010000145.1:0-521 GCF_042722475.1 Streptomyces sp. NPDC127092
CCCCCGGTTCGTTCCTCACGGAGAGCCTGGACGGCCGGACGGTCCCGGTCTCGGAGACCACCTTCTCCTGGTGGAACATCACCGCCGCCGTGGTGACCGTGCTCGTCGTGGCCCTGGCCCTGTTCCTCGTCGCCCCGCGCGCCGGGGACCGGATCGTGGAGCTGGAGATCGACGCGCGGGACCAGGACGCCGTGCCCGCACCGGAGATCGAGACGCCGGCGGACCGCCTCGACGCCTCCCGTGTCCCCACGCTCCTCGTGGGCGCCATGCTCGTGGTCTATCTGGTGATGCACTTCGTCGGCGGCGGCACCCTCACCCTGGACATCGTCAACTGGTCCTTCCTCGCGCTGATCCTGCTGCTGGTGCGCAGCCCGCACGAGCTGATCGGCCTCACCCAGTCGGCCGCGTCCAACGTGGGCGAGATCCTGCTGCAGTTCCCCCTCTACGCGGGCATCCTCGGCATGATGACGACCACCGGCCTGGTGGCGGTGCTCTCGGACGCCTTCGTGGCGATCTCGAAC
>NZ_JBHXFE010000145.1:531-1368 GCF_042722475.1 Streptomyces sp. NPDC127092
CGGCCTGCTGGCGTTCCTGGCCGCGGGCCTCGTGAACTTCTTCGTCCCCTCCGGCGGCGGACAGTTCGCCGTGCAGGGCCCGATCATGCTCCAGGCCGGCGACGCGCTCGGCGTGGACCCGGCCATCACCATCATGGCCGTCTCCTACGGCGACCAGTGGACCAACATGATCCAGCCGTTCTGGGCAATCCCCCTTCTGGCGATCGCCGGGCTGAAGATGCGCGACATCCTGGGGTACACCACGGTCGTGCTGCTCGCGTCGGGGCTCGTCTTCGGCGGCACGCTCCTGCTCGTCTCGCTCTGACCCGATCGGCCGATGCCGGACGTGGCAGGACAGACGAAGGGCCCCGGGATCACCGGGGCCCTTCGCCTGTCATCACTCGCACCTTCATCACTCGCACCTCGATGAAGTGGTTCCACCGTACGAACCGAGCATGGGCGCAGCCGTCACGCAGCCTGGCAGTTGCCTGGCAATGGCCGCCTCAGCCCAGGGCACCGCCGGACTCCGCCAGGTAGCACGTGCCGCACAGGGACTCGTAGGTCACCTGGACACCGTCGATCGCCACCTGGTCCCCCTCGAACACGAAGTGCTCGGCGCCCGTGGCCGGGTCAACGACCTTGCGCGTGTTGAACACCGCCTTCCGGCCGCACCGGCAGATGGTCTTCAGCTCCTCGAGGGAGTGCGCCAGCTCCAGCAGCCGCGCGGAGCCCGGGAAGGAGCGGGTGCGGAAGTCGGTGCGCAGTCCGTAGGCGATCACGGGGACGCCGTCGAGCACGGCGATGCGCAGCAGGTCGTCCACCTGCGCCGGCTCGCGGAGCTGTGCCTCGTCCACGAGC
>NZ_JBHXFE010000145.1:1378-2106 GCF_042722475.1 Streptomyces sp. NPDC127092
CGCCCGCCGGGACGAGGAAGTCCACGGCGCGGGTCACACCGAGGCGGGAGACGACGTCGCCCTCCCCCTTCACGTCCACCTCCGGCTTGGCCAGCAGCACCCGCTGGCCGCGCTCCTCGTAGTTGAAGGCGGCCTGCAGCAGGCCCGTGGACTTGCCGGAGTTCATGGCCCCGTAGCGGAAGTAGAGCTTGGCCACGGCTCCGCTCAGCCCTGGGCGCGGCCCTGGCCGGCCTCGATCTGCTCTGCGGCCGTGGGGTCCGAGTCCCGCAGGAAGGTGCGGATGCGCTCGACCTCCTCGGACTCCCCGATCCCGGCGGCCGCGCGGCCCAGCGCGTACAGGGCGCGCAGGAAGCCGTGGTTGGGCTCGTGGGCGTACGGCACCGGGCCGGCGCCGCGCCACCCCGCCCGGCGCAGCGCGTCCAGACCCCGGTGGTAGCCGACGCGGGCGTACGCATAGGAGTCCACGGTCCGGCCCTCGGCCCACGCGTCCTCCGCCATGAGCGCCCACACCAGGGAGGACTCGGGCGCCACCGGCACGATGTCCTCGGGCAGGTCACCTGCCTCGAGCCGGGCCAGCACCTCCGGCTCCTCCGGCAGGCGCGTGGCCGGCGGCTCCATCAGGTTCTTGCCGATCAGGGCCTCGGACATGGGATGCCTCTTCTCCTCGCGGACGATGCGGTCGCGGCCGAGTCTATCGACGGCGCCGGACGCCGGATAGATCGCCGTCC
>NZ_JBHXFE010000146.1:0-1408 GCF_042722475.1 Streptomyces sp. NPDC127092
GTCCAGGGGGGCGGTCTCGGCGCCCGAGGGGTCGGCCACGCCCTGCTCCTCGAGGAAGGCGGCCAGGCCGGGCACGGCCTCCACAGCGCCGCGGGTGTCCTTGCGACGCAGCGCGTCGGCGGCCTCCGAGAGCGCGGTCGCGTCCGAGGGCCGCTCCTTGGGGTCCTTCGAGAGCATGCACATGATCAGGGCGCGCACCGGGGCCGGGACGGTGTCCGGCAGGGGCGGCGGGGTGTCGTTGACCTGGGCGAGGGCGATCGCGATCTGGGACTCGCCCGTGAACGGGCGATGCCCGGCGAGGGCCTCGTAGCCGATGATGCCCAGCGAGTAGAGGTCGGAGGAGCCGGTGGCCTGCTGCCCCGTGGCCTGCTCGGGCGCGAGGTACTGGGCGGTGCCCATCACCTGGCCGGTGGCCGTGAGCGGGACCTGGTCCGCCAGGCGCGCGATGCCGAAGTCCGTCACCTTCACCCGGCCGGTGGGCGTGATCATGAGGTTGCCGGGCTTGACGTCGCGGTGCACGAGCCCCTGGGCGTGGGCCGCCGAGAGCGCGGCCGCCGTCTGCGCGATGATCCGCAGGGTCCGCTCGGGGGAGAGCACCTTCTCCTTCTCGAGGATGGAGGACAGCGGCTGGCCCGGCACGAGCTCCATGACGAGGTAGGCGGAGCCCTTCTCCTCGCCGTAGTCGTAGACGTTGGCGACGCCGGGGTGGTTCAGCAGCGCGGTGTGCTGGGCCTCCGCCCGGAAGCGGCGCAGGAAGTTGGGGTCACCCGTGTACTCCTCCTTGAGGATCTTCACGGCGGTGATCCGGCCCAGGACCTTGTCCCGGGCCTTCCACACCTCGCCCATGCCGCCGATCGCGATGCGATCGGTCAGCTGGTACCTGCCCCCGAGGGTGATGCCCGATGTCGGCCTCATTCCGTGACCACCGCTTCCATGATTGCCTTCATGCCACTGACGATTGTCTGATGTCCAACCCCCGGCGGCTCGTCCTCCACCACGATCGTCACGGCCGCCCGGGGGTTCTCGCTCGCGTCGAAGCCGGTGATCCAGGAGTGCACGTTGCCCGTGTCCCCGACCTCGGCCGTGCCCGACTTCGCCGCGATCCGCACCGTGTCCGACTGCACGGATCCCAGGATGCCGTCCTCCACCGCCGAGACCATCATGTCCGAGACCTGCCCGGCCACCTCGGGGGTCGTGGCCCGGCCGCGCTCACGGGGGCTGAACTCCTGCACCGTGGTGAGGTCCGAACGGCGGACCGCCTTGATCAGCTGCGGCTCCATGACCACGCCGTCGTTCGCGATGCCGGCGGCCACCATGGCCATCTGCAGCGCGGTAGCCTGCACGTCCCGCTGGCCGATCGAGGACTGCGCCAGCGCGGCGTCGTCCAGGTCGGAGGGGAACACGGAGC
>NZ_JBHXFE010000146.1:1418-2088 GCF_042722475.1 Streptomyces sp. NPDC127092
CGGGTAGTCGAAGGAGTCGTTGAAGCCGAACCGCTCGGCGACCTCCCGGATCCGGTCTTGGCCCAGCTCGACGGCGGCCATGGCGAACGGCGTGTTGCAGGACTGCGCCAGCGCCCACGTGAGGGTCTGACGCCCCACGGTGTTGCACGGTGAGCCGTCGTAGTTGGGCAGCTCCGTGGTCGTGCCGGGCAGCGTCCACGCGGCGGGGATGTCCACCGTCCCGTCCGGGGTGTAGTCACCGGACTCGAGCATGGCCACCGCGTCGATCAGCTTGAACGTGGAGCCGGGGGACACGAGCTGCTCCGCGGCGCGGTTGAGGTACGCGCTGGCGCCGGGGATCTGGTCGATCGCGGCCATGGCCGACTGCGCCTCGGCCGGGCTGTGCGAGGAGAGCGCGTTGGAGTCGAAGCCCGGCTTCGACACCATGGCCAGGATCTCGCCCGTCGTCGGGTCCGTGACCACGGCGGAGGCGCGCACGCCGTCCGGGAGCGCGTCGTACGCCAGACGCTGCAGCTCGGGGTCGATCGTCAGCTCCACCTGGTCGCCCTCAGGCGTGGCACCCGTGATGATCTCCATGGCGCGGTCCACGAACTGGGACGTGGGGGTGCCGGAGAGCTGCTCGTTCATGGCCGCCTCCAGCCCGTCGGTGCCGTAGGTGAGCGAATAGAAG
>NZ_JBHXFE010000147.1:0-2075 GCF_042722475.1 Streptomyces sp. NPDC127092
TTTGCCCTGATTGGCCTCGAGTACTGGCCAGAGCTTAACGGTAGTAGATTTCAAGACTTGCCACCCGTCTTGAAGAAGGGTCTTCTCCGTCGGTCTCTAAATGCAGTAATCCTGTTGGCGGAATCATCTGAAGGTGAAAATGAACAAGATGAGACCGGCATCGATGTGCGTCGAGTTCTTTTCGATCGTTTGAATACGGGTGGTATAAGGCTCAATCCCCAGGAGCTACGAAATGCACTGTACCCAGGGTCGCTGAATGGCCTATTGGTTAGATTGTCTAGATCTAAGGCATTTACCCAGACTTGGGGCATCCCCCCCTATCGGGCCGGTGAGGAAGAGAACCCCCCAAAGGAGCTTCTGGACAACCGTTTATATGCCACACTGGCCGACTGCGAGCTGGTTCTTCGTGTTTTTGCTATCCGGGACGCCGTAGAGAATGAGCGATCTGGAGCCTTGAGGTCAATTCTTGATCGCTATATGGAGGCAAATAAAGACATAGAAGAGCGAGAGTCCTCCAGAATGGATGACGAATTCTCTAATGTACTTGAAGAGTTGCTGGAAGTATTTAGAGATGATCTTTTTATACTACCTTCGACGGGTCGACATAGTCGACCGCTATATGATGCACTGATGGTGTCGCAGCTTTTGCACTATCAACCTCTCAGGGGGCGTTCTGCGGCTGTTAGGTCAGCTGTCGAGGCCGCTCTGAATAGTAATGAGAGCTATGAGATCCTAGTGGGTCGGGCCAATACCATGGAGGCTCTTAGAGAGCGCGTGGCCTTGGCGGGCAATCTGCTGGGGGCCTTGTGAGTGTCGGCGAGGCGGAAGCGGTATTCGACGAATTCAAGAGTGATATTCGGCGTACAAGAGACTTGATCTCTCTGGTCAAGAAATTTCGTGGTTTCGCAGGAGAGTCTGTGCCCGATTCGGAGCCGTCATGGCCCATGGCACTCGCTTTGCATTCCACCGCGGGCCGAGTCCGCACTGAACTACCGATCCTGTCGGCCTCATTGCTTCTATATGCGTGTGGAAGCTTTGAGAATTGCATTAAGAAACTCCTGGAGGTGGTTATAGAGGACCAACTCAAGAACGCCTCAAATATCGATGATCTCACAGTAAATCTAAAGCAGGCCATAATAAAGAGTTCTCTGGAAGTGGCAAAGAGTCCATCAACATACTCTTTTCTGCAGCTTACAGATCATGTGGTTTTAACTGAGCTTGGCCAATCTCTTGACCCTTCTGTTCCAGGGGTAAACGTGCGCGCTGAGCTTGTAACGCTCACTACATCTAACATGCGCGCTGAAGTCATTTCGGATCTTTTTAAGAAGGTTGATATCGACTTCTGGTCCGAGGCAACCCCGCAGGCGGCTTTGAAGAGATTCTTGACTTCGCGGTCTGATAAAGAGTGTCGCTCTGCGGCGACATCCCGTCTTGATGAAATCATGAGATTGAGAAATTCTCTTGCTCACCCCAATGGAAACCAAATCTTCCCAGATATTGACATAGTTCAGGGGTATGTCGACTATCTCGAGGTGCTCGCCATGGTTGCAAAAGATATTGCGACGCTCCCGCGGTAAACGGGTGAGTAGCCATTACCTTCCTCGCCCCCGCCGTCCGACGACTCTAGCCGATCATGAACTGCACCGGGTTAGGAGGTGATGAGGGCTAGGGCGTGCTGCTAAAGAGCTCCGAGGGGAGGATGCCTCAGTCTGGAGGGATGTCATCGCGGAGAAGGCCTGCGCTGTGATCAGCCCACTGTTCCTGGAGGCCAAGACCACTGGGCGACCTCCAGTGGATCTACGCACGGTCGTCGAGGCGAACGCGTGGCGCTTCTGTGCCGGGGCGCCATAGCGGTACCTGCCCGAGCGGTTCGGGAACTGGAATACGATCTGCAAGAATTTCAACGGGTGGGCCGCTTAGGTGTAGGAGGGCATGACGTTGTTGACTCGGGCCGGTGCCAACGAGGCCGGAGGGGCGTCTCCGCAGGAGGTATGAGGCCGATGGTAGTTGTAGTGGTTCACCCACACGGCCAGCGCCTCACGCCGAGCTGTCTCTGAGGTATACGGGCGGGCGTA
>NZ_JBHXFE010000148.1:0-646 GCF_042722475.1 Streptomyces sp. NPDC127092
CGACCTGCCGGTCCGCCGCCAGCGCCCGGAAGGACGCGGGCTGGGGCAGCCACGGCGCGGCGACGCCCTCGGCGGCGGACGCGGGGCCGTCGTCGTCCGCGGGGGTCGAGAAGCCGTAGGACGGCTCGTCCGCGGCCCACGGCAGAGGGATGCGGCAGCCGTCGCGGCCGGGCTCCTTGCCGTCCGTGCGGAAGAAGTACGGGTCCTGGCGATGCTCGGCGGCGAGGGTGGTGTGCTCGGGCAGGCCCAGCTCGTCGCCCTGGTAGATGTACGCGGAGCCGGGCAGGCCCAGCTCCACCATCGCGGCGGCGCGGGCCCGACGGCGACCGACCGCCTCGTCTGGCTGCTCGTCCTCGGCCGTGATGCCGGCGGGGTAGGAGCTCGGGTCGGCGAGGCCGTAGCGGGAGGCGTGGCGCACCGTGTCGTGGTTCGAGAGCACCCAGGTGTTCGGGGCGCCGACCCGGCCGGCCTGCTCGAAGGACCGGTCGATCGCGTGGGTCAGCGAGGCGGCGTCCCAGCCGGCCATGAGGTAGGTGAAGTTGAAGGTCTGGTGCATCTCGCCGGGGCGGACGTACCGGAACATCCGCGAGAGCGGGGCCACCCACGCCTCGGCCACCATCATCGGCTCGTGGTCGTAGGAGTCCAG
>NZ_JBHXFE010000148.1:656-1564 GCF_042722475.1 Streptomyces sp. NPDC127092
GTCCTGGTCCATGAACGGGGTGAGCGGCTCGAAGGTGTCCGGGTCGAACGTGGGGTCGGCGTCCTCGCCCGCGTCCGTGACCATGCCCATGCGGGAGTGCTCGGCGTCCGGGTAGCCGGGCTGCTTGATGAGCCCGTGGGCCACGTCCACCCGGAAGCCGTCCACGCCGCGGTCCAGCCAGAACCGCAGGATGGAGCGGAACTCCTCGCGCACCTCCTCGTTCTCCCAGTTCAGGTCCGGCTGCGTGGTGTCGAACAGGTGCAGGTACCACTGGCCCGGGGTGCCGTCCGCCTCGGTCACACGGGTCCAGGCCCCGCCGCCGAACGTGGACTCCCAGTTGTTGGGGGGCAGCTCGCCGTGCTCGCCGCGGCCCTCGGCGAAGTGGTAGCGGGCGCGCTCGGGGGAGCCGGGGGCGGCGGCCAGGGCGGCCTGGAACCACGCGTGCTCGGACGAGGTGTGGTTCGGCACGAGGTCCACGACCACGCGGATGCCGGCCTCGTGCGCGGCGGCGATCATCTCGTCCGCGTCCGCGAGCGTGCCGAACCGCGGGTCCACGGCGCGGTAGTCCGCGACGTCGTAGCCGGCGTCGTGCTGCGGGGAGAGGTAGAAGGGCGAGAGCCAGATCGCGTCCACGCCGAGCTGGGCCAGGTAGTCGAGGCGCGAGGTGACGCCGCGCAGGTCGCCCATGCCGTCCCCGTCCGCGTCCGCGAAGGAGCGCGGGTACACCTGGTAGATCACGGCGTCCACCCACCACGGCGTGACGGGCCGGTTCCGGGCTTCCGAGGGCGGGGTGCTCAGGCGCTGCGTGGTCATGGGATCCACCCTAGGCCCGACGCCGGGGCGCGCGCCCCGCGTGGGCGGCGTCGGCGGCGTGGTGTGCGTCTCGAGCACCCGGGTCGGCCCCACCC
>NZ_JBHXFE010000148.1:1574-2070 GCF_042722475.1 Streptomyces sp. NPDC127092
CGGCCGGCTCAGGTCAGCCTGGCCAGCATCCCGACGGCGGCCCAGCGCCGGTTCAGTCGTTCCTGTGCGACGCCGGCGGTCGCCTCGTCGCCCTCCTCGAGGGCGTCGATGAGCGTCCACAGGTCGAAGACGGAGTCGTCCGGCCACACATGCCGCGTGAGGCCGCCGTAGTCCAACTCCACCCACGAGTCGGGGTGGAACGCGCCGAGCCACTCCACCATCACCGTGAGCTCACCGATCAGCTCCGCATCCGGGGCGTGCCGCGCGAGCACCGCCGCCGCGTGCCCGGCCCGCTCCCGGGCGGCCACGATCGGCGTGCGCCGGTACGCCGTGCGCTCGCCGTCCACGAGGCGCTGCACGGCCTCCTCGGGGTCGAACACCGTGAGCCAGCCGTGCGGCACACCCCACGTGGCGGTGCGCGTCTGCACGCGGTGGTGGCCCGGCCCACCGTCCCCGTCCTGCGGGTCCTCGCCCGCCGCGTCCGGGTCGGGGGAGA
>NZ_JBHXFE010000149.1:0-2066 GCF_042722475.1 Streptomyces sp. NPDC127092
GAGATGACCGACGTGCGGCGGAGCCTGAACAGTCGGACCGCACAGATAGATGCCGACGTGGCCCGGTCGCAGGGGCGCGAACGTGCGTAGCGATGACGTTCCACTATCGAAGAGCCGTAACGTCATCGATCAGCCCATCTCACGGGTGCGCTGCTCTCGGAGCGCACGGAGGTGGACGGCGGCCCAGGAGCGGAAGGGGCGCCAGCGTTCCGCGACCTCCTCGAGCACCGAGTCGGGCCCGTACTGGTAGGAGATCTCGGCGTAGAGGATGTCCTGGGCGTTGGCGCCGCGGATAAGGATGAGGTCCGTGGCGAACGGGCCGATGCCTGTCACCGTGAGCAGGTCGCGGCGAGCCGATTCTTCGGGCATCGTTCGGAGCCGAGGACCGTTGAGCAGCCCGGTGAGTGCGGCCTCTGCGACAGCTCGGAGATACTCTGGCTTCCGACCGGGTAGGTCTAGTTCTTCGGCGTCGATGGCGCGGATGAGCGCATCGGGCGCGGGAAACACCCCGTCGTTGCCGTGCGCGACGATAAGGTCGCGGCGGAGTCGGGCAGCGACCGGGACGCGGGTGCGCTGCGACAAGACGCACCAGGCTGCGGCTTCGTACGGGGAATGGAAGCCGCACGGGCGATATCCGGGGAGCGCCCTTTGGGCGGTGGCGACGATCGGGTCGCGATCGCCGACGGCCGGCCATTCCCGCGCGTCCACATCGAGAGAGAGGAAGCGCCGCACCTGCTCGGCGGCTGCGGTCAGATCGCCCGGGCCGGACAGACCGATCTGGGTGACGTGGGCGGATACGGACGTCCAGTCGTGCTCGCTCACAAAGCGTGCGGAGAGGACGTCCGGGTCGCCGCCGGACTCGATCGCGGTAGGGGTGAACTCTTCCCAGAACCGCTTGCTGGTGCGCAACGACCACGGCCCGAGCACTGGGACCGAGAGGGTGTGCTGCGCCATGGTGGTGTTAGGCGCGGGCGTGGATGGTGACGACGTAGCCGTCGGGGTCTCGGAACGAGAACTGCAGGCCGAACGGCCCCTCGACCGGTTCCTGCACGATCGCCACTCCCGCGTCGACGAGTCGTGCGTGCACGCGTTCCGCGTCATCGTTGCGGAACCAGACGCCGATGCCGGCGCCGAGCTGAGGGATCGCGTCGAGATCCACGCCCGGGAACGGGTCGCGGACGGCGAACGCGGTTCCTTCTGCGGAGAAGACGGTCGCTGCCGGGTTCGAGTCTGGGAGCCGTGTGAGTCCGACGAGCTTGTCGTAGAACTCCGCGGAGACGGCGCGGTCCCGCACCTGGAAAGAGATGAAGCCCGGGCCGGTGGTTGTTGCTGCCATGAGCAAGCTCCTGTTCTGTTCAATAACGCCAGTGTCAATATCCTGACACTCAGTGGAGTGTGTGTCAAACTATTGACATGGATGCATTGGACCGGAGCCCGGAGTCGTTGGGGGTGTTGATCAAGGAGACGCAGTCGCTCCTGAACCAGCGAATGGACGATCGGCTTCGCCCGCTCGCGCTGAGTGTGCCGCAGTACGCGTGCTTGACCGCCTTGCAGGACACGCCAGGTATCACGAGCTCCGAGCTCGCCCGACGCGCGTTCGTGTCCCGTCAGTCGATGAACGTGCTGCTCCAGGGACTGGAGAAGCGGGGGCTGGTGACCCGCTCGAGTGATCCTGGACCCCGGCGAGAACGGAGCGTGGTGCTGAACGACGCCGCAGAGCTCCTCCTCGAACGCGCGCATGAGGAAGTGTCCTCGGTTGTTCAACGCATGACGATGGAGGTCGAGCTGGTGGAGCGCGCCCGTCTTTACGAGCTTCTGGCCCGTTGCCGAGACGCCCTGCTCATTCCTTGACAGCATTGTCAGGCCCGGGGAGCTGGTACCGGCCGACGGCTGTGTAGGAGCCGCGGCGGAAGCGCAGACCAGTGATCCGCTCATCTTCGACGAGCCAGCGCAGTTCGTAGCACGCTCGGTAGTCCGGCGGCCAGAAGGAGCAGAACTGCCCCTCTGCATCCACGTACCACTCCCCCAACGTGGGTCTTCCGTTCTCGACATACACGGTCTTGCCG
>NZ_JBHXFE010000150.1:0-2040 GCF_042722475.1 Streptomyces sp. NPDC127092
GTCTCGTCCCGGTTCACCGTCTCCTCCGTGGCCGGCACGCGAATGGGCACGATCTCGCGCGCGAAAGCGTTGGCGGAGTCCGCCCGCGCCGCGAGTTGATGTGAACGCGCGGCGAACTCGTCGAGTTGTTTCCGGTCGAGATTCCACCGGTGCGCGATGAGTTCGGCTGCGACACCCTGGGGTAGCAGTCCCGGAGCGTACCGCTCGTTCACCGAGGGACCGTAGATGTCAGCACCCTGACGATTCGATCCCATCGGCACACGGCTCATCGACTCGACGCCGGCCGCGATCACGATGTCGTAGGACCCCGCCATCACGCCTTGCGCCGCAAACTGCAACGCCTGCTGACCGGAGCCGCACTTGCGCTCGATGGTCACGGACGGCACCTGCTCCGGCAGCCCACGCCATCCGCCCGATGTTGCCGGACTGCTCGGAGGACTGCGTGACACACCCGACCAGTAGATCGTCGACCTCGCCGGGATCCACCGCCGTTCGCTCCACCAGCGCGGAAACCACCTGCGCCAGCAGCTCGACCGGATGAACACCGGCCAGTGCGCCAGCCGGGCGGGCTCGACCCATCGGCGACCGGACCGCGTCGATGACGACTGCGGAGTTCATGTCGCGCTCCCACTGGTTCGCCGCCTGGTGCTCACCATCGGGTAACGACCAGCTTCTGATCGGTGAAGAAATCCAACGGCGCAGCACCACACACATGCGAATCACCGTAGAACGAGGCACCGTACCCGCCCATCGTCACATTCGCCGGCGGCGCCGGAAACGCATTGACACCCACATTGCCGGCCCGGATACCCCGCTCGAACTCCGCCGCCACCGCACCAGAGCTGGTGAACACCGCTGCAGCGTTACCGAACTCGGTGTCATTCGACAACGCGATCGCCTCCGCGAGCGTATCCACCCGATGCACATTGATCACCGGACCGAACAACTCCCGACCCTCCACCCCGTGCCGCGGATCCAGATCGGCCACGACGGTCGGCCCGATGAAATAGCCGTTCTCCGACCCCACCCCACCCACCGGCTTCACGTTCCGACCATCGAGAACGAACGTCGCACCCAGATCCTCCGCCTCCCCCAGCGCCGCCAGGATCCGCACCTTGCTCTCGGCGCTGACGACCGGTCCCATCGTCACACCCTCGTCCATACCGTCACCGACCACCAACTGATCGGCCAACGCCACCACACGGTCCATCAGATCGCCGTAGACGTCACCGACCACCACCACCCGACTCCCCGCCAGGCACCGCTGACCCGCCATCCCATAGGACGAGGACACGATCCCGGCCGCCGCCCTATCGAGATCCGCATCCGCGGCCACCACGATCGGATTCTTCGCACCACCATTGGCCTGCACCCGCTTCCCGGCCGCTGCCGCCGCCCCGTAGATCGCCCGCGCCGTCGGCGACGACGTGATGCACGAGACCGCCACCACCGACGGGTGGGCGATCAGGTGCTTGACCACATCCGCCCGACCGTGCACCAAGTTCAGCACCCCATCCGGCAGACCCGCCTGCTGCAGCAACCGAATCGCCGCGGTGGACGCGAGCGGATCCTGCTCGGACGCCTTGATGATCAAGGTATTACCCGTGACCAGAGCCCACGCCGAGAACTGCACCGTGTTCATCACCGGGAAGTTCGACGGCGTCACCGCCACACACACCCCCAACGGCTCCCGCACCCGCCGCGCATCCACACCAGTGGTGACGTTCACGGCGTCGCTGTGATACAGCATCGGAGCGGCAATCGCCGTCTCCAAGAAATCGACGGCCCGCCCCACCTCACCGCGCGCCTCATCCAACGTCTTACCCTGATCGATCGTGACCGTGCGCGCCAACGACTCGACATTGTCCTCGAGGATCACCTTCATCCGATACAAAAACCGCACCCGCTCCGACAACGGCCGCGAACCCCAGTCGGCGAAGGCACGAGACGCAGCCACCACGGCCGCCTCCGCATCCTCGATCGTCGCCGGCACCAACTCCGTAATCACCTGCCCCGTCGCAGGGTTGAACACATCGATGG
>NZ_JBHXFE010000151.1:0-2013 GCF_042722475.1 Streptomyces sp. NPDC127092
GACCTGTACATCTGCGAGCCGGGCGCGCGGATCGGCCTGGTCTCGGACATCGACGACACCGTGGTGGTCACCTCGCTGCCCCGCCCCCTGCTGGCGGCCTGGAACTCGTTCGTGATCGACGAGCACGCCCGCACGCCCACTCCGGGGATCGCCGTGCTGCTGCGCCGGATCGCCGAGCTCGAGCCGAAGGCCCCCGTGCTGTACCTGTCCACGGGGGCGTGGAACGTGGCGCAGACCCTCACCCGCTTCCTGGGCCGCAACCTCTACCCGCTCGGCGCTCTGCTGCTGACCAGCTGGGGGCCCACGAGGGACCGCTGGTTCCGTTCCGGTCAGGAGCACAAGAGGGTCCAGCTCGAGCGCCTCGCCGAGCAGTTCCCGGACATCCAGTGGATCCTGGTGGGCGACGACGGCCAGCACGACCCCGAGATCTACGCCGAGTTCGCGCAGCGCCACCCCGACCGGGTCAAGGCGATCGTCATCCGGCAGCTGACCCCCTCGCAGGCGCTGCTCGCGGGCGGCCGGGCGGAGGACACCCGCCATTCCACCCCGGGCATCCCGTGGTGCTACGGCCCGGACGGGGCCACGCTGTCCAATCAGCTCGAGGACCTGGGCATCCTGCCCGTCGAGTTCGTGGACGTGCAGCCCGAGGCCTGGCGCGAGGACATCCTCGGCGACGACGAGGCGCCGGCGACCCTCGACGCCGCGGCGCAGCGCGACGGCCGGTCCGCGGACGAGGAGGCCGCCCGATGACCGCCTCGCGCTCCGTCGAGGTCCGCATCCCGCTGCGCTGGGCGGACATGGACGCCTACGGCCACGTGAACAACATCGCCGTGGTGCAGCTGCTGGAGGAGGCCCGCGTGGCGGCCTTCGGCGTGCCCGCGAACACCGGCGCCGGTGGCGGGCAGGCCCCGCCGATCGACCTGCTCGAGGGGGTGGCCCCCGGTGTGCGGACGTTCATCTCCGAGCACACCGTGAAGTACCGGGCCCAGATGCCCTACCGCCCCGTGCCACTGCGCGTGGTGGTGAGCGTGGACGCCGTGAAGGCCGCCTCGGTGCACGTGGGCTACGCCCTGCACGACGGCGTCGACGACACCCTCTGCGCCACCGCGACGTCCGTCATGGTGTTCGTCGACGGGCAGACGGGCCGCCCCGTGCGCATCAGCCCCGAGCAGCGGGCGGCCCTGGCCGGCTGAGGTGGGCCGAGGTGGGCTGCTGACCGCCTGGCAGCCGCCCAGCGACATCACCGCCGTGCAGAGTGGCTGCGATGTCGCAGAGCGGAGGTCCGCCGCTCGGGCTCGCCGAGTCGAGACAGGGCCCGTGGGACGGCCGCGGATCAGACCGAGCGGGGGACGCCCGCGGCGGTGAGGATCCGCGCCAGCCGGTCCGGCCGCAGGAGGTCTCCCCACGTCCAATGCGCGCCCGCCCGGGTGACCAGCTGCAGGGCCACCTCCCGTTCCTTCTCCCGGCGGATGCTGGCGCGGCGGGCCGTGTCGTCACCGTCGAAGAACGACAGGTCGTACTTGCCCAGCCCGTCGAACTCCCCGTACACCCGCACCTGCTCCCACCAGAAGTCCGTGCGGGCCACCGCGCGTCCGTTCGCATCCCGGTGGCGATGCTGCAGCGCCGTGGGCGGGACGAAGCCGAGCTCGTGGATGCTGGCCCGGCTGTAGGACTCGCCGGCGGATTCCGCCCGCGCGTCCGCGAAGTGCCAGGCCCGCTCGAATCGGCGGAGTGCGGCCGCGGATTTGAGTCGGCTCTCCGCCTGCCTCGCCCAGCGTGCGGCCTCCTCGGGCCGGGCTCGGACGAGCGCGTCCAGCGGGGCCACGGCGTCGCGGAACGGGGTGGCCGCTCCGAGCACCAGCAGCACCGTGGGCAGCGGATCCGCCAGGACGGTTCCGAGGCTCTGCCCGTCCGACAGGACGGCCTCGACCGGCTGAGGCGCGGCGGGGGGCGCCCCCGGCAGGCCCCCACGGGGTCGGCGGCGGGGGGGGGAAGGAGGATCGTTATCTTGGG
>NZ_JBHXFE010000152.1:0-2010 GCF_042722475.1 Streptomyces sp. NPDC127092
AGACCACGGACGGGTTCTCCCGCGCGACGTCGTCGTAGCCCAGGCCGAGGCCCTCCATGGTGCCGGGCTTGAGGTTGTGGACCACGACGTCGGCCCGGGCGGCCAGGGCGGCGGCCCGCCGCTGGTCCTCGGGGTCCTTCAGGTCCCAGCCGACCGACTCCTTGTTGCGGTTCACGGACTCGAAGTAGGTGGCGCTCGTCGCCGAGCGGGGCGGGGCCCAGCCGCGGGTGTCGTCGCCGCGCTCGGGGTGCTCCACCTTGATGACGCGCGCCCCGAGGTCCGCCAGCGTCATGGTGGCGAGCGGGCCGGCGAGGACGCGGGAGAAGTCGGCGACGAGGACGCCGTCGAGGGGGAGCGAGGCCGGGGAGGGGGCGGTGGTGGCCGGGGGCACGGCGGACTCCTCACTGTGGCGGACGACACGATGATGCATCCCACCCAAGCACCGTGCTTTCATTCCGTCCAATGACTCTTGTGGGGGTCACTGATGTGCCGGAGTCATCGGTGCGAGGCGACCCGGGGAGGCCGGGAGAGGAGCACACGTGGAGGTCCACCACGCGCGGGCGTTCCTGGCCGTCGCCGAAGAGCTGCACTTCGGGCGGGCGGCCCGGCGGGTGAACCTGACGCAGTCCGCACTGAGCCGGCTCGTGCAAGGGCTCGAGCGAACCCTCGGCGCGGCCCTGTTCGACCGGACGACGCGGAAGGTGGCGCTGACGCCTGCCGGGGAGGCACTCGTGCCGGTGGCCGAGGACCTGGTGCACGACTCCGAGCGGGCGGGGGAGGCCGTACGCGGTGCGGTCGCAGGGGAGACGGGGGCGGGTGCGTCTCGGTTTCGCGAGCGCGTCGGCCATCCGGCCCGTGGCGCGACTCGCCCGTGAGGTGCAGTCGCGGGCCCCCGGGCTGCGGCTCGAGTTGGAGAGCGCGCACTTCTCGCCGCAGGGGCTCGAACGGGTGCTCGAGGGGGAGCTCGATCTGTGCCTCGGCCGGTGGGACTACGTGCCGCCCGCCGTCGACGCGCGGGTGCTCGCCCAGGAGCGCCTCGTGGTCGCCCTGCCACCGGGGCATCGGCTGTGGGGCGCCGCGACGGTGGCGCTCGCGGACCTCGCCGAGGACCGCTGGATCACCATCCCCGGCGGGCCCGCCTCCGCGCTGGGCGCCCGGCTGCCCGCGCTCGCGCAGGCGGCCGGCTTCGTGCCGCGCATCGTGCAGCAGGCCCCCGACTCCTGGTCCCAGGTGGTGCTCGTCGACGCCGGCGTCGGGCTGGCCCTGACCGTGGACTCGGTGCGGGAGAACATCCGTGGCGAGGCCGTGGGCTGGGCCGAACTGGAGGATGCCGGACCGCCGTTGGACGTGCAGCTGATCTGGCGGGCCGGCCGCGGGGACCCCGCCGTCGCGCGCGTGGTGGCCATCGCGGCGGCCCTGTTCGGTGGCGACGGACAGGGCGACGACGGCGGCCAGGACGGCCCGGAGAGGGCGCGTTGACCTGCGACGCGGGCCGCGCGCAGACGCTGTCAACTTCGCCGTCCCCAGATCCGGGCACCTTGTCCACAGGAGTTGTCCACAGATGTGGAGGGTGTGGACGACGGTGTGGATAGGCGTGTACCAGGCGGTGTGATGAGGGCGCAAACGAGGGTGCTGTCAAGTTGGATCGACGGGGCCGAAAGGGGGGGTGGAGAATCTTCCTCCACAGCGCTGGGGATCGCATCGTCCCAGGTCAGAGCCGGATTCTGGGAGTGGTCGAGCGGTTGTCCCCAGCGCGGTCCCCAGGCGATCCACACGACACGCCGCTGAATCCACACGTTGTCCACAAGGCCTGTGGGAAACGCGGTTGCCCAGCCTCCACGGCGCGCGTAGTGTCGCGTGGTATCCCCAACGCGAGGGCGGGTATTGGCCGCAGGTGACCACTGACAGGCGCGCATCCGCTCGGACCGTCGCCCCGGGGACCGTCGCACCGTCCGCCTGCAGGAGGGTGCGGCGGCACGGGCGGTGACAACAGAGGAATCAGGGCCGGGA
>NZ_JBHXFE010000153.1:0-914 GCF_042722475.1 Streptomyces sp. NPDC127092
GAGCTCCTCGGCCGCACGGCTCCGGACGCCCTCGGCCTCACCGTCGCCCCAGATGCGGGAGCCGACGATGGCCTGGTGGCGGAAGTCGATGGGGTCGTCGCAGACGGCCTGCCCCGTCAGATGGTTGGAGATCGCCCAGACCTTCAGACCGTACCGATCGAGGATCTCCTTGCGCCCGGCCAGATAGGCGTCGTCCTCAGCTGCCCGCCACACATCGAGGTGATCCCCCGAGCATGCGATCTCCAGCCCGTCATAACCCCACTCCGCGGCCAGCCGGGCCACCTCCTCGAAGGGCAGGTCAGCCCATTGGCCGGTGAACAGGGTGACGGGGTGAGAGTTCTCGTGAGTCATCATGGGCTCCGTTTCGAGTTCGCCAGCGAATCCTTCGCGCCTTAGACCGCGCGTCGGTTGGTGGGGGGTGTTCTTCGCCATGGGTGCATCAGTGGACGTCCACCCAACCGCCGGAGGCGGCGGACGTGAGGACCGCGTCGGTGAGAACGGCTGCACGCAGGCCGTCGTCGAAGGTCGGCAACCCATCCACTTCCTCGCCTTGGGCGGCCCGGTAAGTGTCGGCGACGAAGGAGGTGAAGGCGTCGCGCCACCCTTGGGGATGTCCTCCGGGGGACTGGTCGTAGGCCGTGGACGAAGGTGAAGCGTCTTCGTCGGCTCGGTGCCAGATCCGGGTCTGTTCCCGCCCGCCGATCCACAGGGTGTTCGGCTCCTCCTGGTGGAATTCGAAGGAGTGCCTGGGGGTGTCCACGGCGATGCGCAGGTCGTTCTTGTGCCCCGGGGACACCTGCGAAATCGTGGAGCTGCCCACAGCGCCTCCGTCGAGCCGGAAGACGAGCACGGCGGCGTCCTCGGTGCTCACCGGCTCTGGGTTCGTTCCACGGGTGTCGTAGACGGTGGACAGA
>NZ_JBHXFE010000153.1:924-1486 GCF_042722475.1 Streptomyces sp. NPDC127092
AGATCGCACAGGTGCACTCCGATGTCGGCGAAGGCGCGGGACTGGCCACCCTGACCGGAGTCAACCCGCCAGTTCGTGTCCGAGGGACGCGACAGCCAGTCCTGCAGGTACTCGCCCCGCACCAGGTGTGGTTTGTCAGCACCTGAGGCCAAGCGAGCCCGCAGTTCACGGACGGAGGAGTAGAAGCGGTAGCCGAAGGGGACGGTGGCCACCAGATCGGTGGCTCGCCATTGATCGACCATGGCCTGTGCGTCGTACCGGCTGGTGGCCAGCGGCTTCTCGCAGATCACGTGCTTGCCGGCCGCCAGGGCGGCACGCACGAGATCTGGGTGGGTGTCGTTGGGTGAGCAGATGTGCACCACCTCGACGCGGGGATCTTCGATGAGTTCCAGGGGAGTGGAGTGCACCTCCCCGGCCCCCGTCTGCTGCCCTGCGCGCTGACCTGAAGCCACGTCGCGGCTGGCCGCGGCCAGCACCTCGTGCCCTGCGGCACGGACGGCGTGGGCGTGGACGCGGGCGATCATGCCCCCGCCGATGATTCCTGCACGCATCGGGTTACTTC
>NZ_JBHXFE010000153.1:1496-1999 GCF_042722475.1 Streptomyces sp. NPDC127092
GGTTACTTCCTTCGACCCAGGGCCACGGCGAGGATGATGATCACGCCACGGACGATGTTCTGCTGACTGGTGTCCAGGCCCGCCAGCACCAGGCCGTTGTTGATCACGCCGATCAACAGCGCCCCGATCACGGACCCGACGACAGCCCCACGGCCGCCGAACAGGCTGGTCCCGCCGAGGATGACCGCCGCGATGACCGACAGTTCGTCGCCGGTGCCCCACTGGTAGCGGCCGGATTCCAGCCGTCCGGCGTAGAGCATGCCTGCGATCGAGGCGGCCACCGCCGAGGCCATGAGGACACTGAAGATGATTCGACGCGTGCGCACACCGCTGTAGACGGCGGCCTGCTCGTTGCCGCCGGTGGCCAGCACCCGACGACCGTAGGCGGTGCGGTGCATGACCGTCGCCCCGATGACGGTGGCGATGACGACCCAGATGAGCAGGGACGGGATCGGGCCGATGGACCCACCGCCGAAGAAGGCGTTGAACCCGGAGGAGAGGAT
>NZ_JBHXFE010000154.1:0-1996 GCF_042722475.1 Streptomyces sp. NPDC127092
CTCTCAACCTGTAGTCGGCTGGGCCCAGCCAGCAAATCTCCAGCGCTGTCGGAGTTCACCCCATCCCATGACTCTGACCAACTCCGGCCAGGCCGATTCGCCCTCGATTCTTGGCCACCGGCCCGCTGTGACACATGCCATCGCAGTAGCGGATTCCGTACTGGGCAATCGTTCAGTTACAGTCCGTGCGTGAGGCGCTATCGCTGGCTGTGGAAGTCGTGTGCCGTCGCGAGCGCAGTTGCGTTCCCGATGAGTGTTTTAGTCGGAGTCGCGTACGACAGTGTGGTTCTCGGCGCGATGGCCGCCGTCCTGCTTGGTGATGCGGTAATACTCGGAATTATCGCTATTCGCGGCGGCGTGCATCCGACCCTCGGCGAGGACTCCCGCCAACAGTGCTCGTGCGGTCCTGGATCGTGAAGACAATCGGCGTGTGACGCAGCAGACAGCCGAGAGTTGAACGTAATCGGCAGTGACGTCATTTCGTCGCAGATAGGCTGACCTCGCACCGATTCCGAGCCTCACCGCTTGGGTCGGTGTCGAGGCCCCGTTCTACGTCTGCCGACCTGGCGGGGTTTCGCCTGCCGCGGCCTTGGGCGACTGGCGGCAGTGAGACCCCACCAACAGCGCGTCACGGCTCAGCGGGTGGGGTCTCTTTGCGATCAGCCGTTGATTGGTTCGGAGATCGCGACCGGACCGGGGCAACCGGGGGTGGCGCATTCGTATAGGTCAGTCTCGATCAGTGGCCCGCCGAGCCCGGCGTAGATGTAGTGCCGGAACGCGGCCGTGCCGCACGTCACACAGTCCTGATCGATTTGAATCCACTCGCCTCCCACGATCGGATCCTAGGCGGACAAGACGCGGTGTCGCCGGTGAGGTCGAATCGCGACGGGCATCGTTCCGCCGGACGTGCGGGCAGACAGTTGCGAACTCCGTCCTGCGACTCTCTACGTAGTTGCGTGATCGGGGCACCGCAAGGCGGGATCGGTGTCCCAGCCGGCGTCGGTCAGCCACTGAAGGATCGACTCAGGGAGTCCCGTTGCCGTGGGTTCGGCGAGGCGGCCGGTGAGAATGGGGCCATCACCACAGACCGTGCAGGCGACGTCGAATGCGGGCTGGTCGGGTTCGCAATGCCGGCAATGGTGCCTGAGGGTGAGCTGCCCCGGCTGGTCCGGATCCAGATGAAGCCAATCCACGGCGAGGTCAGCACGCTGATGCGCGGCCTCGGCCCGGGTGGTGGGCTCGTGCCCGCACGTCGGGCAGATACGAGAGGATCGGGCAGGTGGCGCGGGGTCGGGCGGCGCTGTGTGCGGAGACCGGCGAGCCTTCTTGTCCAGATGCCCATACACCGTGGTGCGGGGCACTTTCAGTATGTCGGCGATCTGGGCGACGGTGTGTTCCCCTGCGTCGTACAGGCGTTGAGCGAGTTCGATCTGGTCCGAGCTGAGCTTCGAGGGCCGGCCACCCTTACGGCCGCGGGCCCGGGCCGCGGCCAGTCCGTCGCGGGTATTGGCCACGATCAGCTCGCGCTGGAACTCGGCCAGGACCGACAACATCCCGAACATCGCCCGTCCTTCGGCGGTGGCGGTGTCGATGCCCTGCTCGAGCACCTTCAGTCCGATGCCACGCTCGCGCAGGTCGGCGCCGAGAGTGATCAGGTGCAGCATCGACCGACCGAGCCGGTCCAGCCGGGTGATCACCAGGACGTCGCCCCCGCGGAGCCGCGCCAGCACCAGATCCATTTGGGGGCGTGACGCTTTCGCCCCGCCCGCGTGGTCGACGTGGATGTTCTCGGCGGAGACGCCGGCGCGGCGCAGCGCATCGACCTGATGGTCGGGGTTCTGGTCTGCGCTGGACACGCGCGCGTAGCCGATCAGCATGTGTCGACAATACCTCGGCGGAGGTTTTTCGACATAGTTTCTCGACACGAGTTTTCGACGCTTCCGACATACCGAATCCGCCGGTCAGAGGTGGTGTCGAAAAACGATCTGTTTTCGGC
>NZ_JBHXFE010000155.1:0-900 GCF_042722475.1 Streptomyces sp. NPDC127092
GTTCAGTAGATGTGTAGCGACCCAACGCGCGTCGAGCGAAGCGCCCCCGGTTTCGCCAGTCGCTACCTCCCGCAGTCGTTGAGACCCCTGACTGTAGCGTTCATAATCTCCACGCGTCAGGTACGAGAGTATGTCTTCCACAGCCAGGACGAGCGTCTGCAGCGAACCGAGGGCCGTTGAGCGCAGGCTGTCCATCGCCGACTGCTGTGCTATTGACGCGAAGTATCTGCGCCACCGAGCCAGCCAACCGAAGGCTCGTTTAGCATCGAAGCTCAAAAATACAAGTCCGGCGCGTACGGAGAGATTCTCAAGTGACGGTTCTTGCGTGCTATCTGCTCCACCTAAGAGGGGCTGAAGTCGGGTTATGATCGCGGACGCGTTTGGGTCACGACCACCTCGGCGATACCCGATCGCAGCAGCAAATCCGATTGATAGGCGTTCTTCATCGCTCCAGTCATTTCGAGCCAGAGCAAGATCGAAAATATGGGCGCTCACCAAGAACGCCTGACGTTGGCGAGCTGCCGAGTAGCGTTGACGCGCATCACTTACCGACGCCACGCCATGCAAGTACCATGCTGTCTTAATTAGCTTCTCATCAACAGATGGACGATCAAGCACTAGGGCGATTTCAGCCTGCGCCATTCGCTCTTGCAATCGCTCAGCCGTCGGGAGACCGGAGCGACCCGCAAGCGCTTCCCCGAGCAGATGTATGTCTAGAGACCGCTCCATACGATCTCCTTTACCTTCGAGGCAAACTCAGGAAAGTCCGGCAACGCAATAACGATTGACTCGGTTTGCCCAGCCGCCACAAACTCCGGGAATTGTGTGCCGAGCGATCTGAACGTGGGTCAAGCCCCTCGTGATGGTGTAGCGGTCTGATCCTTCATGGGGGTCAGGCGC
>NZ_JBHXFE010000155.1:910-1536 GCF_042722475.1 Streptomyces sp. NPDC127092
CCAGGACTTCGAGACCGAGGTAGCGTCGACCCTCGGCCCATTCATCGGTCTGCTCGGCCAGCACCGCACCCACTAGCTGTAGGAGGGCATGACGTTGTTGACACGCACCGGGGCCAACGAGGCCGGAGGAGCCTCTCCGCAGGAGGTATGCGGCCGATGGTAGTTGTAGTGATTCACCCACACCTGCAGGGCCTCACGCCGAGCCCGCTCTGAGGAGTACGGGCGGGCGTAGAGGACCTCGTCGACCATCAGCCGGTTGTACCGCTCGACCTTCCCGTTATGGCGCGGGGTGTAGGGGCGGATCCGGTGATGCCGGCCCCCGAGAGAGACCACCTTCCGGGTGAAGTCCACGGCCCGGTAGTTGTTCCCGTTGTCCGTGACCACCCGGTCCACGGTGATGCCGTGAGCGGCGAAGAACGCGCGGGCCCGGCAGTAGAACCCGATCGTGGTCACCGCCCGCTCATCCTCCAGCGCCTCCGTGTACGCCAGGCGGGTGAACCCGTCGATCGCCGAGTGCAGGTAGGTGTAGCCGACCCGCTGGCCAGACCCCCGCTTGGAAGCACGCCCTGCCTCACTGTCTCTTCCGTGGGCGCGCCAGCCTCCCCCTTCAGGGATGCGTCCGATCT
>NZ_JBHXFE010000155.1:1545-1988 GCF_042722475.1 Streptomyces sp. NPDC127092
GTGCGAAGACACACCTGGTGGCCCTCGCCGACCAGATGGTGATGGATGCGCCGGGCGGACCACTTCTCGGCCCGGCGCAGGGCCTCCAGCTCGGCCACGATCGCGGGGTCGAGCCGGGCAGGTGAGCGATGGGGCCGGCTCGAGCGGTCTTGCAGTCCTGCCTCGCCTTCGGCACGGTAGCGGGCGACCCAGGTGGCCACCGTGGGCCGACTGACGCGGAACTCCGCGGCCACGTGGGACTGCGGGATCCCGTCGTTCAGGTGGCGGTGGACCATGCGCAGCCGGCCGGTGGGGGTCAGAGGTGCGTTAGCGTGAGTCACGAGCGGGCTTCCTTCCGCGGATGAGTGGATGTCGCAATTCCCATCCTGCGGGGCGGAGCCCGCTCGTCTCATCTCAGCCCGTGCCTCGTGTCAAGGACCTCATGACCCACAACAACTAGCCCG
>NZ_JBHXFE010000156.1:0-1662 GCF_042722475.1 Streptomyces sp. NPDC127092
CGCCGAGGGTTACGCCAGCGTGTTCGAAGCCGAGTCCTTCGGTGCGTGGTGTGCGGCCGGTACCGAAGATCACGACGTCTGCTGCCACCTCACCGGCTGGATCGCCGTCGCGTGTCTGAAGCTCGATGATGCTGTCGGCTCCCTCGCGCCGCGCCTGGACGGCGGAGGTGGCCAGCCGGATGTCGATGCCGGCCTCCTGCAGGTACTGGTGGGCAAGTTCCCCCACCCGGGGCCCTTCGCGGTCCAGTAACCTCTCGCCGCAGTGGATCAGGGTGATGGCCACTCCGAAGCGGGCCAGGAACGTCGCGGTTTCCACGCCGACGGCGCTGCCGCCGATGATGACCGCCCGCTCGGGGAGCGTGCTGGTGGTGTAGGTTTCACGGTTCGTCCAGGCCGTGATCTGGTCGATGCCGTCCAACGGTGGGATCACGGCGTCGGAGCCGGTGGCGATAATGATGTGCTCGGCTGTGATCTCGCGGTCTCCAGCCTGGATCCGGCCCGGTCCGGTAATCCGAGCTTCGTCCTTGATCACCACGGCGCCCTCTTTGATGTACCCGTCGACCTGTGCCTGGTCATCGAGGTTCCGGATCATGTAGTCCCGGTACTTTGCAGTGGCAGCCCAGTCCAGTTCGGCGCCGGAGACACCGGCGGCCCGTTGAACTTCCGTGCGCGCTTCCGGCGGCCGCAGGACGGTCTTGGAAGGGATACACGCCCAGTAGGCGCATTCCCCGCCGATTAGTTCCCGCTCGAAGACCACGACGTTCTTCCCGGCTTTCAGAAGCCGGTCGGCCGCGACCTCCCCGCCTGGGCCCAGACCGAGGACGGCAACATCGAAATGTTCACTCATGAGAATTTCTCCTTCAGATTCAGCGGATCTTTCCCGGCTCTTTCCGGTCCTTCGTCAACATCTCGCACCGGCCCCGGCCCGCCTCCTGCACCGGTACTGAACCCGTGCAAGCCCTCCAGTTGCCAGTGGTGGTCCGGCGGGTAGTGGTGGGTGGTCGGTTGGTTCAGCAGGCGCAGCTTTGGACGCCGTTGCTTACCTGGTCGGTGGCGGGTCCTGGTGTGTGGGTGAGCATCTTCTCAGCCATGGAGGATCCGAGTTCGTAGGCCTCTTTGACAGGCATGATGGTGCCGCCGGGGTGGGTTTCGAGCCAGGGCGCTGCGTCGTCGGGTGAGGCGAAGAAGTGGACCTGGTTGCAGAACGATGAGCGGACGGAGCTGATGTCCTCCGGGTTCACCAGGGACACCACGGCGGTGGCCGGCTCCACGCTGGTGACACCCATCGCTGTGACAGCCACCCGTACCGGGGTGCCTGTGGCCTGATGTGAGGATTCGATACGCGCGGATGCGCCCAGCAGGGTCGGGAAGATCAGGGTGTCCAGCGCGCACCAGGTGTAGAGTTGCTCACCGTTTACCTCGAACCGGTGCTGCGTGGGGCGCTGCGTCAGGCCCTGCCCGATGATCCGCCCGGACCCGTCGTACTCCGTGTCGCCCATCGCCTTGAGGGCAGTGCGGACTTCCTCCCCGGCACGGCCGGTCGCCGCGGCGAGGTCGCTCACGTCGACCGGGTCGCCCAGGGCGAGGAGTTTCAGTAGGGGCATCCACAGCCAGGGCTCCATCCCCGTCTCGTTGGACGCAAGCCGGTCAGTGACCTCGCTG
>NZ_JBHXFE010000156.1:1672-1987 GCF_042722475.1 Streptomyces sp. NPDC127092
ATGTTGTTCATCGCGGTCGTTCCTTTCAAGGCATGGTGTGTCAGTGTTCGGCGATCGGTGGTTCAGGTGTTCAGGCGGCGCAGCAGGAAAGTTTGGAGACATCCGTCTTGAAGGACTGGGCAACGATCTTGATGCCCTCGGCCATGGTCAGGTACGGGCTCCAGAGGTTCGCGACCTGATCGACGGTCATCCCGGCCTGCAGGATGTACACGCCTGTTGCAGCGAGGTCGCCGGCTTCCTTCGCGACGGCGGTGATACCGACGATCCTGCCGGTGTCGGCGTCTGCGACCATCTTGATGAATCCGCGGGTGTCCC
>NZ_JBHXFE010000157.1:0-1974 GCF_042722475.1 Streptomyces sp. NPDC127092
ACAGCACTGACATCTACTCCGACCCACGCGAGGGCCACCCCATTATACCGTCCCTGACTGCGGGCGGCCCCCCCAATCAGCCCAACCTTTCCCTACACCTCGCTTGGTGGTGCGCTGCCTCCCGAGAGTCTTAGTGGTTGGATTCATAATTTCGTCGGGGGTCATGCCGCCTGCAGGTTTCGGTCATGGTGGTCGAGTCGTTCGAGGTGCTGGCGCAGGTCAGCGGTGGTGTAGCGCCACTTGAACGGCGCGGCGGTGACGTTGTACCGTTCCTCGAAAGCGAGCAGACGCCGTTCGACGGCATCGAGATCTTCGAAATCATTGGGCGAGAGCACCTTGCGTTGAATGATCGAGAAGTAAATCTCCACCTGGTTCAGCCACGAGGCGTGCTTCGGGGTATGAACCATCACCGCGTTCGGGTACCTGGCGGCCAGCCGGTCGGTCGCGGCCTGTCCGCGATGTGAGGATCCGTTGTCGACAATCCAGAACACCCGTGCGGCCGAGGCGTACGGTTCCTGCGCCATGACCTGGTCGACCAGGGCGGTGAACGGGACGATGCCCGTCGTGGTTTCGCACCGGCCGAACACCTTCGCCCGGTGGACGTCGTAGGCCGCCAGATATGCCAACGCCCCACCACGGCGATAGTCGTGATTGACGCGCATCGGACGCCCCGTGCCCGCCGGCTGCGTTCGATGGCAGCGCCGGCGGGCCTGGATGGACGGCTTCTCATCCGCGGAGATGACGTACTCGTCCGCCCCCAACTCGACTCCGTTGTACCTGCGGGCATAGAGGTCGAGGACGACGGCCGCCTTCGTCTCGAATTGCGGGTCCCGGATGAAGATCCACGATTGGTACCGCCAGGGTTTGAGGGCGTCCTGCGAAAGCCAGCGGCGGACCGTCGTGACGGAGGCGCTGATGCCGTCGATCACCAACTGCCGGGCCAACTCCGGGGCGCTCCACCGCGACAGGGGCAGCTCGTGCTCGGTGGGAAGCTGACATGCCCATGCCTTGACCGCGGCGACCTGCGACGGACAATATTTCGGTGGGCGTCCCGTACGCGGTGCGTCGGTGAGTCCCACGATTCCCCGGTGATAGAACCGGGCCCGCCACTTGCGAGCGGTGTCCACGCAGACACCGAGCTCGGCCGCGATGTGGGCGTTCGAGTCGCCGTCGGCGGCCATCAGCACGATCAGTGCCCGCAGCACCGTCCTCTGCGGTGTGCTCCCTGCCCGCACCCAATCCTCGAGTACCTGACGGTCGGTGCCAGTCAACACCACCCGGTATGGGCTGGTCATCACCACGTGGCACCATCCGCCCGAGAACAACTTTGATTACTCACGGCACATAGATCACACCGGCCACAGGGATCCCCGAAGCAGCGACACGCCGACCACCACGAAAGTCAGGAGGATCGGGCACCATCACACACATGCCGACACCACCGGAATCGACGAAGAACTCGCTGCGCTGGAAACTGCTGGATCGGGCCCGAACCAGGTGGCCGCAACTGTCCACGATCAACACTCGATTCCGCAGCAACTTCGCCTACGTCGACGGGGTGCTGACCGACGGGACAGTGATTCCGTTGATGCGACTGCGGTACGGCGGATCCGCCAGTGTGTGGGGATTCGCGATCTACCTCGGCAGCAGCGGCAAGTACCAGGACTCGATCCTGCCCAACGGCGACTTCGCCGGCAGTGTCGAGGATGCACTCGACTGCGCCTGCGGCCTGTACCTCGCCGACCCGACCGCCTGGCAACAACCCCCGACGAACTAATGGGTCAGACCACTAAGGTGCAGCAGACGAGCCAGATGTGGGTCCCGGGTGCCCGGGTGCCCCGGTGCTCGGGGAGCTCGGTGACGACCGGAACCGCTACGCCACTGCCAAATCACGTCAGAATTACGTGCGGCCAGCCCGATCACCCGAGCCTCCGGCTAGACACCCCAGGGCTGTAGTCGTCAAGCGGCTTGGGC
>NZ_JBHXFE010000158.1:0-917 GCF_042722475.1 Streptomyces sp. NPDC127092
GGGCAGGAGGAACAGGCTCCCCACCATGAGCACGAGGACGAGTTCGTGGGGCAGGGCGCCGAAGACCATGTAGATGACCGTCATCCAGCCGTTCGCGCCGAAGTTGGAGCGCAGGGCGAGCGCGATCAGGGGCAGGGCGAGGAGGGCCAGCGCCCACGGCAGCACGGCCCAGGGGCGCCACGTGCCCACGCTCGGGCCCTTGCGGGTGGGGGTCGGGGAGGCGAACTCCGAGTGCTGGGTGCCGGGCGCTGCGGTGCTCATGGCGCCAGCGTAGCCAGAGGGTGGCATCCGTCACGCTGGTAGGATTCGGGGGTACGGCCTCCGCGTGCACCGCAAGGGGGCGTTTTCCATGTACGGGCCGGTCCGGGGCGACCCGCGGCCCTGAGGAGAGATGCAGATGCCAGCGATCGCGATCGTCGGAGCCCAGTGGGGCGACGAGGGCAAGGGCAAGGCCACCGACCTGCTGGGCGGGCGAGTGGACTACGTCGTCAAGCCGAACGGCGGCAACAACGCCGGGCACACCGTCGTCGTCAACGGGGAGAAGTTCGAGCTCAAGCTGCTGCCCGCCGGCATCCTCTCGCCCAACGCGGTGCCGGTGATCGGCAACGGCGTGGTGGTGAACCTGGAGGCGCTGTTCGAGGAGATCGACGGGCTCGAGTCCCGCGGCCACCCGTGCGAGCACCTGAAGATCTCCGCCAACGCCCACCTCGTGGCGCCGTACCACCAGACCATGGACAAGGTGACCGAGCGGTTCCTGGGCAAGCGCGCGATCGGCACCACCGGCCGCGGCATCGGCCCCACCTACATGGACAAGGTGGCCCGCCTGGGCATCCGCGTGCAGGACATCTTCGACGAGTCGATCCTGCGCCAGAAGATCGAGGGCGCCCTGCGGCAGAAGAACGAGCTGCTGGTGAAGC
>NZ_JBHXFE010000158.1:927-1973 GCF_042722475.1 Streptomyces sp. NPDC127092
GACCGTGGACGAGATCGCCGAGTACTTCCTGGGCTACGCGGACCGCCTGCGCCTCATGGTCGTGGACTCCGTGAACCTGCTCAACGACGCCCTGGACGAGGGCAAGGTGGTGCTCATGGAGGGCGGCCAGGCCACCTACCTGGACGTGGACCACGGCACCTACCCGTTCGTGACCTCGTCCAACCCGACCGCCGGCGGCGCGGCCGTGGGCGCGGGCATCGGCCCCACCCGCTTCTCCCGCACCATCGGCATCGTGAAGGCCTACACCACGCGCGTCGGCGCCGGTCCGTTCCCCACGGAGCTCTTCGACGAGATGGGCGAGCAGCTGCGCACCACCGGCGGCGAGTTCGGCGTGAACACCGGCCGCCCGCGGCGCACCGGCTGGTACGACGCCGTCATGGCCCACTACGCCGCGCGGATCAACGGCTTCACGGACTACTTCCTCACCAAGCTGGACGTGCTCACCGGCATCGAGAAGATCCCGGTGTGCGTGGCCTACGAGGTGGACGGCGTGCGCCACGACCGCATGCCCATGACCCAGACCGAGTTCCATCACGCGAAGCCGGTGTACGAGCTCTTCGACGGGTGGACCGAGGACAGCTCGGGCGCCCGCGCGTTCACGGATCTGCCGCTGAACGCCCAGCGCTACGTGGAGGCCCTCGAGAAGCTCTCGGGCTGCCGGATCTCCGCGATCGGCGTGGGCCCGGGCCGCGATCAGGTGGTCCAGGTCCGCGACCTCATCGAGGACTGACCCGGCCCGCCGCCCCGCCCCCGGCCCACCCTGGCCTGCACTTTCGAACGTGAAAGAGGGCGAATGGGCGCTTTCGAACGTGGGATAGGCCCCATCCCACGTTCGAAAGCGCTCGGGTGCTCGGGCGGGCGGGGCGTCAGCTCCGGGCAGCGCGGAAGGTGACCTGCACCTGGACCATCGGCTTGTCGGCCACGGGGACGCCGTCGGCGCCGACCGGCACGAGGTCCACGTCCACGAGGCGCAGGGACCGGCCCGCGTGCCGCACCCGCGTGAGGGCGACCATCTCGCCATGCCC
>NZ_JBHXFE010000159.1:0-566 GCF_042722475.1 Streptomyces sp. NPDC127092
GTCTTCGAGGGAGCCCCTTCAGCGATGAACACCGCACTGGCGCTACGCCAGGCGATCTGGCCCAAGAACGATCCGGCCTGGCCGATGTGCGGCATCCCCGACGCTCTCTACGTCAACCACGGCAGTGACTTCACCAGTCACCATCTCGAATACACGGCGATCGCCTTGAAGATCCGCATCATCCACTCCACCGTCGGCCGGCCCCAAGGCAGAGGCAAGATCGAGCGGTTCTTCCAGACCGTCAACACCGAAGTGCTCGCGACCTTGCCTGGACATCTCACCCCGGGCCACCCTCAGGCTGTGCCCGCCCTGGAGCTGGCCGGATTGGACCGAGCGATCGGGGAGTTTGTCGGCCAGTACAACGAGCGCACGCATGCTGCAATTCGTACGAGCCCGAAAGCGGCCTGGATCGGTGAGGGGTGGATGCCGAGGATGCCCGAGAGCCTCGAGGAGCTCGACGGCCTCCTCTTGCGAGTCTCCAAGCACCGCACGATCCAGCGGGACGGCATCCACTTCCAAGGACAGCGCTACCTCTCACCCACGCTCGCCCCCTTCGTCGGGCGCAC
>NZ_JBHXFE010000159.1:625-1965 GCF_042722475.1 Streptomyces sp. NPDC127092
GTCTATGACCACGACACCTTCGTGTGCACGGCGATCGATGAAGCCCACCCCAACCAGCGGTACAGCCTCCATGACATAGAGACCGCGCGCCGGGCCCGCCGACGAGAACTCCGCCGGGGCATCAACGACCGCATCCCCGCCGCCAATCGATCCCAGCCAGAACCACCCGCGCCACCACCTCCCGCACAGCGGAAGCGGAAGCAGCTACGGACCTACGAAGAGGACGAGTAGATGAGTCGCGATTTCATCGTCACCAAGGAGCACCGCCGCTTCACCGAGTTCGCAGGCGCCATCCGCAAGGACGTCACCATCGGCATCTGCCATGGGGAGGCAGGCGTCGGCAAGACCCAGTCGGCCCGCAGATACGCCCACTGGGACATGCTCGAGCCCTTCATCCAGGACTGGGGGCCGCGCAGCGATGCCGACCTGAAGCACTACGCGGCCGCCCACCGTTCCCGCACCGTCTTCTACACCCCCGAGGTCCTCCCCAAGCACCGTGACCTCATGCGCGATATCGAGTTCTACCGTGCAAAAGTGGGAATCCTGATCTACGAACACCTCTGCGAGATCGGCAAGATCACGACCACGGTGGTGCCCCGCACCATCGACTTCACCGAACTGATCATCATCGATGAAGCCGAGCGACTCACCCCGACAGCACTCGAGCTCCTACGGGACCTCCACGATCGCCACCACGTCGCCCTGATGTTCATCGGCATGCCCGGCATCGACCAGCGTTTCCGCCACTACCCCCAGCTCTACAGCCGCCTCGGCTTCTCCCACCGCTACCGCGCCCTCGCACAAGAGGAGCTGCTGTTCGTTCTGACTCGTCACTGGAAACGCCTCGGCCGCACCCTCGACCCCGAAGACTTCACCGACGCGCAGGCCATCGCCGCGATCGAACGCATCACCCGCGGCAACTTCCGCCTCCTCGAACGGCTATTCCCTCAGATCGGCCGCGTCCTGAAGATCAACCAACTCGACACCATCACCGACGACGTCATCGAAGCTGCCGCCAGCACCTTGGTCACCGGCTAGCTGTAGGAGGGCATGACGTTGTTGACTCGGGCCGGTGCCAACGAGGTTGGCGGGGCGTCTCCGCAGGAGGTATGAGGCCGATGGTAGTTGTAGTGGTTCACCCACACCGCCAGGGCCTCACGCCGAGCTTGCTCTGAGGTGTAGGGGCGGGCGTAGAGGACCTCATCGACCATCAGCCGGTTGTACCTCTCCACCTTCCCGTTGTGACGCGGGGTGTAGGGTCGGATCCGGTGATGCCGGCCTCCGAGCGAGACCACCTTCCGGGTGAAGTCCGCAGCCCGGTAGTTGTTTCCGTTGTCCGT
>NZ_JBHXFE010000160.1:0-299 GCF_042722475.1 Streptomyces sp. NPDC127092
GAGGCGTCCCCATGGCGCGCGGGGTGGGCGGGCCAGAAGATGTACCCCTACTAGCTGATATTAGGTATGTGAATGAGAACTTGCTAAGAGGGTTCCATTATTGACCCTGTGCGCCCGCTCTGCCAGCATCTGTGTTATGCCTCACCGAGGCTTCCGACCACTCGATCTTCGCGCGGGAGGCGGACACGTTAAGCGGGGGCAGCGCCCGATCGAATGGGGCGGCCCCGAGACCAGGACGAAAGGCCGCGTCATGTCTGACTTCGACACCCTGTCCCTCGAGGACCTCCTCGCCGCGTGTG
>NZ_JBHXFE010000160.1:309-1960 GCF_042722475.1 Streptomyces sp. NPDC127092
AGCACCTCACTCCTGTCGGAGACCCCGCTCCAGCCCGCCGGCGGCCCCGGGGCGGTGATCGCGCCGGCCAAGGTGATCGAGGGCCGGGGTGAGCCCACCTACGCCTACGAGCGTCGGATGGAACTCGACGAGGCCGGCCAGCCGCGACCGGTGTGGACCGTCGTCGTGGACAGCAAGCAGTCGGTCTCCAACCGGGACGAGGACGCCATCATCTCCGCTCGGCGGGATCAGGGGACACCGGAGGGAGAGGCGCTGCGCAAGGTGCCGACCATCGAGGTGCGTTACGGAGAGGCTGTCGAGTCGGATCTCTCCCTGCCTCATCGTGCGTTCGACGGACACATTCGGGCGGCCACCCTTGACGGTGCTCCCGTGACGCAGACCGAGGCCTACCGTGCACTGCGAGACGCCACGAAGCTCGACGCCCGGGCTCTGCTGGACGCCGCACCGACGGCCTTGGTCCTCGGCGCATGGGACTCCACTCGGAAGTCGCATCAGGGCCGCTACCAGTCCTGCATGACGGGTGAGATCATCGGCGTTCTGGCCGACCAGGACCAGGAGGGCGGGGCGCCGCGGACCAATCGGCGCGCAGCTGGCCGTGTGGACCCCGTCGCGGCGAGCGTCAAGCCATCGGCCAAGGACGTTGAGGCACTGGTCAAGGCGCAGGCGGGTGAACTGAGTGCCAAACTGCAGGACAAGGTGCTCGCCGAGGCCAAGAAGAAGGGGGAGACCGGATCGTCCATGTCCACGCTCGGCCTGGGCCACATCCCGCCGGTCCTCGGCGAACTGGGCGGTGTCGCGTGCCGTTCCATCATGCGACGACGCCTCCTGTCCTTTTCCGCGCTCCGTCAGCTCCGCTTCGGCGGCACGACGGAGCAGGACGTGGCGTGCCGCGCCCTGCTCGCGGCCTACGCCCTGCTCGGCATGGCCCTCTCGGACCGCGAGCTGCATCTGCGTGCGAACTGCCATCTGGTCGAATCCGATGAGCCGACCGTGACCCTCGACCTCCGGTACGGCAAGTCCCGGGCGCTCGCCCCCATCACGGACGAGGTGGCCGTCCAGGTGTTCGAAGCGGCGCTGGCGCATGCGGAGTCGGTCGCCGGTGTCGAGTGGAACGGGCAGACCATCCAACTGGTGGGCGACCCGGCGATCCTGGGCGCCGCCAGCACCGACGACGCCGAGGTGTGACCGTGGGCGGACTCGTCATCAGCGCGGACTTCCCGCTGGGCGTCTACACGGGCCACGGGTCGGACGGCGGCGCAGAGCGATTCCCTGATGTCGCGAGGCTCTTCTCGGCCCTCGTGCAGGCGGCCGCTGCGGGGACTCTTTCGACGGGGGATCCTGAGGCTCCGTTCACGGCAGAGTCGTTGGCCGCCCTGGACTGGCTCGAGGAGCGTCCGCCGGATGCGTTGGTCCTGCCTGGTCACACGCCCGTGGCACCTGGCGTGCGACGCTTCGCGTACCGGAAGGAGGGGGTCTTCCTCAAGGAGGTCGGCAAGACCAACTACAAAGTGACCGGCCGGCCTGTCTCGGACGGAACTGCGCTCGGCGGCCCCGTGCAGTGGGTCTGGGATGACGGGCCCAGCGGGACGGACACACAGGTCTGCTCAACTCTGGAACAACTCTGCGCGGACGTGCCCCATCTCGGAGAGGC
>NZ_JBHXFE010000161.1:0-352 GCF_042722475.1 Streptomyces sp. NPDC127092
GTGCAGCGCCGCGATCTGGCTCGTGATCTTGCGGTTGGCTTCCTCGGGGAACGGGGAGGCGATGTCGAACGAACGGAGGCCGGCCTCGGCGTGCACCACGGGGATGCCGAGGTTGAAGGCGGCGACGGCGGCGGCCGTGGACGTGGTGGTGTCGCCCTGCACCACGACCGCGCCCGGGCGCTCGTCCTGAAGCACCGTGTCGAGGCCCTCGACGGTCCGGGCGAACACGCCGTTGAGGGTCTGGCGCGGACGGATGATGTTGAGGTCGTGGTCCGGGACGATTCCGAACAGCTCGTTGACCTGGTCGAGCATCTCCCGGTGCTGGCCGGTCACCGTCACCACACAGTGGAAG
>NZ_JBHXFE010000161.1:362-1001 GCF_042722475.1 Streptomyces sp. NPDC127092
CGTATGTCCTGCATCAGGAGGCTGTCCCCATGGCTCGAAACGGTCCAGCGCTCGGGGCAGTTGCCGCACCCGTGGTCGTGGAGGGGTCGCAGCTGACGCCCGTCGGCGCACGCCCCTCGATCGGTGCGTATCTGCTGTCGATCTGGCGGCACCGCGCGTTCATCCTCTTCGACTCGCGATCTCGCATCGCCGGGGCCAACTCGACCAACGCCCTGGGCCGACTCTGGATGATCCTCAACCCCATCCTGGACGGCGCAGCCTACTATCTGGTGTTCGGTGTCCTTCTGGGCACGGGCCACGGGGTGCCGAACTTCGTTGCCTATCTGATCATCGGCGTGTTCTTCTTCCGCTATTCCTCGCAAGCGATCACGGCCGGCTCCAGGGCCATCTCAGGCAACCAGACAATCGTCCGCGCCTTCCGCTTCCCGAGGGCCACGCTGGTGGTGGCGGCCAACATCCGGGCGTTCCTGGAGTTCCTCCCCACGCTCGCAGTGATGATCGTGCTCGTCCTCGCGTTTCCGCCAGCCGAGGTGCTCACCTGGAGGTGGCTCCTGATCGTGCCCCTGCTGTTCGTGCAGTCGCTCTTCAACACGGGGCTTTCTCTCGTCCTGAGCCGCTACGTCGCCCACTGGCCGGACC
>NZ_JBHXFE010000161.1:1011-1960 GCF_042722475.1 Streptomyces sp. NPDC127092
AGCCCCAGGCCCCGCCGTGCGCTGACGACCCGCCCCGATGGCAGCGGCCACGATGACGCACGCGGAGGGCCTGCTCCCCTCGGGACGGCCGGTGAGGACGTCGTGGCCGCCGACCGCGCTGCTGTCGTCCTTGACGAGGTCGGCATGACCTACACGGTCCGTTCGGCAGACACGCGGCGTGTCCACAGAGGTGGGCGTGCCTTGTTCGACGGGGCGCGGGGAGTCCGCACGGACCGAGTCGAGGCATTGAAGCCGTTGTCACTCGTCGTCGAGCGTGGTGAGTCCGTGGGGGTGATCGGCACCAACGGCTCGGGCAAGTCGACGCTCATGAAGCTGATCACCGGTCAGGCGCGTCCCACTCATGGGCGTGTCTATGCGACCAGTACCCCCGTGATGCTCGGCGTCAACGCGGCGCTGGTCCGGCAGGTGTCGGGTGAGGACAACATCCTCCTGGGGTGCCTGGCCATGGGCATGAGCCGGGCTGAAGCCGTGCAGCGGCGTGATCAGGTGGCACGTCTGTCCGGACTCGACGACGATGCGCTCCAACTGCCCTTGCGGGCCTACTCATCGGGGATGGCGTCCCGGCTGCAGTTCGCCATCGCCACGTCCGTCGACCCGGACATCCTCGTGATCGACGAGGCGTTGAACACCGGTGACGCCCAGTTCCGCGCAAGGACGAGGCGTCGCCTGGACGAGCTCCGCGCTCAGGCCGGTTGCGTCTTCTTGGTCAGTCATTCCCTGAACACCATCAAGGAGATGTGCTCGCGAGTCGTGTGGATCGAGCAGGGGCAGCTCACCATGGATGGCTCTCCCACGGTGGTCACGGGCAACTACGCGAGGTACACGCGCCATCGGTCCCGGGGTGAGGACACCGCGGCGGAGCGACTTCTGCAAGAGGCCCGCGATGCCGTGCGCCGGATCCGCGTCGACTGGGCAGGGGGGGAGCCGC
>NZ_JBHXFE010000162.1:0-1956 GCF_042722475.1 Streptomyces sp. NPDC127092
GGACAGGGAAGCGCGGCCGTCGTCGCGGGCGGCTACGGCGTCGCGGAGTGCGACTCGGGGGAGGCCGGCTCGGCCAGCGTGGTCGCCAGGTCCCGCTTGCGGATCTTGCCGGTGGCGGTCTTGGGGAGGCTGTCCACCACGACCACCTCGCGCGGGTACTTGTACGCCGCCAGGGAGACCTTGGCGTGCTCGATGACCCCCGCCGGGGTCACGCTCATGCCCGGCCGGGTGCTCACGACCGCCACCACCTCGCTGCCGAGGGAGGGGTGCGGACGCCCCACCACGGCCACCTCGGAGACCGCCGGGTGCGTGGCGATGACCTCCTCCACCTCGCGGGGGTACACGTTGTACCCGCCGCGGAGGATGAGCTCCTTCTTGCGGTCCACCACGTAGATGAACCCGTCCTCGTCCCGGTACCCCATGTCCCCGGTGCGCAGCCACCCGTCCACGAGGGTGGCCGCCGTGGCCTCGGGGTTGCGGTAGTAGCCCTTCATGATGGTGGGGCCGCGGAAGAGCAGCTCCCCCACCTGGTCCTCCCCGGGGCCGAGCAGGTGTCCCTCCGCGTCCACCACGCGGCACTCGGTGCCCCACAGCGGCTTGCCGATGGACATGACGCGGCGCTCCTCCCGGGAGACGTTCACCGCCACCGAGCTGGTCGACTCGGAGAGGCCGTACCCCTCCAGGATGGTCGCCCGCGGGAACTTCGCCTCGAAGCGCCGCAGCACCTCCTGGGGCAGGGCCGAGCCTCCGGAGACCACCTGGCTCACGGACGAGAGGTCCCGCCCGGTGTCGGGGTCCTCCACCATGCCGATCAGCATGGTCGGCACGGCGGAGATGCGGGTGATCCCGTGGCGCTCCACCAGGTCGAGCGCGGCGGCGGCGTCGAAGCGGGGGAGCAGGACCATGGTGCAGGCGTGGCGGACGCAGATGTTCAGCACGCTCGTGAGCCCGTACACGTGGAAGAAGGGCAGCACGGCCAGGACCACGTCGTCGGGCCGGATCGGGATGCGCGCGCCGGAGACCGTCGTGTTCATGTAGATGCCGAAGTGGGTGAGCTCGGCGCCTTTGGGGGGGGCCGGTCGTGCCGCTCGTGTAGATGATCACCGCGGTGTCGTCGGCCTGGGTGGGGGCCATGTCCACCGAGGGGCCGGGGGCCAGCAGCTCCGCGAAGTCCCGGGTCCCCGCGGGCCGCTCCCCGGCGCCCGTGGAGACCACGTACACCGTCGGACCGCCGTCGGACCCGCCCGCCTGGGCCGCGCCCTTGACCGCCGCCTCGGCCGCCGTATCCACGGTGATGAGCACGGCCGTGTCCGAGTCGGACAGGTGATGGGCGATCTCGCGCGGCGTCAGCAGGGGGTTGAGGGGGACCATGACGAAGCCGGCACGGACGAGGCCGAAGTAGGCGAACAGGAACTGCGGGATGTCCGGGAGCTGCACCGCCACCGAGGTGCCCGGGGCCAGGCCCAGCCCGCTGAGGTTCGCGGCCACCAGGTCGGCGGCGGCGTCCACCTCCGCGTAGATCCAGGCACGGTCGCCCAGGATCACGCAGGGGCGGTCCGGGTGCTCGGCGGCGCTCTCGCGCAGGAGCACGGAGATGTTGAACGTCATGACGCGTCCTTTCCCGGGCGGAGGAGGAAGAGCGAGTCCGACACGCAGGCCGGCTTCGCCACTCCCTCGATCTCCACGGTGGTGGTCACCATGGCCAGCGCCCCCTGTGGGCCGCGGTCCAGGCGGGTGAGCTCGGCGCCGGCGCGGATGCGCGCGCCGACGGGGGTCGGATGGGGGAAGCGGACCCGGTCCGATCCGTAGTTGACGACCATGGCCATCCCCTCCACCCGGTAGATCTCCCGCACCATCGAGGGCAGCAGCGCGAGGGTGAGGAAGCCGTGGGCGACCGTCGAGCCGAAGGGTCCCCGGGCCGCCCGCTCGGGGTCCACGTGGATCCACTGGTGGTCG
>NZ_JBHXFE010000163.1:0-710 GCF_042722475.1 Streptomyces sp. NPDC127092
TCTCAGAGCCGCCGCGGGCGCGCAGGTACAGCAGCTGGTCGAACCGGGCGCGGCGCCACTGATACTCGGCCTCGGCGTCGCGGGCCTGCAGGGCGCGGGAGATCTCCCGGTCGTAGAGCGGCGGCTCGTTGAGCTGGCGCTGGCGCACCTCGAGCACCCGGGCCGCCCGGCCCGGCTCGGAGGGGACCTCGTCCGCCTCGAGCAGGCGCCGACCGAGGTTGGCGGCGGCGATGTGCTCGCCCTCCTCGCGCAGGATCAGCGACGCCAGGGACAGCGCGGCCTGGATGGACTTCCACCGCCCCACGGCCCCGTCCCACGGCAGGTTCGTCAGCAGGCCTAGGGTGGCCAGCGTGCCCTCGGTGTCCTCGTGCAGCAGGTAGAGCCGCTCGGCCATGCCGAACACGTCCTCCAGCTGGGAGCCGGAGCGCAGGTTCAACCCGTGGGAGAGCCGGGCCGCGGTGGCGGTCAGCTCGGTGTCCTCGAGGTGGCGCTTGCCGACGGCGACGATCCGCTCCTCGGGGGAGCCCGCGTCCACGGGGGAGAAGGTGGTGTCCGGGACGGCCCTGCGCTCCTCCGGGCGGTCCGTGCGGACCCGGATCACGGAGCCGTGGGCGATCTTGACCTCGCGGCCGCCCTCGAGGGTGGCGATCACGAGCGCGGGGGTGCCGAAGTCGTCCCGCATCACCCGGGTCGAGGCCACCGGCGGGGCG
>NZ_JBHXFE010000163.1:720-1948 GCF_042722475.1 Streptomyces sp. NPDC127092
GGCGAGGGCCTGGCGCACCAGGTCCCCGCGGCCACCGATGAACTCGGCCTGGATGTCCTCGCCGAGGGCCTCCTCGGGGGTGAGCCAGGTCAGCTCGAGCGCGTTCTGGCGCGGCTGGCACTCACCCGTCACCGGCACCACGTAGACCAGGGCCACGGCGTGCTGGCGGTCGTCCGTCAGCCCGGTCTCGGACGGCGCCGGGAAGTACTCGGCGACGGTGCAGGGGACCACCGACGGCGGCAGCTGCGGGAACGCGAGCGGGCCGAGGTCCTTCTCCAGGTGGCGCATCAGCGCGGCGCGGATGGTCTCCCGATACTGGACACGGCCGGAGACGAACGTCCGCTGGAACGTGCCGGTCTCGTCCGCCACGTAGAGCAGGCCGATCTCGGTGACGTAGCCGAGGGAGTCCAGCCGCACCGGGATGGCCTCCACATACACCATGGGCAGCCGGCGCCGGGCCTCGTAGAGGTCCTCGTCGGACAGCCAGCCCGGATTCGGGTCGGGGGTGCGCACGCTCATGGTTCTGTTCTACCGGAGTTCCGCGCGGGGAGCACACCGGGTCCCGCGTGTTCCGCTCACCACTTGGCTCGGAAGTACTGCCGGGCCATCGGCACCTGCTCCGAGGGGACGTCGAGCGCGAGGGCGGCCGCGGTCGGCCAGTTCGGGTTCGCCAGGGCGGCGCGGCCCACGCAGACGGCGTCGGCGCGGTCCTCGTCCACCACGGCCGCGACCTCCTCGGCGCCGGTCAGCGAGCCGACGGCGGACACCACGATCCCCTCGGTGCCCTCCTTCACGGCGGTGGCCAGCGGCACCTGATAGCCCGGGCCCTGGGGGCCCTCGTAGGTGTCCCCGATGCCCGCGGAGGACAGGTCGAACCAGTGCACCTGCCCCTGCAGCTCCTGCGCCAGGCGGACGGTCTCCTCGATGCTCCAGCCGCCCTCGACCCAGTCCGAGCCGGAGATGCGGATGCCCAGGACCTTGTCCGCGGGCCACACCTCGCGCACGGCCGCCACGACCTCCTTGAGGAAGCGGGTGCGACCCTCGAAGTCCCCGCCGTACTCATCGGTCCGGGTGTTGGTCAGCGGCGAGAGGAACTGGTGGATGAGGTAGCCGTGGGCGGCGTGCAGCTGCACGGCGCCGAAGCCGGCACGGTCGGCGCGCTCGGCGGCGTCGGCGAAGGCCTGGACGGTCTCCCGGATCTCGTCCACCCCCATCGCGTGGGTGCGGG
>NZ_JBHXFE010000164.1:0-1941 GCF_042722475.1 Streptomyces sp. NPDC127092
AGGTGACCGGACTGGTGCCGGTCGAGTACCCCACCACCCGGCAGCTCGGGGCGAGCGCCAAGGACCGGGCGCGGGACCTGAACGCGGCGTTCGCGGACCCGGAGATCCGTGCGGTGATCGCCACGGTGGGCGGGGAGGACCAGATCACCGTGATCGGCCACCTGGACGCGGACGCAGTGCGCGCGGACCCCAAGCCGTTCCTCGGCTACAGCGACAACACCAACCTCCACCAGTGGCTGTGGGCGAACGGCGTGGCGAGCTTCTACGGAGGCTCCACCCAGGTGCACCTGGGGCCGGGACCGGCTGTGGATGAGGTGCACGCCGCGTCCCTGCGGGCCGCCCTGCTGACGGGAGGGCGGCTGGAGATCACGGAGCCGGGGGAGTCGGAGGACCACGGCGTCGACTGGCTGGACCCGCGGGCGCTCACCGAGTTCGGCGAGCGGGATTCGGTGCCGTGCCCGCACGACGACGGCGCGCGCGGCGTCGGCGGGGGCGCCTCACCGTGGCGCTGGGCCGGGCCGCGGCGCGCGGTGACCGGCCGGACGTGGGGCGGCTGCCTTGAGGTGCTGCCGTGGGTGATGGCGGCCGGCCGCGGGCCTGCGGACATGGCGGCGCTCGAGGGTGGTGTGCTGCTCATCGAGACGAGCGAGGAGCTGCCGAACGCCGGCGAGGTTCGGCGGCTGCTGCGGATCCTAGGGGAGGGCGGCGTGCTCGGCGCCGTGGACGCCGTGCTGGCGGCCCGCCCGCCGACGAGTTCCTTCGAGGCGCCGCGGGGTGCGGAGGAGCGGGCACGGCTGCGCGCGGAGCAGGGTGATGTGGTGGTGGAGGAGGTCGGGCGCTACAACCCGGACGCGGTGGTGTGCGTGGGCGTGCCGTTCGGCCACACGCGGCCGCAGTGGGTGCTGCCGCACGGCGGCGTGATGACGGTGGACGGTGAGGCGAGGCGGGTGTGGGCGGAGTACGGGTGAGAACAGGCGCCGCGACCCAACACCCAGAAAGATGCACATCACAGCCAGGCCCGCGAGCCCGGCGCGCCACGCCCCGTGCCCACCATGGGCATGGACCTCAGCTCTGCGCTGGACGGCGTTTCCGTCCTGACCATCACCCTGAACCTGCCCGGCCCAGCGCCGTCGTCGGGCTGCCGACCCGGCACGGCCTGCTCGAGCCCGACACCATCCTCGGCAGCGTGGCCCGGTGCGGCCAAGCCCGATGCGGGGCCGTGCTTGGTACGGTGCGGCATAGACGGCGTCCGTGTCTGAGGCGCTCGCGAGCAAGGACTCCCATGAGTGAACCGATAGGGCTGCGTGAAGCTGCCATTGAGTGGCTGAAGATGCGTTCGCTCGATGGCCAGGTACCGCTCACCCGGGAGGACATCGGTGACTTCCGGTGGAACGGGGAGCCGTTCCCGCTGATCTCTACGCAGAACGGAATCCGCAAGCCGGCGGGGTTTGATGCCGCGCTTTCCTTTTACACGGTGTATCGCCCAAAGGGTCATGCCCGTCCCTACGAGGATGAAATCGGCGACGACGGCCTCATGCGCTACAAGTGGCAGGGCACGAATCCCCGTCTCCCAGCGAACCAGGGGCTCTTCCGGGCATACGAGCGCGGCCTCCCGCTGATCTGGTTCGTCGGCGTGGGCATGAGTCCAGCACGGTTTCAAGTGGTGGCCCCGGTCTACGTTGTAGGACGCGAGGATGAACGACACCAAATCGTCTTTGCGCCGATGGAGCCGGAGGACTATTCGCCGGAACTCATGCATGAGTCTGTTCTGGAGGCGTCTCTCAAGCGGTATCTGAGGCGGGAGGTCAAGATCCGCGTTCACCAGCCGCATTTCCGTTCCACCGTGCTGGCCGCCTACGACAACCACTGCGCGGTCTGCAATTTTGCGCATCCGGAATTGCTGGATGCCGCTCACATTGTTCCGGATCGTGAGGTGCATGG
>NZ_JBHXFE010000165.1:0-701 GCF_042722475.1 Streptomyces sp. NPDC127092
ACCTGAACTCTAACGGACGCAATAGTCCGGCCGCGGCGGATGCTCTGCGTAGCACGGTGTCGGCGATTGCGGCCGTAGGGCCTGCTGCGGGGGCCATCTCCTGGCGCGCGGCGTGGAGGCGCTCGAAGGCCGCCTGCAGCGCCTCCTTGCTCGGGGCCCCGTCCGTGCCGCCGAGCTCGGCGAGCGTGAGGGTCACCGCCGGAGGGTGCATGACGGAGGCGGCCGAGGCGAAGCGGTCCACGCCCTCGCAGTCCTGGGGGCGGACCACGCCGAGCAGCCCGCCGTGGGCGTCCACCACTCAGACGGCCCCGTGGTTGCGGCGGTCCACGAGGTGGAGCAGGTCCAGCACCGTGTCCTGCGGCCCGACGGTCAGGGCGGTGTCCGCCACGGGGTGGGCCACCTTCACCCGACGCACGACGTCCCGGATCACGTCCGCCGGGATGTCCTGCGGCAGGATCCCGAGACCGCCGCGCCGGGCCATGGTCTCGACCATCCGGCGCCCGGTGACGGCGGTCATGTTGGCGGAGACCAGGGGGATGGTGGCGCCCGTGCCGTCATCCGGGGCGATGTCCACGTCCATGCGACTGGCGACGTCCGAGTGCGAGGGCACGAGGAAGACGTCGTTGTACGTCAGGTCGACGACCGGGTCGGTGAGGAAGCGCATGGCGTCAGTCTCCCAGACGAGGCGGACGCCAAGGGGC
>NZ_JBHXFE010000165.1:711-1941 GCF_042722475.1 Streptomyces sp. NPDC127092
TTTTAGTGCTCGCCGCGGTTTTGCCTACCGTCACGCGACGCACGCCGTCCCCGATCCCGCCCCCCAGGACGCCCTCCAGCACGAGCCCGAGACCGCCGCCCGGGCCGAGCCGAAGGCCTCCGCCAAGGTGACCGAGCCGAAGGCGGCGACCGCCCCGGCCCGGGGTGCGCAGCCCAAGGAGACCTCGGTCAGCACCGGCCCCAAGCCCAAGAAGACCCCGGCGGCCCAGGCCGTGCCCTCCGAGCCCGCCGACACCACCGCCACCACCGCGGACGAGAAGCAGGAGAAGGCCACCGTCCTCAAGGGCATGGCCAAGGCCGTGGCCACGAACATGGACGCCTCCCTGTCCATGCCCACCGCCACCACCGTGCGCGACCTGCCGGCCAAGGTGCTGATCGACAACCGCGTGGTCATCAACAGCCACCTGGCCCGCACCCGCGGCGGCAAGGTCTCCTTCACCCACCTCATCGGCTACGCCGTGGTCCGCGCGCTCGCGGCCATGCCTTCGATGAATGTGACCTACGAGGAGCGCGACGGCAAGCCCACCATGGTGGAGCCGGCCCACGTGAACTTCGGCCTCGCCATCGACCTGCCCCGCCCGGACGGCACCCGCGCGCTCGTGGTCCCCAACGTCAATGCCGCCGAGACCCTCGACTTCCGCGGCTTCTGGAAGGCGTACGACGACCTCGTCCAGCGCGCCCGCAAGAACAAGCTGACGATGGACGACTACGCCGGCACCACGGTCTCCCTGACCAACCCGGGCGGCATCGGCACCGTGCACTCGGTGCCCCGCCTGTCCCAGGGCCAGGCCGCCATCATCGGCGTCGGCGCGCTGACCTATCCGGCCGCCTTCCAGGGCGCCGCCGAGTCCACACTGCACGACCTGGCGATCTCCAAGACGATCACCCTCACCTCCACGTACGACCACCGCGTGATCCAGGGTGCCGGCTCGGGCGAGTTCCTGAAGATCGTGCACGGCCTCCTGCTGGGCGAGGACGGCTTCTACGACGAGGTCTTCCACTCCCTGCGCATCCCCTACGAGCCCGTCCGCTGGGCCCAGGACGTGCAGGTGAACCCGGAGGAGCAGGTCGGCAAGGTCGCCCGCATCCAGCAGCTCATCCACGCCTACCGGGACCGCGGCCACCTGCTGGCCAACGTGGACCCGCTCGAGTACTCGATGGCCTACCACCCGGACCTCGACATCCGCGAGCACGGGCTCACCCTGTGGGA
>NZ_JBHXFE010000166.1:0-1928 GCF_042722475.1 Streptomyces sp. NPDC127092
GGTGCGTCGCGGAAGAGATCTGGTGCGGTGGGCTCGGTCGGGGTTCGGGGCAGTGATCGGCCTGGTGGGGTCTCAGGTGTGCAATGAGCGGTGTCGTCGCCGGGGTCAGAAACGAGCGTGTCGTGCCCACCTGTCGGAGGTCGCCCGGGCCATGCGTGCGGACCGGACGGGCACGTTCAGCCCGTCATCCCCACGTCCACGGCCGCCTCGCGCGCGTGCCCCGATGGGAGTGAAGGAACGTGCAGACATGGGAGGGGGAGGACGCTGAGCGGCCGGCACGTCCCACGTGGGCCCGTAGGTGCAGCGCGTGGCGAAGACCCCGCCGTCCCGTACGTCACAATGACCGACTCCGGTCTGGGCTGGAGGGGCAGGGTCGCTAGGGTGGTCCCGTGAAGACCTTCGACGAGCTGTACGCGGAACTGACGCGCAAGGTGCAGGAGCGCCCCGAGGGCTCCGGCACCGTGGCCCAGATCGACGCCGGCGTCCATGCGATCGGCAAGAAGGTCGTCGAGGAGGCGGCCGAGGTCTGGATGGCCGCCGAGTACGAGTCGGATGAGGCCGCCGCCGAGGAGATCTCGCAGCTGCTGTACCACGTGCAGACCATGATGATCGCCCGCGGCATCAGCCTCGAGGACGTCTACCGCCACCTCTGAGGCCGCCGGCCCCGTTCCCCGCCCGCCCCACCGCACCCCGAGGAGACCGACGCGTGCTGCGCATCGCCGTGCCCAACAAGGGCGCCCTGTCCGAGTCCGCCCGCGAGATCCTGACCGAGGCCGGCTACCGGCAACGCCGGGACTCCCGCGAGCTCGTCCTCGTGGACCCCGAGAACAACGTCGAGTTCTTCTACCTGCGTCCCCGGGACATCGCCGTCTACGTCGGCCAGGGCACCCTCGACGTCGGCCTGACCGGCCGCGACCTGTTCTGCGACGCGCAGGTGGGGGACACCGCCGAGGAGATCATGGCGCTCGGCTTCGGCCGCTCCGTGTTCCGTCTCGCTGCCCCCGTCGGCTCCTTCACCTCCGCCGAGCAGCTCGCCGGCAAGCGCATCGCCACGAGCTACGACGGCCTGCTCTCCGACTACCTGGCCCGCACCGGCCTGGACGCCACGGTGGTCCACCTCGACGGCGCCGTGGAGTCCTCCGTCAAGCTCGGCGTGGCGGACGCGATCGCCGACGTCGTGGAGACCGGCAGCACTCTGCGCGCCGCCGGCATGGAGGTCTTCGGCGAGCCCATCCTCGACTCGGAGGCCGTGCTGATCGGCCGCGCAGGGGAGCGCCCCGAGGGCCTCGACGTGTTGCTGCGCCGCCTCAAGGGCGTGCTCGTGGCCCGCCGCTGGGTCATGATCGACTACGACATCCGCCGTGACCTGCTGGAGGCGGCCACCGCGGTCACCCCGGGGCTGGAGTCACCGACGGTCTCCCCGCTGCGGGACGAGACGATGGTCGCCGTGCGCTCCATGGTCCGCAAGCCGGACGCCAACCGCGTCATGGACGAGCTGTACGCCCTGGGCGCCCGCGGCATCCTGATCTCCGCGATCCACGCGATCCGCCTCTGACGGCCCGCGCCGTCCCGCCCGAGCCCCCCGAGACGAAGGAGCCGACGTGAGCCTCGCCGTGCGTGTCATCCCCTGCCTGGACGTGGACGCCGGGCGCGTGGTCAAGGGCGTGAACTTCGAGAACCTGAGGGACGCGGGCGACCCGGTCGAGCTCGCTCGCCGCTACAACGCCGCGGGCGCCGACGAGATCACGTTCCTCGACGTCACCGCCTCCACCTCGGACCGCGCCACGACCTACGACGTCGTGACCCGCACGGCAGAGGAGGTCTTCATCCCGCTGACCGTGGGCGGCGGCGTGCGCACCGTCGAGGACGTGGACCGGCTGCTGCGCACGGGGGCGGACAAGGTCTCCGTCAACACCGCGGCCGTGGCC
>NZ_JBHXFE010000167.1:0-1912 GCF_042722475.1 Streptomyces sp. NPDC127092
GCCTCACCCTGCCGGACCCGGACCTGAAGTGGAACGAGGAGCGCGGCCACTACGACTTCGGCGAGCTGGACTGGGACGAGTTCATGTCCGTGATCAAGGGCAACGGCCCCATGAACACCCAGCGCATGGCCCGGCGCATCCAGGCCCACGAGGAGGGCGCCTGGGTCCGCGAGGCCGCCGCCGCCTACGCCCGCCGCCAGGCCGAGCAGAACGCGCCGGCCGAGACCCACCTGATCGGAGCCTGACCCATGAGCGAGACCACCGCCGCCTCCCACGCCTGGCCCCTGTGGGAGGTCTTCGTCCGCGCCAACCGCGGCCTCTCCCACGTGCACGCCGGCTCGCTGCACGCCCCGGACGCCACCCTGGCGCTGCGCAACGCGCGCGACCTGTACACCCGCCGCAACGAGGGCACCTCCGTGTGGGTCGTCCCGGCCGAGGCCATCGCGGCCTCCGACCCGGACTCCAAGGGCGGCTTCTTCGAGTCCCCGCAGGGCAAGTCCTACCGTCACGCCACCTACTACCAGCAGTCCGAGGGGGTGCCGCACCTGTGAGCTTCGCGACCAACGACTCCGCCACGAAGCACTCCGCGGGCGTGGCCATCACCGCGGAGGAGATCGCGGCCGGCGAGCAGAAGGCGAGCGACGACGTCGCCCGCTACGCCCTCGCCCTCGGTGACGACGCCCTGATGCTCGGCCAGCGCCTGTCCTGGTGGATCTCGCGCGCCCCGGAGCTCGAGGAGGACATCGCCCTGGGCAACATCGCCCTGGACCTCGTGGGCCACGCCCGCTTCCTCCTCTCCTACGCCGGCACGGCATGGGGCAAGACCGAGGACGAGCTCGCGTACTTCCGCGACGAGGAGGAGTTCCGCTCCGTCCGCCTCGTGGAGGCCGAGAACGGCGACTTCGCCAAGACGATCGCCCGCCAGCTGTACTACTCGTTCTACTCGTACGAGCTGTACACCCGCCTGCGCGAGTCCACGGACCCCACGCTCGCCGCCATCGCGGACAAGGCCCTCAAGGAGGTCCTGTACCACCAGGACCACGCCGCCCTGTGGCTGCAGCGCCTGGGCCTGGGCACCGAGGAGTCGAAGCGCCGCATGCAGCGCGGCCTGGACGAGCTGTGGCCCTACGTGGCCGAGCTCTTCCACGACGACGACGTCGTCCGCGCCCTCGCCGAGCAGGGCGTCGCCGTGCTGCCGTCCTCGCTGGAGGAGCCCACGATGACCCGCATCCGCGCGGCCATCGAGGAGGCCGGCCTGACCGTCCCGACGACGGGCACCGCCCGCGGCGGCGACCGCTCCGGCGCCATGAGCGAGTACCGCGGGTACATCCTCGCAGAGATGCAGTCCCTGGCGCGCCGTCACCCGGGAGCGACCTGGTGACCACCGCCAGCGAGCTGCGCCCCGCCGATCCCGCCGATGCGCGGGTCTGGGATGCGGCCTCCACCGTGCACGACCCGGAGATTCCCGTGCTGTCCATCGCGGACCTGGGGATCCTCCGGGAGGCACGGGCCGAGGGCGAGAGGGCCGTCGTCGTCATCACGCCCACCTATTCCGGCTGCCCCGCCATGGACACCATCACCACGGACGTCACCCGCGCGCTCGAGCGCGCCGGGTTCCCCGACGCCGAGGTGCGCCTGGCGCTGCAGCCGGCGTGGACCACGGACTGGATGACGGACGAGGGCAAGGCCAAGCTCAACGAGTACGGCATCGCCCCGCCCGTCGCGCGCACCACGGACGGCCCGGTCATGATCGGCATGGCCGTGAAGTGCCCGCGCTGCCACTCCCTGAACACCCGCGAGATCACCCGCTTCGGCTCCACCTCCTGCAAGGCCCTCTACACCTGCCGGGAGTGCCTCGAGCCCTTCGACTACTTCAAGGTGCACTGATGACCGAGACCACCGACGTCCCCAC
>NZ_JBHXFE010000168.1:0-1911 GCF_042722475.1 Streptomyces sp. NPDC127092
GTACCTGAGCGCGTTGCATGGCACGATGCGCCGCCCGGGTCAGCCGGCCCGGTTGCAGCGGCCGGTTCACCGGGTGCATGTCGAGCGCATGATGAGCGGCAAGACCGGCACCGCCCCGGACACGTTGGCGTGCATCTACGCGCGTCTGGCCGTGCAGTACGAAGGCGGGCAGGACGGTCCGTTCAGTCGCATGTCCGAGCGCATCGCCCGCGCCCAGCACAGTGAGCCGAACGGGGCGTGGAGAGTGCGTCAGACCGCCCGCTTTGCCAAGGGCCGGGATCGTGGCTGGCTGGCCGTGGTGCGGCAGGCCAACCGCCTGTCGCGGGCGATGATGCAGCAGCACGTCGTGGGGGTGCGTCCTCAGTTGGTACGGGACTTCATGGTGCTGGCGGACGCCTCCGAGCGGGCGCACAAGTCGCTGTTCCCCGATCCCACGACCACGGGCACGACTGTCCCCGTGGGTACACGAGAGATGCAGAAGGAGGCCGGTCATGGCTATGGACGATGAATCCCAGATCGCGGAAGACTTCGGGATGATGGTGCGGATGGTCACCGGCGCGTCGATGCAGCTGAGGGAGAACCAGCTGCGCGCTCGTGCGATGCAGGTTCAGAGCGTGCAGAGCGCAGGCACGGAGGAGGCGCGCGTGCGCGCCAACGCCGCGCGCGTCGTGCAACACGACCTCTACTCGCGGGATTTCTGGCGACACGCCGGATCGGAGTCCATCGCGGACCGCTTGGCCGTCGCGGCCGCGCTGGGGAGCAACGAGCCGGCGGCGCGTTCAGCCTGGATGCACGGGGCTGATGTGCTCCGCAGCGAGTTCGGGATCGACCTCCAGGAGATCAACCGGGCGCATCCGTCTTCGCTGGAGCAGCGTCACGCGGCGCTGCGTGATGCCCTCGATGACTACTTCGCCCAGCTGCGGCAGGACCACACCGATGACCGTGCCGTTGCTGAGCAGGTTCAGGAGCAGGAAGCGGCAGCCGAGGAGCCAGCGCACGTGCAGCAGCCGCAGCCGGCTGAGGCCGGCCCCGAGCTGTTCGTCATGCACGACTTGTCCAACGACCGGGGCGACATTCGCGCCGTGGACAAGGACGGGGCGTTGCGCGCCATCGAGAATGCCCCGGACAACTTGGGCCGCGACATGCCCGAGGCGTGGGCGGATGTGCAGGGCTGGATCGGACGCGATGAGGACGTGGACCGCGCGATTGCCGAGAAGTTCCCCGACGCGATGACCGACGAGCAACGCGCTCGCGCACTCGGCCAGGAGCCCGAGTCGGAGACGTACACGGACACCGCAGGCGTGGCCGCACGTGCCGATGAGAAGGACGCGCAGGCCGAAGCACTGGGGGACGCCCAGCGGGAGGAAGCCGAAGCCGAAGGCGACGCTGCGCGGGTAGAACATCTGGACGATCTGGCTCAGGCCGCGGAGCGTGACGTGGCGCATCTGACTGGAGCCGAAGCGGCCCAGCTGTCCAAGGTCCGCCGTATGCAGCTGGAATCCTTCCCCCACGGCCCGCATGTGCTGAACCCGTCCGAGGTGAAGCGCGCCCCGAGGAAGCGGCCAGCAGCGGGTGTCCAGGCCGAGGCCGAGCGCGCGGAGGTGCTGAGCCGGTGAGCGCCGATCCCGTGCTGAACGCGATGCCGCGTTTCGAAGACGAGCCTCCCGAGGAGACCCCCGAGGAGACTCCCGAAGAATCCGACACGGAGCAGGAGCTGCGGACCTTCTACGCGCATGCCGGCGAGTGGGTGAGCGGCTGGCTGTTGCCGCACTTCCGCCGCAACCCCAACAGGTTCCGATGGGACCCGCAGTGGTGGCGCTACGAGGAAGCGGGATCGGTTCTCGAAGCGATGTGGCGATCCTGGGAACAGACCCGCGTGGACCCCGATCCTCGCGTCATGGCGACGTGGTT
>NZ_JBHXFE010000169.1:0-1880 GCF_042722475.1 Streptomyces sp. NPDC127092
CTCCGGCGCCGGCCGCGCGACGGGGCCCGGCGCCGCCCGCGACCTGGCCGTCGGCCTGGGAGAGCGAATCGCTCGAGTAGGCCGGGGCCTGCGAGTCCAGGTGGTGCGGGGTCACGTCCGCGTGCACCGCGTCCGGACGGGTCTCGTGACGGCGCGGCGAGGTGGAAGCGGCGGAGTCCGGCTGGGCGGCGTCGCGGATGCCGCGCGTCAGTCGACCGGCCACCAGCCCGGCGCCCAGGGCGAGGGCCAGGAACGTGCCCGGACGGCGAGCGGCGAAGCCGCGCACGTCCTGCAGCAGGTCCTGCGGGGAAGCGGTCTCCAGGCGCTGGGTCAGGGCCTCGGCACGGTCCGCCACCGAGGCGACGCCCTGGCGCACCAGGTCGGTCTGCGGCTGCTCACCGGAGACCACGCGGTGCAGGTCGTCGGTGTAGCTGCGCACCTGGCCCGCGAGCCGCTCCTGCTGGGTCTGCACCTGCGCGCCGACCTGCTCCTGGGCGGAGCCGACCAGCGACTGCACCTGGTCAGCGGCCTCGTCCTTCACCTGGCCGGCCTCGTGCTTGGCGGTGGCCGCGAGGTCCTGGGCCTTGTCCTTGGCGTCGTGGGCCACGGCCTTCGCCTGGCCCTGGGCCTCGCCCGCGGCCTGCTGGGCCTTGTCCTTCGCCTGGTCCTTGGCGTCACGGCCCTCGGCTGAGGAGCCGTGGGCGTTCTTCGGCGTGTTCGTCGTCATGCTGTGCCTTCCTTCGTCCGGGTCGGCGGCCCTCATGGCCGGCCCTTCTGGCCGTCCACGTCACCGGGTCCACCGGGATCGTCTCCGGTCGGGACGGGGTCAGCGCACCTTCAGGCCCCGCTGGGCGGTCTTGCCGACGCCCCGGCCCGGGTGCTCCTTCTTGCCCTGCATCCAGGTGTCCACGGCCTGCACGCCGAGGTCGGGGTGGTCGGTGAAGAAGCCGTCGATGCCGGCGTCGAGGAACGGCTGGATCATGCCGACCATGTCGCCCTGCGCGTTCGGGTCCGTGGAGGAGCGGAACTCCGTGTAGAGGAACTGGTTCTCGGCGCGGAAGGTGTACGGCACCACCTCGAGGCCCGCGCGGTGGGCGAGGGAGCCGAACGCGGTCTCCTCGCCCATCGAGCCGTCCTTCTCCTTGGTGATGATCTGCGCGAAGGCCGGGCCGAGCGTGTCGACGCCGGCCGCGCGGACCTCGCGTAGAAGTCGTAGTCGCGGAGCCCGTCGCCGGCGGCCACGGAGTCATAGGGTGCGCCGGTGACGCTGGAGAGGAACACCGTCTCGGCCTTGAGGCCGAGGTTCTCGTTGAGATCGCGCAGGTTGGCGAGTTCGAAGGACTGCACGGTGGCGGGGGCGTTGCGCTTGTTCAGGCCGTGCTCGTCGAGCAGCTCGACGACGCGCTCCTCCATGGACAGGCCGATGGAGTCGAAGTAGGTGGGGTGCTTGATCTCGGGGATGACGCCGATCTCGCGGCCGTGCCGGGCCGAGAGGCGCTCCCGCAGCTCGAGCACCTCCTCGAAGGTGGGCACCTGGTACCGGCCGTCGTAGGACGCGGACTCGGGGCGGACCTGCGGCAGGCGCTCCTTGGCGCGCAGGGTCTTGAGCTCGGCGAGGGTGAAGTCCTCGGTGAACCAGCCGGTGAGGGCCACGCCGTCGACGACCTTGGTGGTCCTGCGGTCCGCGAACTCGGGTCGCTGGGCGACGTCCGTGGTGCCGTCGATCAGGTTCTCGTGGCGGACCACGAGCACGCCGTCCTTGGTGGAGACCAGGTCCGGCTCGATCACATCCGCGCCCTGGGCGGCGGCCAGCTCGTAGGCGGCCAGGGTGTGCTCGGGGCGGTAGCCGGAGGCACCACGATGACCCACGACGTCGGGAC
>NZ_JBHXFE010000170.1:0-469 GCF_042722475.1 Streptomyces sp. NPDC127092
AGGGTGTGGATTCGCGCTGGACCGGTGGTGCCGCGACTCCCGTCGAAGCGGTTGCGGCGTACCGGAAGTCGATCGCTGCCAAGTCGGATCTCGAGCGGCAGGAATACAAGGAGAAGACGGGCGTCTTCCTCGGCACCTACGCCGTGAACCCGGTGAACGGGCTCGAGCTGCCGGTGTTCATCGCCGACTACGTCCTCACCGGGTACGGCACGGGCGCCATCATGGCCGTCCCGGGTCACGACCACCGTGACTACGAGTTCGCGACCGAGTTCGGCCTCGACATCGTCGAGGTCATCTCCGGCGGCGACCTCACCAAGGACGCGTACACCGGCGACGGCACCATCGTGAACTCCGATTTCCTGAACGGGATGAGCGTCGCCGACGCCAAGAAGGCGATCACCGAGCGCCTGGAAGCGGACGGTACCGGCAAGGGCACCATCCAGTACAAGCTGCGCGACTGGCTGTTCGC
>NZ_JBHXFE010000170.1:479-1388 GCF_042722475.1 Streptomyces sp. NPDC127092
GTACTGGGGCGAGCCGTTCCCGATCGTGTACGACGCCGAGGGCAACGCCCACGCTCTGCCGGAATCTTCTCTGCCCGTGGAGCTCCCGGAGGTCGAGGACTACGCACCCGTGTCGTTCGATCCCGACGACGCGTCCTCGGAGCCCTCTCCCCCGCTGGCGAAGGCCGTCGACTGGGTCGACGTCGAACTCGATCTCGGTGACGGACTGCAGACGTACCGCCGCGACACCAATGTGATGCCGCAGTGGGCAGGCAGCTCGTGGTACCAGCTGCGGTACATCGACCCCACCAACCCGGACGTGTTCTGCGACAAGGAGAACGAGCGGTACTGGACGGGTCCGCGTCCGGAGATCCACGGACCCAACGATCCCGGCGGTGTCGATCTGTACGTCGGCGGCGTCGAGCACGCGGTGCTGCACCTGCTGTACTCGCGGTTCTGGCACAAGGTGCTGTTCGACCTCGGCTACGTCAGCTCGAGCGAGCCGTACCGCCGCCTGTACAACCAGGGCTACATCCAGGCGTACGCGTACACCGATGCGCGCGGCGTGTACGTGCCTGCCGACGAGGTGGAGGAGAAGGACGGCAAGTACTTCTACCAGGGCGCCGAGGTTAACCGCGAGTACGGGAAGATGGGCAAGAGCCTCAAGAACTCCGTGTCGCCGGACGACATCTGCGAGGAGTACGGCGCCGACACGCTCCGCGTGTACGAGATGTCGATGGGTCCGCTGGACACGTCGCGTCCGTGGGCCACCAAGGACGTCGTCGGTGCGCAGCGCTTCCTGCAGCGCGCCTGGCGTGTCGTGGTCGACGAGGAGTCCGGTGCACTGCGGGTCACCGACGACGCCCCGACGGAGGACACGCTGCGCGCGCTGAACAAGGCGATCGCCGGTGTGAGCGAGGACTACACGGC
>NZ_JBHXFE010000170.1:1398-1871 GCF_042722475.1 Streptomyces sp. NPDC127092
CTACACGGCCCTGCGCGACAACACGGCCGCGGCCAAGCTGATCGAATACACCAACCACCTCACCAAGGCCTACCCCGGCGGTGCACCCCGCTCGGTGGTGGAGCCGCTGGTGCTGATGCTGGCACCGCTGGCCCCGCACCTCGCGGAGGAGCTGTGGTCGCGGCTCGGGCACGAGAAGTCCCTGGCGCACGGACCCTTCCCGGTGGCGGAGGAGAAGTGGCTGGTGGAGGACACCGTCGAGTACCCGATCCAGGTCAACGGCAAGGTCCGGAGCCGCGTGACGGTCGCCGCCGATGCCCCGCGCGAGGAGATCGAGAAGATCGCGCTGGCCGACGACAAGATCGTGGCGCTCCTCGACGGCCAGGATCCCCGCAAGGTGATCGTCGTCCCCGGCAAGATGGTCAACATAGTGCGCTGACGCACCCGTGAGTACTTATTAACGTTCGGCGGTTAACAAGTACTCACGGGTGGTT
>NZ_JBHXFE010000171.1:0-1862 GCF_042722475.1 Streptomyces sp. NPDC127092
CCCCACCCCCCACCCTGGCAGTCCCCCCAGCGGGCCGCCCACCACCACGGCGACCCACACCGGCCACGGCACGTGCAGCCCCGCGGGCACGGCCGCGCCGAACAGCGACTTGGTGACCAGCGAGGTGAGATTGGCCAGCAGGAACACGGGCTGGAGGGTGGCCGCCCACGAGCGCTGGTCCCACCGGCTCGCCACCGCGTAGACCGCGAGCGCCGGCCCGGCGATGCCCGCGGTGGTGTTCATGAACCCGGCCACGGCGCCGGAGGCGAACACGGCCCCGTTCCCCTGGGCGGTGAAGCGCTGCTGCAGGCCCAGGACGGCGGCCACGGCCACCAGCACGGAGGACCCCAGGAGGATCTCGAGGGCGTGGGCGTCCAGGACCCGCACGGCCCACGCCCCCGCGAACGAGCCGGCCACGAGCAGGGGTGCGAGGCGGACGAAGCGCGGCCAGTCCACGTGCCTGTGGAGCACCGCGAACAGCAGCACCGCGGACACCGAGGCGGCCACGTTGGACAGCGTCACCCCCGCCACCGGGCCCAGGAGCAGGGACAGCGTGGGTGCGGCGATCATGCCGACGCCCATGCCGCTCACCCGCTGGAGCGTGCCGCCCACGGTGATCGCGGCCAGCGCGACGACGGCCGGCAGCCACACCAGGGAGGGGTCCATGCGGGCAGTATGCCGGAGCCGGGGTGTCCGTCGGCCCTGGCTTCCGCCCGTGACGGGTGCGCATGCTGGCCGCAGGGCCCAGCACAGCTCCACCCCGTTCCCGCTCGTGATCGTGGGCAGCGGCCCCGCCGGCGTCAGCGCCGCCCGCGCCTACGTCGACGCCGGGGGACCCGGCCCCGTCCTCATGCTCACCTCGGACGTGGACCACCCCTACGAGCGCCCGCCGCTGTCCAAGGAGGTGCTGCGCGGCATGGCGGCCCCCGAGGGCACGCCGATCGCCGGGGAGGAGCTGCCGGACGGCGTCGAGCTGCGCCGCGGCACCACCGTCACCGGCGCGGACCTCGCCGCGCGGACGCTGCGGGTCGGCGAGGAGCCGGTCCGCTTCGAGCGCCTGATCCTCGCCCTCGGCGCGCACCCGAAGCCCCTGCCCGTCGCGGACGACGACGCCGAGGTGCACCTGCTGCGCTCCTTCGCCGACGCCCGCCGCCTGGTGACGTCGGCCGGGCACGCGCGCTCCGCCGTCGTGATCGGCTCGGGGTTCATCGGCTGCGAGGCGGCGGCCTCGCTGGCGCTGCGCGGGGTGGAGACCACGCTGGTCACCCCGGACGAGGTGCCGCAGCAGAAGCGGCTCGGCCGCGAGGCGGGCGATCGGATCGCGCAGTGGCTGATCGGCGCCGGCGTCGAGCTGCGCACCGGCGTGCGGGTGGGGCAGGTGCGCGCCCCGCGCACCGTCCACCTCGACGACGGCGCCACGCTCGCCCCGGACCTGATCCTCGCCGCGGTGGGGGTCGAGCCGGGGGGCGGGTGGCTCGAGGACTCCGAGCTGACCATGCACGAGGGGCGGATCGTGGCGGACGAGCACCTGGCGGCGGCGCCGGGCGTGTGGGTGGCCGGGGACGTGGCCCGCGCCCACCACGCCGTGGCCGGCCGGCCGATCCCCGTGGAGCACTGGGGCGACGCCCTCGGCATGGGCGAGGTCGCCGGGCACAACGCGGCCCGCACCGAGGTCGGCGTGCCGGGTGGCGCCGGCCAGGCCTCCGTGCTGGCCCACGCGGCGACGGCGGACCCGGAGTCCCTGCGGCGGTGGGAGGCCGTGCCCGGGTTCTGGAGCACCATCGGCGAGCACACGCTCAAGCACGCCGCGTGGGGCGACGGCCACGAGCAGGCCCGCATGGTGGAGCGCACCGGCGGGTTCA
>NZ_JBHXFE010000172.1:0-1849 GCF_042722475.1 Streptomyces sp. NPDC127092
ATCGTGCACGGACTGCTCGGGTGCTTGCCGATGCGGGTTCGGTGCCGTCGGATCTGACGCGGCCCGGTCACGTCTTCCCGCTTCGCTACCGCGAGGGCGGGGTGTTGGTGCGGCGCGGCCATACCGAGGCCGCAGTGGATCTGGCCACGATGGCGGGGTTGGCTCCGGCCGGTGTGCTGGTGGAGGTCGTCAACGACGACGGCACCATGAAACGGGCTCCTGACCTGCGGGACTTCGCTGACACCCACGGTCTGGCGATGATCTCCATCGACAGTGTGGTGGGATACCGGCGCCGGCACGAGTTGCTCGTGGAGAGGGTCGCCGCGACCCGGCTGCCGACACGGCACGGCGACTTCACTGCCTTCGGATATCGCGTGGAAACCGACGGCACCGAGCACATCGCGCTGGTGCACGGCGACATCTCTGATGCCGCCCCGGTGCTGACACGAGTGCATTCGGAGTGCCTGACCGGTGACGTCTTCGGATCGTGTCGCTGCGATTGTGGGCCGCAACTGACCGAAGCGATGGAGCGGATCAGATGTGAAGGCCGCGGTGTCGTGATCTACCTGCGTGGGCACGAAGGGCGCGGCATCGGACTGGCGGCGAAGCTGCAGGCCTACAGTCTGCAGGACTTCGGCCGGGACACCGTCGACGCGAATCTGGATCTCGGTCTGCCGATTGATGCCCGGCACTACGGGACGGCTGCGCAGATCGTGCGAGATCTGGGTATCGGGTCGGTGCGATTGCTGACGAACAATCCGCAGAAGGTGACCTGTCTGCAGGATGCAGGCATCGAGGTCGCAGCACGTGTTCCCCTACTGCCGCGGCCGAACAACCACAATCTCGGTTACCTACAGACCAAACGGGACCGGATGGGACACGACCTCCCCGACCTGTGCCCGGCGACACCCGTGAGGGAGCGCACCGCCTTCGGCTGAGCAACAGCCCGGCTGGCCGACCGTTGGAATCGGAACGGATAATCCGTTCACGAGGGAACTCCCTCGCCGCATCCGACGACCGGGTCGAAGCGTGAATCTCGCGGGACTGGCCATCACCGCGGTGACGCCCGCAGTCGAGCGGGCCAGGGGAGTTGAACTCGCCGTCACCAGGCTGTAGAACGTACATCGTATAGCGGGCACGATTTGTCAAGAGGTGGCGCATGACTGTTCGGCCGACTTCTTTCGGATTGGCCGATCGGCTCGGCGCATCGGACGCGCCCGTCAAATCAGCCTCCTGTGTAATGTGTCGGTTCGATATTGGATGCGACCATGCCCGAAAGTGAGCCCCCCGCGGACATCGGCGTGCATGCCAAGTCGAGGCGAGGCAAATCCGGAAATCTTCCACTGGACCTGACCAGCTTCGTCGGCCGTCGGCACGAGCTGGCAGACACCCGCCAGCTGCTGTCCGGATCGCGGCTGGTAACTCTCATCGGCGCCGGCGGCGTGGGCAAGACCCGGCTCGCCCTGCGGATCGGCGACGTTTCGCGCAGGACATACGACGACGGTGTCTGGTTCGTCGAACTGGGTGAACTACACGACGGGGACCTGCTCGGACAGGCTGTGTCGGGTGCGCTGGGTTTACAGGATCACTCCGTCCGGCCGCCCATGACTGTGCTCACCGAACAGCTGGCGGAAAAACGGATCCTGTTAGTCCTGGACAATTGCGAGCATCTAATCGAGGCAGTTGCAGGTGTTGCACAGGTCGTACTGCGGACGTGCCCGGGTGTCCACATCCTCGCCACGAGCCGTGCGTCTCTCGACATTCGTGGGGAGGTAGTGGTTCGAGTACCCCCGCTGTCGCTGCCGGAGCTGACGCGATCGACGGCGACGCTACGCGAGATTTCCCGATA
>NZ_JBHXFE010000173.1:0-1841 GCF_042722475.1 Streptomyces sp. NPDC127092
GGCTCCTTCCCTGCTGGCCGTGTTCTCCATCCTGTCCCTCGTGCTCGCCTCCAACCGCGGGGCCATCGACGATCTGCTGGGGGAGCTGACCGGCCTGGTCCCGAGCGACTACCAGCCGCTCGTCACGAACCTGGTGACCACCATGAGCGACTCGGCCGGCTCAGGCGGCGGGATCATCGCCCTCATCATCGGCATCGCGACCGCCCTGTGGTCCGCCTCCGCGTACGTGAAGGCGTTCAACCGCTCGGCCAACACGGTGTACGGCTACGAGGAGGGCCGCGGCCTGGTGAAGCTGACGCTGACCAACCTGCTCACCACGCTCATCCTGATCGTGGGCATCGTGGTCGTGCTGCTCTCGCTGGCGCTGAACCGCTCGCTCGTGGACGGCTTCCTCCAGCCGATCGCCGGGCCGCTCGGCATGACCGGCGTGGTGAACTTCCTCTCGGACACGTTCCTGCCGGTGTGGGCGTGGGCGAAGTGGCCTGTCGTCGTCGTGATCCTGCTGGTGCTGATCGCGACCCTGTACTACACCACCCCGAACGTCCAGAAGCCGCGCTTCCACCTCTTCGGCCCCGGCAACATCGTGGCGCTGGTGGGCATGGTGCTGGCCGCGGTGGCCCTGTCCGTGTACTTCACGCAGTTCGCCGGCTACTCGGCGTACGGTGCGATCGGCACGGTCATGGCGCTGCTGTTCGCCCTGTGGATCTTCAACATCGTGCTGCTGCTCGGCCTGGAGGTCGACGCCGAGGTGGAGCGTGCCCGCCAGCTCGAGGCCGGCCTGCCCGCCGAGGCTCGGGTGCAGCTGCCCCCGAAGGACGTGGCCGGGGTGGAGAAGCGCGCCGAGAAGCAGACGGCCGTGGAGGAGCGCGGCTACGAACTGCGGGCGGTCCACGAGGGCCGCTGACCGCACCCGACGCGGGGCCCTCAGCGCCGGGCCGCCCGGTAGCCGTCCGCCTGGGCCGCGGCGGCGGAGGCGTAGCAGTTGCGCGCGTTGGTCTTGCCGTAGTGCTGCTGACCGGGCATGTGGTAGATGCCCGAGTTGTCGTTGGCCTTGACCGGGTGGGAGTCCGGGCACACGGAGTCGGCTCCGCGCACCGGCCCCGCGTCGCCGGACGCGGGGGCCGCCTCCGGGATGGGCTCTGCCGCGGCGCCGCACTCCCCGGAGAACCTGCCGACGCCGTTCGCCCGGGCCTGCTCCCACGCCGCCTCGACCTCGGGCAGGAAACGGTCGTTGCCGTCGAAGACCGCCGGCTCGCCGTAGCCCAGGCGGGCCATCTCGGCGTTGACCAGGACGTCGTGCGCGTACACGCCGGCGAGGAGGCGGTCGTAGCGGTCGTAGAGCCGGCGATCGTACCGCAGCACCACCGTGTCGCCGGGGCTGATCATCGACTTCAGCGCCGCCGTCGCCTCCGGTCCCATGCACTCGACCGGCTTCGAGGGGTGGTGGGTCTCGGGGGTGTCGATGTTGAGCAGGCGCACCCGCGTGGACACCTCGCCGAGGGTCACGCGGAGCGTGTCGCCGTCCGAGATCGACTCGACCGTGACCACGTCTCCCTCGACGTCGGCCGGGGCGGCGGGCGCCGCCGGCTCGGCACTGCGGGAGCCCTCAGCGGCACGCGACTCGGCGGCCCCGCTCGAGGACGACGCTGCGGCGCGCGAGCTCTGCGCGGCGGAGGAGGCGGCCAGCGACGACGCAGCGGCACGGCTCGTCGCAGCCGCGTCGACGGAGGGGGTGGGCGTCGTCGGCATCGTGCTGACCGACGCGGAGGTGTCGGCATCGCTCGCCGGGGTGACGCCGTCGTCGGTGGCGGTGCAGCCGGTGAGCAGGAGCAGGGACAGTG
>NZ_JBHXFE010000174.1:0-880 GCF_042722475.1 Streptomyces sp. NPDC127092
GGCTAGCAGGAGTGCTTTCTCGTAATGTTCGACAGCACTTCGCGGATCACCTTCCGCGAGTAACAGACATCCAACGGCGTAGCCGGAGAAGACGTTCGACCAGGGACTGCTTCCCTGTTCCGCGACGATTTCGTCGCCCGCGGCCAGGAGGGCTGCTGCGTGGCGAGTATCCCCTTGTGTCCCGGCGAGCACACTGTCGGAATACAGCGCCTTCAAGGTAACGAGGTTCTTACTATGACGAGCTAGTGCCCGATCCAGCCACAGCCTGCCTTCACTCAGATGGCCCCGCGAGAGCCAGTACGGAAATAGAGCTGCTGCCATCCTTACGCCGGCGTCCGTTTCGGGTTGCTCGTCAAGACTGAAGGTGAGCGCTTCGCGAAGATTGGCGTGTTCGCGGTCCAAGCGGGTTATCCACTCGAGTTGGCGCGGCCCGACCCAATCGGCTTCTGCGCGTATGACCAATTGCTGGTACCAGTCTCGGTGCCGTAGTCGATGTTCGGCGAAATCTCCAGCCGCGCGCGACTTCTCCTGGCCGTAGTCGCGGATGGTCTCGAGAAGTCGATAGCGAACAATCGTGCCCGGTTCTTCCCGAATGAGGATGGACTTGTCGACGAGCGAGGCCACCACGTTGAACAACTCGGCCGACTCGACGTCTTCTCCACAGACACCTTCGACTGCGTCAAGCTCGAAGCCGCCCGAGAACACCGACAGCAGGGCCCACAGGTGCTTCTCTTCCTGGTTGCACAACTCATAGCTCCAGTCAATGCACCACCGTAAGGTCTGTTGTCGCGTCGGAGTCACGCGGCTTCCGGCGGTCAGGAGTTGGTAGCGGTCGGCTAGGCGGTCGAGGATCTGTTGGACAGACATCGCTCGTAAGCGG
>NZ_JBHXFE010000174.1:890-1841 GCF_042722475.1 Streptomyces sp. NPDC127092
AGCTCGATTGCGAGCGGCAGTCCGCCGAGTTGCCGACGTATCTCTACCACCGCGGCTTCGTTGTGTTCGGTCAGCTGGAAATCGGGTACGGCAGAGGTGGCCCGTTCGACGAACAGGCTGACTGACTCGTAGGTGGGAAGACCGTGGATTGATGATGGGCGTGCTTCGCTCGGCATCGTCAGTGGCGGCACCCGCATTACTACTTCACCGTGAGTACCCAGTGGTTCACGGCTAGTTGCAAGGAGTTTCAGATCGGGGCACCACTGAAGGAGTGTTTCCGCTAGGCCAGCAACGGATTCCACAAGGTGTTCACAGTTGTCAAGGACCAGGAGAAGTTGTTTAGTGGCGAGGTAGTTGGTGAGCACTTCAAGTGGGGGGTCTGCGGTTTGCCTCCGGATGCCGAGGGTGGTGGATACCGTACCGATCACCAGCATCGGGTCGCGAACCTCGCCCAACTCTATAAGCCATACGCCATTGCTGAACGCCCGCCGTGAGCTATCGGCGAGACGAAGAGCGAGACGGGTTTTGCCCACTCCGCCGATACCGGTGAAGGTAACCAATCGGGACGACGACAACAGCTTCTTAGCCTGGGTGAGTTCCTTCCTGCGACCGATGAAGCTCGTGAGTTCCAGAGGAAGGTTGCCGGACTTGCCTGCTATACCGCGCGGGTTTGACGCAGGTGAGGGCGGTGGAGTAGTTCGCGGCGGGGTCGGTTCGAGTATGGAAGGTTGCGGCGATGATTCTGTCGGAATCCCCGCGATAGTGAACTCTGGGGGTCTGGTGTCGAGCGGTGAGACGTTGGTGGGGAGTGTCGGCAGCTCGCCGACCGGGCGATCGTGTCGACGTGCGGCGTCGCGAAGTTGTTGGCCGAAATCGGCGGCGGTGGCCGGGCGGGCGTTCGAGGAACGTGACATCGCGGTCGCGATGGCGGTGCTGACGTCGCCAGGGATG
>NZ_JBHXFE010000175.1:0-1840 GCF_042722475.1 Streptomyces sp. NPDC127092
GGACATGCCCGCCGCGGACGCCTTCGACGGCAAGGACCTGAAGGCCGAGGAGGTGGAGCTCGAGGGCAGGACGTACCTCAAGTACGCGCTGCCCGAGGAGCACCACGAGTTCGGCCGGACGATGCTGATCGACCCGGAGAGCACGACCCTCTACCGTCTCGAGGACGTGAACTCGGAGGACGAGGACGTGGACGCGAACGCCACCTTCACCGAGTGGAACGCGGTCGAGGCGCCCGAGGCCCCCGCCAAGGAGGACGTCTTCGACCTGGCCGAGCTGCAGGAGCTGGCCGGCTGACCCGCTGCGCGATCCGGGTGGGCCGGCGGGCCGCCACGGCATGATGTCCTGATGGACCGCACCGCCCCCACCCCGCCCGCGAACGCCCTCGCCCCGGACCTGCCGGAGGACATCGCCCGCGAGGCGATCGCCTTCCGCCGCCGCCTCCACGGGCATCCGGAGCTGGACCTGCACCTGCCCCGCACCCAGGCCGCCGTCCTCGAGCGGCTCGAGGCCCTGCGCGCCGAGGCGGGGGAGGATGCCGCCACCGGCCGCCCCGCGCTGGAGACGAGCGTGGGCCGGGCGCTGAGCTCCGTCGTCGTGGTGCTGCGCGGCGGGGCCCCGCTGCCGGAGGGGGCCCGGCGGCCGGTCGTGCTGCTGCGGGGGGACATGGACGCCCTGCCCGTCACGGAGGAGACCGGGCTGGAGTACGCCCCCTCCGTGCCGGGCACCATGCACGCCTGCGGCCACGACCTGCACACCGCCGGCCTCTACGGCGCCCTGGCGTGGCTGGTGCGCCGTCGCGGGGAGCTCGCCGCCGACGTGGTGGCCATGTTCCAGCCCGGGGAGGAGACCGGCGGCGGCGCCCTGCACATGATCCAGGAGGGGCTGCTGGAGGCGGCCGGGCGACCGGTGGACGCCGCCTACGCGATCCATGTCTCCTCGGGCACGTACCCGCGCGGCGTCCTGCTCAGCCGCCCGGGGGCGATCCAGGCCGGCTGCGACGACCTGGTGGTGACGGTGCACGGTCGAGGCGGGCACGGCTCGGTGCCGCACCTGGCCCAGGATCCGGTGCCCGTGGCCGCCGAGATGGTGCTGGCGCTGCAGTCCGTGGTCACCCGGCAGTTCGACGCCTTCGACCCGGTGGTCGCGACCGTCGGGCACCTGAGCGCGGGCACGGCGGCCAACATCATCCCGGACAGCGCCACCCTCGCCCTCACCCTGCGGACCTTCTCCGCGCCCTCCCGAACCCGGCTGCTCTCGGCCGTGGAGCGCATGGTGCACGGGATCGCCGCGGCGCACGGCATGAGCGCGCAGGTCCGGACGGACTGCGCGTTCCCGGTGACGGCCAACGATCCGGACGCAGTGGCTTTCGTCCGCCGGACCGTGGCGGACCTGTACGGGGCCGACGCCTACCGGGAGCTACCCGAGCCCGAGCCCGGCAGCGAGGACTTCTCCGAGGTCCTCCAGCGGGTGCCCGGCGCCTACGTCCTGCTCGGGGCGGTCCCGGAGGGCGTGGACCCGGACGAGGCCCCGGTCAACCACTCCCCGCAGGCCGTGTTCGACGACGCCGTGGTGCCGCGGGCCGCTCAGGTGCTGGCCGAGCTGGCGCTGCGGACGGCGCCGGTGCCGGCGTCCTGAGCGCGGCGACCGGCCCGGAGCACCTCGGCGATCTGCCCGACGCACGGCTCGTTCTGCAGGCTCGTGGTGTCCCCGAGCGCGGTGCCCTGGTGCAGCTGCGTCAGCAGCCGCCGCATGATCTTGCCCGAACGGGTCTTGGGCACGTCGGGGACGAAGACCACCTCGGCGGGCTTGGCCACCGGCCCGATCACCCGCCCCACGTGC
>NZ_JBHXFE010000176.1:0-536 GCF_042722475.1 Streptomyces sp. NPDC127092
GCCCGCGCGGTGGGCCCGGCGGGCCACCTCCACCACGAACTGCGGGCCTTTGACGGCTTCATGGCGGCCGGAAAACCCCACGTGGAGGGGTCGTGCTCCGTCCCAGGCCGGGACACGCGCCGCCGCCTCCACATCGGCGCGGCGCAGCCGGTGGTCACGGTAGGAGATGGACCGGCGAGCGAGCCTGCCGTAGGACCTCGTCGCCGCCGGCCCGTTGCACTCCACCGCGGCGGCCCGCCGCACCATGGAGCGGAAGCGCAGTTCCGTGCGCGCCAGCCCGAGCGCCATGCGAGGAAGAATGTGCACGGGTGCCTCCGCCCGGTGGATATCGAGCCTGGTCCGGTAGGTCAGCTCTGCTGTCAGGATCGCAGGAGCGTCGATGTCGAGCATGGGCGCCGAGGTGGGGATGAGCAGCCCTGTCACGAGGTCGACGGGATGGTCCCTCAGGTCCGCAAGGTCGGGTCGTACCTCCACCACCGTGAACGGCAGCTCCGACGGCGGCCGCAGGTAGCCGGTGCGGGGGCGTTCTGCCAGCT
>NZ_JBHXFE010000176.1:546-1821 GCF_042722475.1 Streptomyces sp. NPDC127092
GGGGAGAAGACGAGGAACTCTCCGTCCCAGAGCCGGCCCATGGCGTCGAGCGCCTCGAAGGCGCGCGTCTCGAAGGCGAAGTCCCCGCCGTGTCTCGCGAGGGGATACGGGAGCACCGAGCCCATCCGCAAGGCCTGGGGCGACGACGACCCTTCGCTCATGAGACTCCTGTCCGCCTCAGGGGGCATTCAGCCCGAACTCGGAGACGTCCCACAGCGCGGACGTCCTTCGTGGGCGAGTCTAGCCATCGCCGGGCCCGAACGGAGGGGCAGAGGCCCCGTAGAATCGAGCCCATGAAAGGCATCATCCTCGCCGGCGGCACGGGCTCCCGCCTGCATCCCATCACCCATGCCATCTCGAAGCAGCTCGTACCGGTCTACGACAAGCCGATGATCTACTACCCGCTCTCCACGCTGATCTTGGCGGGGATCAGCGACATCCTGGTGATCACCACCCCGCACGACGCAGAGCAGTTCCAGCGCCTCCTGGGCGACGGCTCCCAGTTCGGGATCTCGCTCACCTACGTGCAGCAGCCGTCACCGGACGGCCTGGCCCAAGCGTTCATCCTCGGCGAGGAGCACATCGGCGACGACAACGTGGCCCTCGTGCTGGGGGACAACATCTTCTATGGCCCGGGCATGGGCCAACAGCTGCGCCGTCACACCCAGGTCGACGGTGCCACCGTGTTCGGCTACTGGGTAGCGGACCCGAGCGCCTATGGCGTGGTGGAGTTCGACGACGCCGGCAAGGCCATCTCACTGGAGGAGAAGCCCGCGGAGCCGAAGAGCAACTATGCGGTGCCGGGCCTGTACTTCTACGACAACGACGTCGTCGAGATCGCGAAGAGTCTCAAGCCGTCGGCGCGCGGCGAGCTGGAGATCACCGACGTGAACCGCACCTATCTGGAACGCGGCACCCTCAACGTGGAGGTTCTGCCCCGCGGCACCGCATGGCTGGACACCGGCACCTTCCACGACCTGAACGACGCCTCCAACTTCATCCGCACCATCGAGTCCCGCCAGGGCCTCAAAGTCGGCTCCCCCGAGGAGGTCGCCTGGCGTCAGGGCCTTCTCTCCGACGACGAGCTGCGCGAGCGCGCCGAGCCGCTCGTGAAGTCGGGGTACGGGCGGTACCTCCTGGAAATGCTCGAGTCCGGGCGGTGAGCGCGGCCGAGTCCACCCTGGCGGCCCCCCGATCTGCCCTTCCGTGACAAGGAGGGTCAGAGGAACTCAGGGGATTCAGCGCGAGTGTCGGCCGGTCACTGCGATCAGCGAT
>NZ_JBHXFE010000177.1:0-1810 GCF_042722475.1 Streptomyces sp. NPDC127092
CCGCACGACCGCGGCGAGGGGCCCGGACACCTTGCCGGCCGGTGGTGAATCCGGCTGCACCGCAACCGGTTCACCCCCGTCGACGGTGAGGATCAGGCCGGCGCCGAGGTCCTTGCGCCGCCACATTCCGACGATGTCGGTGAGCAACGACTCGAGGACGATGTCGGGGAAGTCGCCGAACCGGCCGCCGTTGCCGAGGTCGACCGCGTGGATCCAGACCTCCCGGGTGCGCATCCACGCCGTCTCCGACACCGGCACCAGACGGCCCTGCGCGGTCCGCACCTGCGCATCCCACGCCGAGGCGGGCAGGGTGCGCCACTTCTCGTCGAGCCGGGCGACGGTGTGATCGAACAGGTTCCGCAGCGCCGCCGCCGACAGGGTGGCACCCTCGGCGATCTCCCGGCCCCGCTGCTCCGCCGACGCATACATCGGGGTCTGCACCCCCGACGCCGCCCAGTCCAGCAACCGGCACAACGCGGCCGCGTTGTACCCGACGTGCGCCACCAGATGTCGCCGCGACCACCCCGCCAGGAGCGTCTCCCCGTCGAGGTCGGAATCGGACACCTCGGCGAGGCGCTGCGCGAAGTAGGCGGTGCCGCGGCGGGCGATCAGCAACCGCTCGGACAAGTCGAGATCGTGGAAACCCACCGGGTGCACCCTTACTTGACGATCGTCGTGTTGCGGACGGTGCCCAGGCCCTCGATGGTGACCTCCACGGTCTGCCCGTCCTGAATGTAGAGACCGGGCTTGCGGGCGTGCCCGACCCCGCCGGGGGTGCCGGTGATCACCACGTCCCCGGGCTGCAACGTCACGATGTGCGAGATGTACTCCACCAGCCTGGCCGGGGTGAACACCAGATCGTCGGTGGTGGTGGACTGCACCACCTGCCCCTCCAGGGTGGTGACCAGTGTCCCGCCGAACGTGTAGGAGTCGGTGGTCGTCAGGAACGGCCCGAAACCGCTGGTCTTCTCGAACGTCTTGCCCTGATCCCACTGCAGCGTCCGGTACTGGTAGTCGCGCATCGTGTAATCGTTCATCACCGAATACCCGGCGATGTAGGACTCGGCGTCGGCCTCGGGCACCTGGTACGCCTGCCGGCCGACGACGAACGCCAACTCCCCCTCCCAGTCCAGCTGGGCGGCGGCATAGGACGGGACGATCACGTCGTCGTACGGGCCGGTCAACGCTTCCTTGAATTTCGCGAACAGGGTCGGATACTGCGGCAGGTCGCGGCCCATCTCCTGGACGTGGTTGGCGTCGTTCAAGCCGCCGCAGGTGATCTTCCCCGGGTGCGGGACCCCCGGGGCGTAGTCGGCGCCGTCGAGGTCGACGGTGGCACCGGACGCGTTGTCCGCGATCGACCTCCAGTCCGGGTCGGTCAGCAGGGCGGACAGGTCCGGGTACCCGTCGATGATTGTGCCGGTGGTGTCGGAATCGACGCGGACGGCGACGGTGGCACCGCCGCGGCGCAGGGTGGCAAGCTTCATGGGATTGTCAGGCTCCTTCGGAGATGAATGTGCGGTCAAAGTGCAGGCGCTCGACGATCGGGGCGTCGGAGAACGCGAACAGGTCGAACTCGGTGTCGGCCTCGATCGACCACTCCGTCCACGACGGGACGACGATCATGTCCCCCTTGGACACGGTGCGGGCCTCGCCGCCGAGGACGAACCGCCCCGTCCCCTCGAACACCTGATAGACGGTCGAGCCCACGTCGCGGCGGGGCCGGGTGCGGGCGCCCGCGCGGAGGCGGTGGAACTCGGCGCGGATCGTGGGCATCACGTCGCCGCCGGTGGTCGGGTTGGTGTACCGG
>NZ_JBHXFE010000178.1:0-1484 GCF_042722475.1 Streptomyces sp. NPDC127092
GTCCCTTGACGAGTTCGCTGCGCGGGTCGTGACCGATGGCGACGAACATGCCGGTGACGTCCAGCGTGGAGGTCTCACCGGTGAGGGTGTCGCGGATCACGAGTCCGGTGACGCTGTTCTCGCCCAGGACCTCGACGGGCGCGGCGTTGGTCACGAACCGGATCTTTGCGTTCGCCTTGGCGCGCTCGAGCATGATGCGGGACGCGCGGAACTCCTCGCGGCGGTGCACCACGGTGACGCTGCGGGCGAAGCGGGTGAGGAAGGTGGCCTCCTCCATGGCGGAGTCGCCGCCGCCGACCACGACGATGTCCTGATCCTTGAAGAAGAATCCGTCGCAGGTGGCGCAGGCGCTGACGCCGCGGCCGAGCAACTTCTCCTCCCCCGGAATCCCCAGGTAACGGGCTGCGGCGCCCATTGCCAGCACGACTGCGTGCGCCTGGTAGGTCTCGCCGTTCACGACGACCTTCTTGATCGGGCCGGTGAGGTCGAGTTCCTCGACGTCCTCGGTGCGGATATCGGTGCCGAAGCGCTTGGCCTGCTCGCGCATCTGGTCCATCAGGTCGGGTCCCATGATTCCCTCACGGAATCCGGGGAAGTTCTCGACCTCGGTGGTGGTCATGAGGGCGCCACCGAACTGGGTCCCCTCGAACTGCAGCGGTTCGAGTTCCGCGCGCGCCGCGTAGACGGCTGCGGTGTATCCGGCAGGTCCCGAACCAACGATGATGAGTTCATGAACCGTCGATGGAGTGGTCATGCGGGCCTTCCAGTAGTGAGGGGTGCTCAGTCGTATGGATCAACACAAGACTAAAGGGTGTTGTTCCCCGACTGCAGGTGATACCGGTCGCTCCCCTCGCAGGCGCCCTGATCAGCGCAGAGTCTCCCGGATGACGCAGCGCGTGCCCGTGTAGATGGTGGGCATGCATTTGTTGCAGTGGATACACAGACCCTCGGGCACGTGCAGGTCGCGGAATTTGTTGACGAGGTCCGGGTCGCGGAGCAGGGCGCGCGCCATCGCGACGAACTCGAACCCTTCGCCGAGTGCGTTCTCGATGGTGTCGAGCCTGTTGACGCCGCCGAGCAGGATGAGGGGCATCGACAGGGCCTCACGGAACTGCCGGGCCATCGGGAGGAAGAACGCTTCCTCGAACGGGTAGGTGGGAAAGATGCGCGGTCCGTACACCTTCAGACCCCAGCCCACCAACTTGGGCTGTGAGGCAACGAATTCCGCCATCGGGACCTCGCCGCGGAAGAAATACATCCCGTTGAGCAACGAGCTGCCGCCGGTGAGTTGCAGTGCGTCGAGGTGCCCGTCGGCTTCGAGGAGCTGCGCGATGCGGAGACTGTCGTCGAGCCACAGCCCTTTCGGAACACCGTCCGTCATGTTGAATTTGGCCGTGACGGCCATGGAGTCGCCGACGGCGTGGCGCACTCTCTCGACCACTCGCCGGGGGAAGGCCGCCCGCCGCTCCAGGCTGCCCCCGTAC
>NZ_JBHXFE010000178.1:1494-1740 GCF_042722475.1 Streptomyces sp. NPDC127092
TTGTTGAGGTTGGGGCTCATGAACGAGCTGAGGAGGTAGTTGTGGCCGAGGTGGACCTCGATCGCGTCGAATCCGGCGTCGACGGCGTTGCGCGCCGAGTCCTCGAAGTCGCGGGTGACCTGGTCGAGTTCTTCCCGGGTGGCACCCTTCACCAGACCCATGGCGGGCGGGCTGAGGCGCGTGGACGGTGCGAGGGTCTTGGCGCGGTTGGACAGGGTGTTCGCGACCAGACCGGCATGACCGATC
>NZ_JBHXFE010000179.1:0-1738 GCF_042722475.1 Streptomyces sp. NPDC127092
GATTTCAGGCCGCTCTAGAGGCGATGGGCACCGGGTAGAAGCTGGCCCCGATCAGCCGACCCCGCTGGGAACCACCCCCCGTCAAGGCCCCCTTGATGAGCACCGCCCCACGGTGCGCCGGCACGTCCCGCCGGCCCCTCACCAACGCGCACCGCTCGGCCCGGCCCCCACGCTCGGGGGCCGGGTCCGGCTTCGCCGTCAGTCCCTACCGATGGGCAGACGCTCGCGGCGTCGCCCGGCCTGGTCCTCGGCCAGCCGTTCGCGGGCGCGGGCGTCCAACGCCTCGTGTCGGTACGCCTCGAACGCCTCGGGGTGCACCTCGTGGGCCTGCATCCACGCTGCGGCGGCGTCGGTGACCCCCTCGGCGTACAGCCACGCCGCGATAGCGTCCGCGACGTTGCATCCGACCTGGGGGGCGATGGCGGCGGGGTCGGTGTGCTCGGCCAGGGCGCGGATGGCCTCGATGCGTGCGGACGTGCGCGCGCTCCGGGCACGCGCCGCCTCCTCGCGCTGCCTCCGCGCGGCGGCCTCGGCTTCCTTGGCCTCACGCTCGCGGCGGGCACGCTCCCCTCGCTCCTGCTGCTGCCGCTTCTGCTCCTCGGGGAAGATGTAGCGCACGAACTCCAGCGGCTCGCCGGGGGCGCGGTGCTCGTCGTACTCGCGCACGTCCGCGGGCGTCATCGGCATTTCATCGGATTCGTTGCACGCGACGACGATCAAGGCCCCTCGCCTCTCGGCATAGTCGGCAGCCTCGGCCATCGTCTTCGGGAGGGGGTAGCCGGTCACGATGCGGGAATCGGTGGCGGTCATGGTCTGACTCCGTTCTAGGGGGGTCCGGGCGGTATCTCCGTCCGGGCGGTGTGGGGCTTGGTCTCCCCTTCCGACTCTTTCAGTGTACTAGACACCGAATGTCCGGCGCAACTCCTGGCGCGGATTTTTCGGCGGATTCTTGCGGGTGCTGGGCGTTCTCGTAGGCACGCGCCTACGTCGGCACCTGCCTACGCGGGGCCCTCCGGGACCGGACATGGGGACGCCCCCGCCGGATCGGCGGGGGCGCCCTCGTGGGCTCGTCAGCCCTCCCGATCATCCCCGGCGTACACATCGCCCTCGACGTACGTCAGCGATTCTCCGGTGACCTCGTGGCGGATGACGTAGTAGTAATCCGCCTCGGCCCACACGTAGTGCCATCCGGCCTCCGCCAAGTCCTCCGCCAGGCTTCCGCCGTCGCCGGACCCCGAGTAGAAAGCATCCCCGGTGAGGTGCACCGTCATCGGGTCGTGCTCCTTCAGAATGGCGATCACCTCGGCGGCGGTGCTGGGCTTGGCTTCGGCCAGGGCCTCGCGGACGGCGGCGACCTTGGTCCAGTACGTGTCAACGCTCATGGCTGCTTCTCCTTGTTCCAGTGGTTCCGGGCGGTGCCTCCGTCCGGGTCGGTGTGGGGCTTGGTCTCCCCTTCCGACTCTTTCAGTGTACTAGACACCGAACGTCGGGTGCAACTCCTGGCGTGGATTTTTTCGGCGGATTCTTGCGGGTGCTGGGCGTCGTCGTAGGCGCGTGCCTACGTCGGCACATGCCTAGTCGGTGGCCGTTCGGGCGTCTCCCCGTGCGGGCGCTGCCGCTGGGCTGCCCCGGTGATGGGAGAGGATTTCAGGCCGCTCTAGAGGCGATGGGCACCGGGTAGAAGCTGGCCCCGATCAGCCGACCCCGCTGGGAACCACCCCCCGTCAAGGCCCCCTTG
>NZ_JBHXFE010000180.1:0-1719 GCF_042722475.1 Streptomyces sp. NPDC127092
AGTGCGCACCGGTTGCGGCACACCCTCGGCACCCAGCTCGCCGAGGGCGGCGCCCGCATTCAGACGATCATGGCAATACTCGGACACCGCAGCGCCACGATGTCGATGATCTATAGCCGCATCTCCGATCCCGAGATCCGCCGGCAGTACGAGGCGGCGCTCGCCGACGGACACCGGATCGCCGGCCCGGCCGCCGACGCCCTCCTGCACGACGCCCTCGACGACGACACCGTGGACTGGCTGAAGACGAACTTCCTCAAGACCGAACTCGAACTGGGACACTGCCTGCGGTTGCCCGCCGAGGGGCCGTGCGAATGCGACCTGATGCTCACCTGCCCGAAGTTCCTCACCACCAGCGAGTACGCGCCGCGGATCAGGGCGCGCCTGGCGACCGAGCAGGTCCTGATCGACGATGCCCGATCCCGCGGCTGGGACCGGGAAGTCGAACGGCACGAAGCGACGTGCCGGCGGCTGCAGCACCTGCTCGACGAACTCGACGATAAGACCCAGTGATGTTCAGGAATGGTTGGGACACAGTAGATCTGAACCCACCGACCAGTCATGCTGGGTAAGCCAGGCCCGCACCGACGCCGGGACGTCGTCGCTGCCGGAATCGGTGCCGGTGACTAGCGGACCGTCCCCGCACCGGGAGCAGCTGACCACCAGGACGTGGCCGTGGGGCTGACAGTGGGCGCAGTGCCGGGCCTCGCGCAGCTCGTTGCGGTCGCCGAGGTGCAACCAGATGGTCGCGAGATCGGCGCGGTGCGGGACGAGGTCCCGGCGGGTGGCGGGCTCGTGTCCGCAGGTCGGACAGGACGACGATCCGGCCGCCGGGGACGAAGGCGCAGCAACGGGTGTCGGGGTCTTCCTGGCCTCGGGTTGCGGGATGTCCGCGGTGAGCGTCTGCGGCGGACGAGACGGGAGATGGCGGTAGAGGGTCGAGCGGGTCAGCCCGCCCGGCAATGCCTTGAGCCAGTCGCGGTGGGTTCGGCCGATCTGGTGTCGGGCCAGTGCACGTCGGCCGTTCTGGTCTGAGGCGGGCAGCAGAATCAGCTCCGTCGGGTTGCTGTCGGGGAACTGTTCCCGGGTTGCATGCTGTTGGGCTCTGATCAACTCGGCGGTCGTGTGGGTGATCGGCAGCCGCCGACCGGGTCTGTTGTTCTTGAGATCGTCGTAGACCAGTACGTAGCTGTCGTCGTGGTCGTGGCCCAGGCAGTCCCAGGGCAAGTTCAGGATCTCGCTGGGTCGGCGGCCGGTGTCGATGAGCAGCTCGATCGCAACGGCCAACACCTTGGAGGTGCGGGTGCGGAGTAGCGGCAGGGCGTCGCAGAGTTGGGCGAGGATCTCGGGCGGCAACGCCCGGTGTGAGGCTTGCCGGTCCGGGCGTCGGGGAATGTCCTCGCGGCGGAGCCCGAAGTCGTCGGGCAGCCCGCCGAGTGGGTCGTCGGCGCGGGTCAGGCCGAGTAGTCGCATCTGGCGTAGCGCGTGATGAACCTTCCGGCAACTCAGGGATCGGGATAAGGCGCTGATCTCGTCGCAGTGCTCCAGGTAGGCGAGTCGCTGCAGGAACATCTCGATGTCGTGGCGGCCGAGCGCGCCGATGACCAGGCCGTGGTCGCTGCGATGGATGCGCAGGCTCTCCGAGAGCCCGGCCAAGGCCGCGACGTGAGCTCTCAGCACCGTGGTGACTCCGTCGCCTCGACGGCGTATCAGGTCTTG
>NZ_JBHXFE010000181.1:0-428 GCF_042722475.1 Streptomyces sp. NPDC127092
GACGCACGCCCGGTACGCGATCGAGGCGGAGAACCTCCACCTCGAGTACGACCACCGCGGCAAGAAGAACCGCGTGGTCCACGACGTCAGCTTCCAGGTGGCCCCGGGCGAGATCCTGGGCCTGGTGGGCGAGTCCGGCTCGGGCAAGTCCACCATCGCCAAGTCGGTGCTCGGCCTGCTCACCATCGCGGAGGGCTCTCTGCGCATCCAGGGCCACGACCTGGCGACGATGCCCAAGGCCCAGCAGCGCGCCCTGCGCAAGAACATCGGCGTGGTCTTCCAGGACCCGGCGGCCTCGCTGGACCCGCGGTTCCCGATCGGCGACATCATCACCGAGCCGATGGTCGTGCACAAGGTGGGGGACCGGCGCTCGCGCCTGGCCCGCGCCGAGGAGCTGCTGGACGCGGTGCGTCTGCCGCGCTCCGTGG
>NZ_JBHXFE010000181.1:438-1718 GCF_042722475.1 Streptomyces sp. NPDC127092
CCGGTACCCGCACGAGCTCTCCGGCGGTCAGCGCCAGCGCATCTCGATCGCCCGCGCCCTGACCCTGGACCCCCAGGTGCTCATCGCGGACGAGCCGACCTCGGCCCTGGACGTGTCCGTCCAGGCCGCCGTGCTGGACATGTTCGCGGAGCTGCAGCAGCGCTACGAGTTCGCGTGCCTGTTCGTGTCCCACGACCTCGCGGTGGTGGACATGCTGGCCCACAAGGTGCTCGTCCTCAAGGACGGCCGCCAGGTGGAGCAGGGCCCCACGGAGGAGGTGCTTCACCGTCCGAAGGAGGAGTACACCCGTCGCCTCCTGGCGGCGGCGCCCGTGCCGGATCCGGACCAGCAGGCGGAGCGTCGCCAGGAGCGCCGCGAATTCCTCGCCTCCCTCGGCGAGGGCGTCTACTGACCGCTCGGGCCCACCGGCCCGCCTGTCCACGGCGGCCCCTGCGCGTACAATCGCACGGGGGCCGCCGTCGGCGTGTGCCTCCACCCCTTTGATGTCGAACCGGACAGGACGCCCATGACCTCGACCGAAACCCGCCGCTCCGATCTGCGCAACGTGGCCATCGTGGCCCACGTGGACCATGGCAAGACCACGTTGGTGGACGCCATGCTGCGCCAGACCGGTGCCTTCAACACGCACGGCGACGTCGCCGAGCGGGTCATGGACTCCGGGGACCTGGAGAAGGAGAAGGGGATCACGATCCTCGCCAAGAACACCACGGTGTTCTACTCCGGCCCGTCCGCCCCCGAGGGCGAGACCGTCACCATCAACGTGATCGACACCCCCGGCCGCGCCGACTTCGGCGGCGAGGTGGAGCGCGGCCTGTCCATGGTGGACGGCGTCGTGCTCCTCGTGGACTCCTCCGAGGGCCCGCTGCCCCAGACCCGCTTCGTGCTCCGCAAGGCCCTCGCGGCCAAGCTGCCCGTGATCCTTGTGGTCAACAAGACGGACCGCCCCGACGCGCGCATCGACGGGGTCGTCTCCGACTCCATGGACCTGCTGCTCGGCCTGGCCTCGGACCTGGCCGAGGAGGACCCGGACCTGGACCTCGACTCGGTGCTGGACGTCCCCGTCGTCTACGCCTCGGGCAAGGCCGGCCGCGCCTCCCTGACCCAGCCCGCCGACGGCGCCCTGCCGGAGGCCGAGGACCTCGAGGCCCTCTTCAACGTGATCATGGAGCACATCCCGGCCCCGTCCTACACCGAGGGCGAGGTCCTCCAGGCGCACGTCACCAACCTGGACGCCTCCCCGTTCCTCGGCCGCCTCGCGC
>NZ_JBHXFE010000182.1:0-1707 GCF_042722475.1 Streptomyces sp. NPDC127092
ACTTGCCGGAGTGCCAAGTTCCGAGCCGATTCAGGGTTGAGCCGGGCCCGGAAAGGCCGTCATTTCGGGCCTAGCCGCCCGCTCGAACGGCTCGGGCGGAACCCGTGGCCGGCTGGGATCTTCACGGAATCTTCAAAGTTGAGCCCCTTTTCCGGGCCGGGCGGGGGGTCTATGGTCGGTTGCATGGCGGGCCGGTTCCAGCCGGTTCGTTTTCCGAACCGCACCGATGAAGGAGTAAGCCATGACCCATCACGTGAGCTCGATGCTGGAGACCTACCCGAAAGACTTGGGGGACATCGACCGGCAGAAGCTGGCCGAGTGCATCGAGGCCTGTTTCGAGTGCGCTCAGACCTGTACGGCCTGCGCGGACGCGTGCCTGGCCGAGGACATGGTCGCAGAACTGAGGCAGTGCATCCGGTTCAATTTGGATTGCGCCGACATCTGCGCCACCACCGGGGCGGTGCTGTCCAGGCAGACCGGCAACAACGTCGAGACCACTCGTGCCCTGCTGGAGGCCTGCCGGACCGCCTGCAAGACGTGCGGGGACGAGTGCGCCTCCCACGCTGAAATGCACGAGCACTGCAAGATCTGCGCTGAGGCTTGCCGGCGCTGCGAGCGGGCCTGCGCCGAGTTGCTCGCCTCCCTGGGCTGAGCGCAGTCCAGGCCCATGCCGTAATGCCAGTCAGGGCCAGCAGGCGTGGAACATGTGCTGCTGTCCCTGACTGGCCCGGCGGTAAAAGAACATCCCCGCAGGAGGAGAACTCGACGTGTCAAAGACAGGGCGCTTCACTTGTGCATGGCTGCATCCAGTTCCGTCCCGCTGTGGTCAGCGCAGCAGGACGGGTCGGGCGTCGATGCGGGTGCGGAAGAGGGTGTAGGGCTTGACCCGTTCATCCTGCCCCTGCCGGTAGTCGGCCTGGCGGTGGAGCTGGTTCGCGGTGATGTAGAGGTAGCCGTCGGCCGCGACCGAGAGCGTGTCCGGCCACAGCAACCGAGGGTCGCTGACCACGGTCTCCCACGCCCCGACGGTGTCGACCCGACGCCGCAGCACCGCGTTGTGCTCGTAGTTCGTCGCATACACGTTGCCCTGTGCGTCGGACTCCAGGCCGTCGCCGGCCCCGCCCTTGTCGCCTTCATCACGCACGGTCGCGGCCACCGCCGCCTCATCCAGGGCTCGGTCCACCAGCGCGTCGGTAGCCACACTGTAGAGCCGCCGGGATGCCAGCGGGCAGTAGTAGAGGCGGGCGCCGTCGGCGCCGATGGCGATTCCGTCCGCGCCCATCGCGATCGCCGGCGCCACGGTCCCGTCCTCCTGGCGGGCGACCATCGGGCGGCCCTCGACAACCGGCATGAAGTCTGTGAGCGGCTCGGCCTTCGTGGAGGGGTGCTCGTGCAGCCGCCGCCAGCTCTGACCGGTGGCCAGGTCCACCACCACCAGCGCGTTGGGTCCCTGGTCGGAGGAGTCGGTGAGGTAGGCGACGCCCTCGGCTCCGCGGCGCAGGTCGAAGCGCACGTCGTTGAGGTAGCTGGTGGGCAACGCGACATCCTGGGGGAACAGGATGGTCTTGACCACTGTGTCGCTGGTCAGGTCGACGCAGACGAGCTTGGGCCCGCCGTAGGTCGTGGGCTTGAATAGCGGGCTTCCGGTGTCCAGGATCCACAGCCGATCGGCAGGGTCCACCACCACGCTCTGCACCGAGACCAGGG
>NZ_JBHXFE010000183.1:0-662 GCF_042722475.1 Streptomyces sp. NPDC127092
GCTCTGCTTCGCCACCCTGCAGGAGTCCGGCGCGGACGGGGAGGCCGTCCGCCTCCAGGTCATGGTGTCCCTGGCCGCCGTCGGTGAGGAGTCCCTGGCCGAGTGGAAGAAGGTCGTGGACCTGGGCGACTTCCTCTCCGTCACCGGCGAGGTGATCGTCTCGCGCCGGGGCGAGCTGTCCATCATGGCCTCGGCGTGGGAGATGGCCTCCAAGGCGCTGCGCCCCCTGCCCGTGCTGCACGCGGACCTGAACGAGGAGACCCGCGTCCGCCAGCGCTACGCGGACCTGATCGTGCGCGAGGAGGCCCGCCGCATGGTCTACACGCGCGCCAAGGTCACCTCGGCGGTGCGGCGCACCCTCGAGGGCCACGGCTACGTGGAGGTGGAGACCCCGATGCTCCAGCTCGTCCACGGCGGCGCCCTCGCACGTCCCTTCGAGACGCACCTCAATGCGTTCGACCAGCCGATGACCCTGCGCATCGCCACTGAGCTGTACCTCAAGCGCGCCGTCGTCGGCGGCATCGACCGCGTGTTCGAGATCGGCCGCGTGTTCCGCAACGAGGGCGTCGATTTCAAACACAACCCGGAGTTCACGATCCTCGAGGCGTACGAGGCGCACAGCGACTACGAGAAGATGATGGTGCTGTGCCGGGAGCTCATCC
>NZ_JBHXFE010000183.1:672-1149 GCF_042722475.1 Streptomyces sp. NPDC127092
CACTCGCCCGAGTTCACCACCCTCGAGTCCTATGAGGCGTGGGCGGACATGCACGTCATGGCCGAGCGCATGCAGGAGATCATCCTCAACGCCGCGGACGCGGTGGGCGCCGGGCGTCGGCTCGAGACCGCGAAGGGCGTCATCGACCTCGACGGCGAGTGGGCCTGGGTCGCCGTGTACCCGGGGCTGTCCGAGGCCGTGGGCCGCGAGATCACCCCGGAGACGGACGCCGAGACGCTGCGGGCGATCGCCGCGGAGCGCGAGGTCAAGGTGGACCCCGCGTGGGACGCGGAGAAGCTCGTGATCGAGCTGTTCGGAGAGATCGTGGAGCCCACCCTGATGAACCCCACGTTCGTGTACGACTACCCGCCGGCCGCTCAGCCGCTCGCGCGCCCGCACCGCTCGGACGACCGGGTCATCGAGGCGTGGGACCTGATCATCGGCGGCATGGAGCGCGGCACCGCGGTCTCCGAGCTG
>NZ_JBHXFE010000183.1:1159-1697 GCF_042722475.1 Streptomyces sp. NPDC127092
GGCATCCGCGAGACCATCCTCTTCCCGCTGCTCAAGCCGGAGGCCTGACATGGCCGACTTCTGGGACTACTTCTCCGTCCTCGCCCCCTCGATCGGCCTCGGGCTCATCTTCTGGCTGGTGATGCGCTCCCTGCTGCGTTCGGACACGGGCGAGCGCGAGAGTCAGGCCCGCCGGCTCTCGGGCGCGGACGCGCGCGCGGCCCGCGAGGAGGCCGAGGCCCGTGAGTGGGCGGCCCGACGCCGAGCCGAGGGCCGGCCGGAGGCCGAGCCGGAGGACCGCGCCCGCTGAGATTCCTTCCCCGGCGTTGAAGAATCCTTCTGCCCGGCTTTGTTGCGGTATTCTTGAATCACCACAAGTGCACGGCCGGAATCGTGAGCACGCGGGAAAGAACCCCGAGAGCGAAGACCGGAACCCAGGGACACGCGCACGAGAGCAAGCCGTGGGACTGCCTCTTGTCCACGTCTGCCGCCGTCGCCGCCGTAGATGATCTCGATGTCTTTGTTGGAAATGGGATTAGGAAAGTAGCAGGGGGAGGGC
>NZ_JBHXFE010000184.1:0-1007 GCF_042722475.1 Streptomyces sp. NPDC127092
TGGACGGGGTGCTGGCTAAGCGATCGACATCGATCTACCTTCCCGGCCGGCGAAGCAGAGCCTGGATCCAGCAGGCTCTGCGTACGACGTCGAGTCTGCTGGTGATCGGGTTCGTCGGCTCGAGCCGGTCGGTCGCCGCGCTGATTCTCGGGGCGTACGACGCCGAGGGGCGGTTGGTTCTGGTCGGGTCGGTGAGCTCGGGGCTCACAATTCAGATGCGCCGTCAGCTCCGGGAGGAGTTCCGGCCGCTGGAGCGCTCGAGCAGCCCTCTCACCGACCCGCTGCCGCCCGCACACGAGCCGCTGGGGGTTGTGTGGCTGGACGCTCGCCTCGTCGTCGACGTGGCCTATAGGGAGCACACCAGCGACGGGCTCCGAGATCCGAGCCTGAAGGGCCGGAGGTACGACATTGATCATCAATCGGTGAAATGGGTTCTATCGCAGTAGCTCTGCAACATCGCGAACCGCTGCTCCTACGAAGTCGGAACCGGTAGGAACCTATTGTGCCGTGCACTTGCGTTGCCGCGGCGGCTTCAGGAGTGGATGCAGATCGATCCGGCGCCCGAACGCTGCCGGTGCGCAGGCCGTGATGGTCGAGGACGCCGTTGACGTGGAGGGGCGGCACCGTGCGTTCAATTGCCAGCCCCTGGCAAGCGACACGGGTGACTCTCGCGCCGAGAAGGTGACGGCGTGGACGTCGGCCTGCAAAGTTTGGCATCAGGTCAATGAGGCCTGGTGGGTTCGTGGTACTGCGCAGCACGGCCCCGTTGCCGCGTGATTTGACGGCTGGGGTGTCCGGCTCGGTGTACGCACCACCGCGGGATTGACGTGACCCATATCACGTACGGCCGCTGATGGGGCTAGCTGCTCCTGTGGGCGACTTCCGGTAACTCCGGTTGATGACACGCCGGGGCGCCCGCGGCTCTCGGTCTAACAATCTGTCGGAGGGATGTTGCATAGTGACGTCTACAGACGATGTTAATTGCAGTAAATCAGTGCATATTGATG
>NZ_JBHXFE010000184.1:1017-1687 GCF_042722475.1 Streptomyces sp. NPDC127092
ATCAGAGCAAGCTGGTACTAAGTACCAGGTTTGCCGATACGAAGGAGGACGTCATGACGGCAGTTTTGCCCCCACGGGGAACGGTACGGACTCTGACGCTTCCTGAGGCTCGGGAGGAACTCGGTCGGCTGGAGGCTGAGTCTGGTATGTCCATCGCTGCCCTGAAGGAGCGAGGCGACGTATGGGACCTGGACGCACACGAGCGGGGTTTGCTCGCTGAAATTCGCAACTTGGAGTTTCTGATCGACCGCGCGACGCGGTGAGCGGCACACTTCAAGAGCAGGCGGAAGCGTTCGCTGCCGGACTGACTACTACGGTTCAGGCAGTTGTTGGCACGAATTGTGCGGCATTTCAGGCAACCGCAGTCGAGGGTGGCGATGCCTTCACGGTGAGGCAAAGACCCGCCGACGGGGTGGTTTTGTCCGACAAGGATGGACCGATCCTTCGGCTTGAGGTGGATTACGAGTGCACTCTTGACGGGTTTGACCGGTACCTTGCCGTCGAGACGTCGAAGATCCATGTGTTCGTGGAACCAAACGGTCGTCAACCTCTTTTCCGATACGAGTTCGAGCGCTCGCTCGGTGCAAACCTTCCAGCCGCGCATATCCAGTTTCACGGGACGCACGCCGAGCTGGAGAAGGCCATGGAAGACTGCGGGGACAGTACACCG
>NZ_JBHXFE010000185.1:0-284 GCF_042722475.1 Streptomyces sp. NPDC127092
CCCTCGGCGTCCCGGCGGGCCAGGGCGACCCCTGCGGGCGTGCCGGTCAGGATCAGGTCACCCGGGTTCAGGGTGATCAGCTGCGAGGCGTAGGAGACCAGCTCGGCGGGGGAGAAGACGACGTCGGCGACCCTGTCCTCCTGACGCAGCTCACCGTTGACGTGCGTGAGGACGCGCGCGTCCGCCGGGAACTCTTCCGGGGTGACCAGCCACGGACCCACGGGCGTCGAGGCCTCCCACACCTTGCCCTGCAGCCACTCGGAGGTGCGGCCCTGGAAGCCGCG
>NZ_JBHXFE010000185.1:294-786 GCF_042722475.1 Streptomyces sp. NPDC127092
GAGATGTCGTTGGCCACCGCGTAGCCCGCGATGTGCTCCGGGGCGTCCTCGACGGCGATGCGTCGGCCCGGCTCCCCGACCACGATGCACAGCTCGCCCTCGTAGTCGACCCGGTGGTCCTCCTCGGGGACCTCGATCGGGTCCAGCGCACCCGTGAGGGACTGCGGGAACTTCGCGAACAGCGTCGGATGCTCGGGGCGATCCAGGCCCGTCTCGTCGATGTGGTTCGTGTAGTTCAGGCCCACGCAGAACACCTTGGTGGGGAAGGGCACGAGCGTGTCGTAGACGAGGCCGGAGGTGTCCAGCAGGAGGGACCGGTCGGCCTGCGCCGCGCGGAGGGCACCCTCCACCATCTCCCGCTGCTCCTCCGGCGTGGCGGTGAGGTACTCGCCGACGTCGCGACAGTCCGGCAGGGCGACGGCGCGCACGGCGACCTCGGGGTCCTCGGGGTGCACGGAGGTGATGACCGCGGCGAACGTGGCGCCGGGGTAG
>NZ_JBHXFE010000185.1:796-1680 GCF_042722475.1 Streptomyces sp. NPDC127092
GGGGTAGGCGGCGTCGGAGTCGGGCTGGCGGAACGTGGCGAGCTTCATGGACCCATCCCATCACAGGGCGGCGGGTCCGGACCCGGGGCGGGCGGACGTGAGACGGTGAGGCCATGAGCACAGCCTCCACGCATCCGCCGCTCGACCTCGACCCGACCCCGGCCACCCCGATCGTCCTCGGGACCATGGCCTGGGGGTCCGTTCCCCCGCCGCCCCCGGACGCCGATCCGGGGGCGGGGCCGGAGGGGCCCGCGGGCGCAGCGCAGGCCGAGGCGGCCGTGGAGCGTGCCCGCCGCGCCCTGCGCGCCGGGATCGAGGCCGGCGTCGACCTGCTGGACACCGCGGACATCTACGGGGCCGGCCGCTCCGAGGAGACCGTCGGCCGGCTGCTGCACGAGCTGCCCTACGAGGAGCGCTCCGCCCTGAAGGTGCAGACCAAGTGCGGGATCGTCCTGCACGAGACGGACCCGGCCGGGCGGCGTCTGACCCGCTACGACTCCTCGCCCGAGCACGTGCGCGCCTCGCTGGAGGTCCCGCCTCGGCGAGCAGCGCGTGGACACCCTGATCATCCACCGGCCCGACGTCCTCACGCCCGTGGCCGACACCGTGCGCGCCTTCCTCGACGCGCGGGAGGCGGGCCTGGTCGGCAAGCTGGGCGTCTCCAACCTCGGCGTGGGCCGCGTCCTCGAGTTCCAGCGCGAGCTCGAGAGCCAGGCGGCGGACGGGACCGGGCTGGCGTGCGTCCAGGTCGAGCTCGGCCTGCACCACCGCACCCTCGTGGAGTCGGTCGTGCTCGCCAACCACCCGGACGCCCCCGCGGACGCCGACGCCGGGCGCCTCGGCCCGGTGTGCGCCGCGGAGGGGATCGAGCTGCAGGCCTGGGG
>NZ_JBHXFE010000186.1:0-846 GCF_042722475.1 Streptomyces sp. NPDC127092
CCGCTGCGGTGCATGGACGAGCGCCTGGATCCCGAGCCATCGCGGTCTCGATCGCCGCGCGAACGTCGGCTGGGATGCCGGCGGACGGCAAACGCGGTGCTTGTTCGGCGGTAATTCGCAGGAATTGGGCGACGATCTGTTCACCGGACCGGCGCTCGAAGGCCGCATGCCCGGTGATGAGAGAGAACAGGGTTGCGCCGAGCCCATAGATATCGGATGCGACGCTGGGAGACTCGCCGGAAAGCACTTCCGGGGCCGTGTATGCCGGTGAACCGGTAAGCGCGCCGGAGTCCGTCTCGAAGCCGCCTTCGATACGGGCAATACCAAAGTCGGAGAGCTGCCCCATCGCGCGCTGCTCACGCAGAAACCGCGCTCGATTCTCCTCGTCGAGCCCCGAACCCAGCACCTTGACGGCGACGACCCGGTCGAGCGATGGCTCCCGGCACCGGAATACCACCCCGAACCCGCCGCGGCCGATCACCTCCACTTCCCCGAAGCCCTCGGCTTCGAGTTCAGCCTTGAGCGTGGGGTACGCACCGCGGATGGGAGCGGAACCATCCGGGTCCATCATCGATCGCTCAGCCCTGGGCCTGGGAGGCGGAGGCCGCGCCCTTGGTCCATCCTGCATCACCGATTTCCCAGTCGTCTACCGGACGAGTGCCCGTCGACAGGCGGCTGCATACGTTCGTTGCCCCACAGCTTACTCGGTCGGGATCCGCGGGTAATCGGTCGCGGCGCATGGTTCCGCTGTTCCACGGGAGCAAGTCTGTTCAGCTGATGAGCGGCTCCGGGAAGCGCTGGCCGGCCTTCGGATGGCAATGGATCGGAGGCGTGCATCCGATCCGA
>NZ_JBHXFE010000186.1:948-1320 GCF_042722475.1 Streptomyces sp. NPDC127092
TCACCGCTTCCACTCTCCCCGAGTTGCGGAAGATCGCGAGGTCTTTTCCAGGGTGGTGCCGCGTACACGTCAGCCCACCCGGGTGCGAGGAGGCACATCGGTGAGAAGCTCTTTCAAAGCTGCTTGGGGACTGAGGCGTACGACTGATCTCGTCATCGACCTCCTGACGCGCGAGCCACGGGGAAACCTCGACACTGACCGGAATCGGTCTCGACCAGCTCACCCCGCATCCTGCTCGACGGTAGCCCGGACAAGCCGTGATCGGGCAGAAACTTCATTGCAGCAACAGTTTCCGGGTCACGCGCCCTGATGCGAGTCGTCGTGTCGTCGACCACGATCGAGATCTTTTGCGGGCGTTCTCATGCGACCGTC
>NZ_JBHXFE010000186.1:1433-1680 GCF_042722475.1 Streptomyces sp. NPDC127092
GCCTGGTGGTAGCCGTCGTGCAGCAACGGAGTGACGGCGAGGGGGCCGAGAATCTGACCGACACTGTATCCGGTGGTCAGCAGCGCCACCGCACGCGGAAACTGCAGATGCGCTCCGATACCCAGTGCCAACGACCCGACGCCGAGGAAGGTGGCACCGAACAGGAAGGCGGAGATCAGGGCGGGGCCGACACCGGCGACGACGGCGGGCAGCGCGATGCCGACGGCCTGGATGAGCAGGGCAACCA
>NZ_JBHXFE010000187.1:0-1658 GCF_042722475.1 Streptomyces sp. NPDC127092
GCAGGTCGACGGTGACGGTGGACCAGAAGGCGCTCAGATGCGCCGTGCCGACCATCCCGGTGTAGACGTGGCCGCGGACGTCGTCGCCGAGCTCGCGCAGCTCGAGCTCGCGGGCCACGTAGACGATGCCCCCCGTCGTCGGGTGCAGGTCCAGGCGGAGGGCGGGGCCGTGGTCCACGCCGGGCAGCATGGCCAGCGGGCTGGCCACCACGCGGACGCCGTCCCGGCGGATCCGGGTGCGCGGCGGGGCGGGGCGGGGGACGACGGGGCCGGTGCGCGTGAGGTCGACGCCGTTCCGGTCCCGCGGGGTGCCCCGGGGCCGGCGGGCCCGGACCACGCGCAGCGGGCGGTGCTGCTCCTCCGCCTTGGCGCCCGGGCCACGGAAGTCCCAGCCCACGTCGACGAGCGCCGCGGGGTGTGCGGGCTCGACGTCGTGATGCAGCGTCCGGTCCACGACCGTCCGCGGGTGGTTGATCCGTGCTCCCATGGTTTCGCCGGCTGTGTCGAAGGGGACCGCGCCGGAACTGTGAGCCGGGTCCGGCGGGCCATGCTGGTCCTGCGGCGGTCGGGCGGGATCGCCGTGGACGAAGGGGACGACCCGTCCCGACCTGTTCTGCTCTGGGCGACCTTACCGAGCGCACCTGTGAGGAGGCAGGTCTCCTCTCCTCGGCCTCCCGCGCGGCGGCGTCGGACGAGGGGTCAGAGCGGGTCCGTGCGGTGCCGCTGCACGTCCGGGCCGGTCGGCACGCCGAGCGCCTGCGCCTGCGCGCGCTGCTGCCGCAGGGACACGGTGCCCAGCAGCAGAGCCAGGGCCCGCTCCCCGTCCTCCGGGGTGTCCGCCGCCTCGGGGAGCAGACGGTGCAGGCCGAGGCCGCCCAGCCCGAGCGCGAGGGCGGAGAGCACCACGTCCGCCCCGTCCCGGTGCCGCAGCAGGGCGGCCTCCGCGGCCTCGGCGCGGCCCGCCAGGTCCGTGACGCGGCGGGCGCGCACGGTCTCCTCCGCCTCGGCGACGATCCGGTCCGCCACCCGCGCCAGCAGCGACTGCTTGTCCGGCACGTGCCAGTACAGCGCGGAGGCCTGCACGCCCAGCACCGCGGCCACGCGCCGCATGGACAGGTCGCCCATGCCGAAGTCCTGCAGGATCCCGACGGCGGCGTCCACCACGTCCTGGGCGGTCAGCCGGGGGCGGGGTGCGGGCGGGGTCATGCCTGAGAGGCTACCGCCGGGCCGTCCTCCTCCGCCGCGATGCGTCCCCCCGCGCCCAGGCGCACGGTGCGGTCGGCCGTCACCGCGGCCTCCGCGAGGTCGTGGGTGACGACGACGCCGGTCGTCCCCGCCGCCCGCAGCACCGCCCGGATGTCCTCGGCCAGGCGCCGGCGCAGGTCCGCGTCGAGCGCGGACAGCGGCTCGTCCAGCAGGAGCACCCGCGGGGCAGGGGCCAGCGACCGGGCGAGCGCCACGCGCTGGGCCTGCCCGCCGGAGAGCCGCTGCACGGGCCGGTCCGTGAGCTCGGTCAGGCCCACCAGGTCCAGCAGCTCGGCCACGCGCGCCCGCCGCCGGGCCCGGTCCCAGCCGGCGGACTCGAGGCCGTACGCCACGTTCCGGCCCACGGTCCGGTGCGGGAACAGCTGCCCGTCCTGGAACACCATCCCCACGCC
>NZ_JBHXFE010000188.1:0-1647 GCF_042722475.1 Streptomyces sp. NPDC127092
CGATGGATCACTCCGAAGGCGGACACGGCACCATGGGGCAGGCGTCGCATCCCCTGCAGGGCTACGTGTGGCACTGCCACATGCTCGACCACGAGGACCACGACATGATGCTGCGGTACCGACTCGTGCCCTAGGCCCGTGAGTACTTATTAACCGCCGGCGGTTTGTTGAGTCTGGGGACATGTGAGACAGATGATGTCTACCCAGATGTGAGACACGCTGCCGTCGACGAGGTGTGAGGCACCTGACTGGTCGTGAACTTGGTTCATGACCGGAACGGATGCCGTCATGGACCTGCTACACGCCCTGCTGGTGCTCGCCCACGCCACCGGCGCCGACATGTTCGACGGGAACTTCGCCCGCTGGTGCGCCGACCACGGGATCTCCCGCGCCACCGCCTACCGACACAAGAAACGGATCGAGGAGGAGGGCCGGTGGACCACCCGGTCCCGCCGGCCCACCTCCTGCCCACACGCCACCCCACTACCGGTCGAGATCGAAATCGTGCGGCTCCGCCTGAACCTGCCCCACCACGAGCGCGGCGCCGACACCATCGCCTACCACCTGCAGGCCGTCGCCGAGAAACACGACTGGTCTGCCGAGGGCTGGACCATCCCGTCCCGGGCCACGATCAACACGATCCTCTCCCGCTACGACCTGGTGATCCCGGAACCGAAGAAACGCCCGAAATCGTCGTACCGTCGGTTCTGCTACCGCAACCCCCGCGACTGCTACCAGATCGACGCCACCCAGGTCCGGTTGGCCACCGGCGAGAAGGTCGTCGTCTTCGAGGTCCTCGACGACTGCACCCGCACCCTGGTCGCCACCCGGGTCGCGGACGCCGAGACCGCCGCCGGGGCGATCGCGGCGATCACCGCCGCGTTCACCGGCTTCGGGATCCCGGCGTTGGTGCTCGCCGACAACGGCAGCGCGTTCACCTCCCGCCGCACCAAGGGCGGCATCTCCGGCTTCACCCGGGTCGTGGAGCAGGCCGGGGCCCGGCTGATCCACTCCACCCCGTATCACCCGCAGACCTGCGGGAAGGTCGAACGCCACCACCGCACCTTCAAGCAATGGTTGGCCGCACGGCCCACCACCGCGGCCACCACCACCGAACTGCAGCAACTGTGCGAGACCTACCAGCGGTTCTACAACACCGAACGCCCGCACAGCGCCGTCAAGATGCCACCGCTGCAGGCCTGGCGGAATGCGGCGATCCACGGTGGGCCACAGCACCTTCCGATCCAACACGACGCCACCGTGCACGCCCTGGTCGTCTCCTCCACCGGCACCGTGTGCGTCGACTCCCGCGCCCGCCTGAGCGTCGGCCGAAAGATGGCCGGACAGACCGTCACCCTGCTGCGCGACGACGACCACGTCACCGACTACACCACCGACGGCGACGTGATCGGCCACCTACACCTCGACCACACCAAGCGCTACCAAGGCAAACTCCGCCCCGCCTAAAATCTGTCTCACATCTACGTAGACACCCGTGTCTCACATCTACGTAGACAGCACAAACCGCGGGCGGTTAATAAGTACTCACGGGGCGTCAGCCACCGAGATTGACCTCGATGCAATAGGTGCGCTCGGGTTCGGAGAACGCGATGGGGAATGCGTTGTCGAACTCGTTGCAGAGGGTCT
>NZ_JBHXFE010000189.1:0-1644 GCF_042722475.1 Streptomyces sp. NPDC127092
GCCCTGTCCTTCGCGGGCGCCGTCTCCGCCGTCGAGACCGCGGACCTGGGCCCGGAGGACCTCGTGCTCGTCGTGGACCTCGGCGGCGGCTCCACCGAGCTGGTCGTCGGCACGCCTGCGGGCGAGGTCGTGGGCGCGGTCAGCCTGGACATGGGCTGCGTGCGGTTCACCGAGCGTCATCTGCGCTCCGACCCCCCGACGTCGGACGAGGTCGCCGCGGCCCGCGCGGACGCCCGCCGCCTCCTCGACGACGCCGCCGCCCGCCTGCCGCTGGAACGCGTGGCCCGCGTAGTCGGCGTGGCCGGCTCGGTGACCACCGTGACCGCCGAGGCCCTCGGGCTCAGCACGTACGAGCCCGAGGCCATCCACGGCGCGCGCCTGCCGATCGCGGAGTTCCGCGCGGCGGCGGAGGGCCTCGTGGCCGCGACCCGGGCCGAGCGCTCCGAGCGGGGGTTCATGCACCCGGGACGGGTGGACGTGATCGGCGCGGGCGCGCTGCTGTGGAGCACCGTCCTGGAGCGGGTGGCCGAGACCGCGGGCGTCACCGAGGCCTGGGCGAGCGAGCACGACATCCTGGACGGGATCGTGCTCTCGCTGCGGTCCTGATCACGGCGGCGGAAGATGGAGGGGCGGGGCCGGTGCGTGCGTAGACTGGCGGTATGTCTCTCACTCCTGAACTGTCTCCCAAGCCGCGCCTGCTGATCGTCGGCGGCGGCTACGCCGGTTTCCAGCTCGCGAAGGAGCTGCAGACCAAGGTCAAGGACCGCAGCGGCGTCGTGACCGTCGTGGACCCGCTGCCGTACATGACGTACCAGCCGTTCCTGCCCGAGGTCGTCGGCGGCCACATCGTGGGGCGCAACGTCGTCGTGGACCTCGCCACCCATCTCAAGGACGCTGAGGTGCTGCGCGGCACCGTCGTGAAGGTGGAGCACGCCCGCCGCTTGGCCACCGTGCGCGGCGAGGACGGCCACGAGTTCGAGCTGCCCTACCAGGACATCGCCATGACCGCCGGCGCCACCACCCGCGTCTTCCCGATCAAGGGCCTGGGCGAGCACGGCATCGGTCTGAAGACCGTGGAGGAGGCCGTGACGCTGCGGAACCAGATCCTGGAGCGCCTGGACGCCGCCTCCCTCATGGTGGACGCCGAGGCCCGTCGCCGCGCCCTGACCTTCGTGGTGGTCGGCGGCGGCTTCGCCGGCATCGAGACCGTGGGCGAGATGGAGCACCTCATCCGCACCGCCGTCGCCCGCAACCCGCGCCTGTCCCAGTCCGAGGTCCGCATCGTGCTCGTCGAGGCGATGGGCCGCATCATGCCCGAGGTCGGCGAGGACCAGGCCGTCGGCGTGGTGGAGCACCTGAAGGACCGCGGCATCGAGGTCCTGCTCAACACCTCGCTGGGCGACGCCACGGACGGGATCATGACCCTCGTGGACATGAAGGACAAGTCCGAGAAGGAGAAGTTCGGGGCCGACACCCTCGTGTGGACCGCGGGCGTGGCCGCCAACGCCGTCGCCAAGCAGACCGACTTCCCGGTCGAGGCGCGTGGCCGCATCGAGGTCACCCCCACCCTCCAGGTCAAGGACGGGGAGGACGGCGTGCTCGAGGGCGCCTGGGGCTGCGGCGACGTCTGCGCCGTCCCGGACC
>NZ_JBHXFE010000190.1:0-1634 GCF_042722475.1 Streptomyces sp. NPDC127092
GTTATGTAGTGACCCCGCCCACCGATGGTTGCGCCCCCGATAAGCCAGAGAAGCTCCGCGTCTTCTAGAGATCCGTGCGAGCATGCCGACGGGTGCCCAGGGCAGACGGGCGTCGGCGCTCACTACGAGTCCCGTCTGAGGCCAAACTTGATCTCGTGCGGCCGCGCAGTCTGGCGGACCTTGAAAAGGCAATCAGCGCGCTCAATTGTACGAACGGCTGTTTTAACGGTGAACGATACCAATTGGTAGTTCGGAGAAATCTCGGCTCGATGCAAGGTCGCTCCGGTCTGTTCGCGGTTCGACTGTGGGATGAGTCCGGCTGTTGCCCAGCTAAGACCGTGCGAGAAGCCAGAACAAACCCTCCACGCGAGAAGCATTGAACCCCCTTCGTCGGGTAGGTCGTCGATCTTCTTGAGAACGGACGTGTAGTCGGGGAACTTGCACTTCCCGCGCGGTGATCCAGAATCAGTCACCATCTGCCTGATGCCGGGCTCGTGATCAAAAGGGTCGCGGAGGTCCTCCGGCAACATGAACTGCATCGCTTTCTTGTTGTTCGTGTCGTCGATGTGCAAGCCGACCAGCCGTTGAAGGCGGATCTTGCGGTCGTCGGGCTCCAGCAGCCACACGGCGGTAGCGCTAGATTCGAGCACCGCGCGTAAGAGCGCAAACGGTGCATAGAAGTGCGTGCCACCGTTCACTAGGTCGCGCAAGCCCGCCAAATAGTCCACTGCCACCTTCAGTCGTCTGGTTGCAAGGGTGTCGACCCACAAGTCGGGCACCTGCTCCCGGTCTCCTGCTAGGTCGCTAGCTGGTTCGACTGGGTACGGCTCATCGGCTTCGATGCGGTTTAGCACACCGCTTGCTCTGTTCAACCGATCAAAGATTTCTTCGCGCCAGTGGTCGTCGTCTGGAGCCGGGTCAGCCGTCATTGCGTTGATGATGCCTGATGATCCCGAGACGGCCGCCATTTCCACGGTGTCGGTTGGGTCGACGCAACCGGCACCGACATGAGCGTGCGCGGAAGGGTCCGTGCGCGGAGCTACACCGCCGGTACCCAGGCCGGGGTTCGTTTCTCGGCGAACGCGCGGATGCCCTCCTTCGCCTGCGGGCTGGTGAAGAAGTTCTGGGACAGCGATACCAGCTCCGCTGTGGGTGGTCGCTGCTTGCGGGTGCGCGTGACGTGACTCTTGGTGGCCGCCAGCCCATGTGGTTCGCCGAGGACTAGTGCATCGACAACCTCGCGTACGGCGCCGTCGAATTTCTCACGAGGGACGGCAGTGTTGATGAGGCCGACCGCGGCAGCCTCGTGGGCGTCGAAGGTGCGGCCGGTGCGCATGAGCTCTCGGCCCGCACGGGCCGAGTCACGGTAGAGGACGGCGCCGGAGATCATGGCGGACACGACACCGAGGCGAGCTTCGCTGAAAGCGAATGTCGCGGTATCGACGCTGAGTGCGATGTCTGCCCGCGGCGACGAGCCCGCCGGCACGCGCGGGGCCGGCCAGTCGAGCGACGACAGGGACCGGACTGTATTCGATCTGATCGAGAAGGTCGCCCAGGTCGTCGAGGCCCACCACGACCGAGCAAGGACGCCCGAAGACATCGGCGACTTCGCCCGTGTCTGGGCCCCATTCGGG
>NZ_JBHXFE010000191.1:0-970 GCF_042722475.1 Streptomyces sp. NPDC127092
CGTCAGATGCGGGCCTCGCCGCCGGCCTCGACGCCCGGGATGCCGTCGCCCTCGTGGCGCTTGACCTCGTCCTCGATGCGCTGGCCGATCGCGGTGTCCACGTTCTTCCAGTACTCGAAGGCGCGGGCCTGGACGTCCTGGCGGACGCCCTTCAGCGCGCCGGCCACGGTCTCCACGAAGTCCTCGCGCTCCTGGGCCGAGAAGACCTCCCGGACGAGGGTGCCGGCCTGGCCGAAGTCGTCGTCGTCCGCGCGCAAGGCCTGGGCCTCGCGGGTCAGGGTGCCGTCGGCCTCCCAGCCGTCGTCCACCGGGCCGGTCTCGTCCGACCAGGAGTCGCCGTTGGAGTTCGGCGCGTAGGTGGAGCGGTCGCCGGTGTGGTCGTACCACATCTGGCCGTCGAAGGCGTAGTTGTGCACCGCGTTCTTGGGACGGTTCACCGGCAGCTGGTTCACGTGGGCGCCCACGCGGTACAGCTGTGCGTCGTGGTACGCGAAGGCGCGGCCCAGGAGCATGCGGTCCGGGGAGAGGCCGATGCCCGGCACGGTGTTGCTCGGGCTGAACGCGGCGGACTCGATCTGCGCGAAGTGGTTCTCCGGGTTGCGGTTCAGGGTCAGCGTGCCGACCTTGATGCGCGGGTAGTCCTTCTTGGAGATCGTCTTCGTCAGGTCGAAGGGGTTGAACCGGTAGGTCTTGCCCTCCTCGTAGGGGATCGCCTGGATGTAGAGGTCCCACTTGGGGTGGTCGCCCTTGGCGATGGACTCGAACAGGTCCTGGCGGTGGAAGTCGGCGTTCTCGCCGGCGATCTTGGTGGCCTCGTCGTTCGAGAGGTTGTGCACGCCCTGCTGGGAGATGAAGTGGTACTTCACCCAGTGCTTCTCGCCCTGGGCGTTGACCCACAGGTAGGTGTGGGAGCCGTAGCCGTCCATCTCACGCCAGGTGCGGGGCAGGCCGCGCGGGCCCATCAGGTAGG
>NZ_JBHXFE010000191.1:980-1599 GCF_042722475.1 Streptomyces sp. NPDC127092
GGTCGCGCAGGAAGAAGATCGGGGTGTTGTTGCCGACGATGTCGTAGTTGCCCTCCTCGCTGTAGAAGCGCAGCGCGAAGCCGCGCACGTCGCGCCAGGTGTCCGGGGAGCCGAGCTCGCCGGCCACGGTGGAGAAGCGCAGGAGGGTCTCGGTCTTCGTGCCCGGCTGGAACACGAGGGCCTTGGTGTACTTCGACACGTCCTCGGTCACCTCGAACTCGCCGAAGGCGCCGGAGCCCTTGGCGTGCGGGCGGCGCTCCGGGATGTTCATGCGGTTGAAGTGCTGGTGGGTCTCCAGCAGGTGGGTGTCGTGCAGGACGATGGGCCCCTCGCTGCCCACGGTCAGGGACTGGCGGTCGCTGACGGCCGGGGCGCCGTTCTGGCGGGTGGAACCGGTCGCGTGCGGGGTCGTCTTCTGGTACTCCGTCATGGAACTCTCCTTCGTCGATCGACGTCGGCCGCGCACCGGTCGGCGCGGTGGGCGGCGTCATCCCCGATCTTGGCATAGTTCTGAATCAGTCAAAAGAACCGGGTGCCGGGGTCGGTCGCCGGGGCCGCGGGCCGCCGTCGCGCAGGACCGACGACGGCGCCCAGTCACTAGGATGGAGGGCACCGGAGC
>NZ_JBHXFE010000192.1:0-482 GCF_042722475.1 Streptomyces sp. NPDC127092
GTCGTAGTGAAGGTGGTGCGGAACCGGAAGCCCGGAACCCGTTCGGTGCCCAAACGCAGCAGAAAGTACCCCCGCCCTGGGGGCGGAGCCTCCTGCTCGGTGACCGGGTCGTAGCCGGCCGGGGTGGACAGGCTCGCCACCCACTCGCGGTCGGAATCGGTGAACGGGACGATCGCGTCGAGCTTGTCCATCTCACTCTTGGGCAGGCCACCGACGATCAAGCCACCGGCACGTTCGATGAAGCCCTTCGCCTTACTGATGTCGACAGTGGACTCCAACGATTCGAGGTCCTTGACCGTGTGGGTGATCATCGCCAGCGCCGTGCCGCGGGTGCGCGTCAGACGGGTGAGTTCATTGATGCGACCGACCATGCCGGGACCCGAATCGAGGACCCTCCAGAGCTCGTCGAGCACGGCCACGAACAGCCGCTGCGGCCCCAAGCCGCATTCGGCGAGGATGTGGGCGGCTTCGATGGCGCCGAA
>NZ_JBHXFE010000192.1:492-1282 GCF_042722475.1 Streptomyces sp. NPDC127092
GGAGATGTCGACACAGATCCCGCGAGGCATCTCCCGCAAGTCGATCGGCTGACTGGTCTGCTGGGAGAACACCTCGCCGAGGTCGCCGTCGAGCAGTGCGGTCAGCGTCTGCACCAGTTCGTCGACGCGGGCGTTGTACGCGTCCGCAGTGGTGGTGCGGCACCGGCGCATCAGCTCGGGGTGGTGGGAGTCGATCAGTTCGACCAGGTCCGAGATCAGCGGTGGGGCATCGGGGCCGAACCGTTCATCCTTGGCCAACACCCGCAGCGCGGTATCGAGGACGTTCTTCTCGACTGTGGTCAGCTTGTCGCCGCGCTCGATTTCGCACAGTGCCCGCATGAGCCGGCGGCGGCGCTGCTGAACCTGTTTGGCGACCTTTCTCTGCACGGCGGGGAACGCGTCGAGAAGCGGAATGATCGAACCGAGTGCACCCAGGGCGAGAGGGTTCAGATAGCCCTCACCGTGGCCGAGTTTGATGACCTTGCCGCCGCACACCTCGATAGCCTTGGCGAAGTCGGGCTTGGTGTCCGCGAACACGAACGGGATGTGGCCGCGGGACATCGACCCGGTCACCAGCTTGCGGGCCAGGCTCGATTTTCCGAGGGAGGGCAGACCGAGGACGAACACCGACGGCGTGTTCTGCAGGTTCGTCACATAGGTAGCGGTGACCGGGTCGTAGCAGAACGTGCGACCGTACAGGTCCTCGCCGAGGGGCAGCCCCCGCTTCGGGTAGTTGTCGCCGACCACCCACGGGTTGATGCCACACGCTTGGAAGGTGGTGGCCCGGAAC
>NZ_JBHXFE010000192.1:1292-1597 GCF_042722475.1 Streptomyces sp. NPDC127092
CGACGACATGCATCGCTCCCCCGCCGTGCCCGTCGAAACCGCGCGGGGACAGCTTCCGAGCGCGACGCCACCCCGGCTCACCGATCGAGGGATCGCGTTCACGGGCGATGCGGCGACGCTCCGCCTCCTCTGCCTTGGCCTGCGCACGTTCTTCGATCCTGCGGCGCTTGCGCGCGGCGGACATTGGGTCGGTGATCGAGTTGCGGTCGGTGATCCGGCGCGGCTCGTAACTGTGAGACAGATCCGCTACCGCCCGGCGCAGGCTCAGCCGTGTGCGGAGCCGATCGCGCAGGCGCCCGCCGGCC
>NZ_JBHXFE010000193.1:0-1597 GCF_042722475.1 Streptomyces sp. NPDC127092
GTCCGCGGGCAGCACGGCTCGGCGCACCTCGGCGTGCGGCGTGCCGGCCAGCCGGGCGGCGGCGCGCTCGACGGCGGTGGAGGACGCCTCGAGGCCGACCACGCGGTCCGCGCGCGCGGCCACGTCCGCGGTGAGCACGCCGATGGACGCGCCCGCCTCCACCACGGTCCCGTAGCGGGGCCGGGGCAGGGCGGCGAGGGTGAGCGCCCGCTTGCGGGCCTCGTACGACGAGCTGAGGTAGCGCCACGGGTCCTCCTGGGCCCGGTAGAGCCGGTCGAAGACGGCGGCGGCCCGGTGGGCGTCGGCGTCGTCGGGGCCGGAGACGCGGTGGGCCTCGAACGGGCGCTCGTGGTGGGCGAGCACGGCGGGGCCGAGGATCGCCTCGTCGCCGGGCAGGTCGCACTCTCCCACGACCGCGCCGACGGCCCGGCCTACGGCCTCGTGGTCCGCGTGGCCGTCGCCCGGGTCGTGGGAGGCGAGCACGGCGGGGCCGGGGTGGGCGTCGAGGGCCGCGGCGACGGCGTCGCGCACGGCGTCCTCGTGCTCGGCCACGCCGGAGTCGGGCAGGGCCAGGGACGCCCAGGTCAGCCGGTCCCGCGCCGGGGAGCCGGGGCCTGCGGAGGCGGGCAGGCCGGCGGCGAGGGCGTCGAGGGCGTGCTCCATCTCGTCCCGGCGCAGCCGGACCAGGTCCGCGGGCGTGTGCGTGGGCGAGTGCGGGTGGGAGGCCTCGCCGGCGGTGGCGACCAGCACGTGCACGCGTGCCCCGCCGCGCAGGGCGGAGCGGATCAGGCCGGTGGCGGCGAGGGTCTCGTCGTCCGGGTGCGCCACGGCCACGAGCAGCAGCGTCTGCGCGTCCCAGACGGGCAGGCGCAGCTCCGGCAGCTCGCCGACGCCGCCCTCGGCCCAGGCCGCCTCGGACGTGCCGTCGTCGGTGTGGGAGAAGCTCACCACGTCCAGCCGCCGTCGGTCTCGCCGGTCAGGAGCGCGGCGCCCAGCCGGGCGTCGTCGCGGTGTCCGTGGTGCTGGCGCAGGTAGACCTGCAGGTCGGCGACGGCGCGGGCGTGCGCGGCGCTGCCGGTGAGCGGGCCGGGGCCGGTGGCCTGCCCGACGACGTCCATCACCTCGGTGCACAGCTGCGCCACGGTGCCGCGGATCCGGTCGGCCTCGACCATGCCGCGGCCGTGGTCCAGGCGGCCGGCGTCCACGTCGTCGGCGGCACGGGCGAGCAGGGCGGCCATCGCGTGGAGCAGCCGGTCGACGCGGCCGAGCGCCGCCTGGCCGATCTGGTCCGGGCCCGGTCCGCGGCCCTCGGCCTCGGCGGCCGCGCGGGCGGCGGTGGCGTTCCGCAGGGTGCGGGCGATGCCGACGGCGCCGCCGAACCACACCGCCGCCACGCCGATGCCGCCCCACGCGAAGCCGGGCCGGCGCAGGTACCACTCGGCGCCGCCGACGGCGTTGCCGGGGACGGCGTCGAAGGCCAGGCCCACCGTGCGGATCGGGGCGAGGCCGAGCGCGGGCCAGGCCGAGTCGGTCTCGGCCACACCGGGGTGGGACAGGTCCACGAGCACAGCACGGCGGGTGCCGTCCGCCTCCCGGC
>NZ_JBHXFE010000194.1:0-825 GCF_042722475.1 Streptomyces sp. NPDC127092
GGGTCGACGGGTCCCACGCGTGCACGGCGTCATAGAACGCGGCGACCGCCTGCGTGAGCTCGACGGAGCCGGTCGAGGCCTCCTCGAGAACCACGCCGTCCGGGTGCTCCTCCCCGCGCACATCCGGCAGGCCGATGGCCCCCGGGGCGATCGCGACGCGGCGGGAGCGCTGCACGGGGGTGAAGCCCTGGGCCACGAGGAACGCCTCGGTGCCGGCGGCCAGTGCGGCGGTCTGGGACCGCACGGCGTCCGTGTCCACGGGCGGGCGGCCCGTCGCACTGTCGGCCTCGGTCTGCGGGTCGGCGCCGGCCACGCCGGGCACCAGGGCGTCCTTGGCGAATCGGGCCTTCAGCGCGGTCGTCGGGATGGCGCCGGCGGCGTGCGCCTCCGCGGCGAGCCCGCGCAGGGCCGCCACGAGCGCCCGGCCGATGCCCCGGCGCCGCTCGGCGGCCGCGGTCTCGACGTACAGCCACAGCCGCCGCGGGTGCACGGACGAGGCGTAGACGACGCCGGCCGCCACCGGCACGCCGGCGTCCTCGGCCACGAGCGCGCGGCGCCAGGGCCGTTCCGCGTCCTCGGCGAGCATCGCCCGGTCCTGGTGCTGCTGCGCGTTGGCCGGGTCGCCCCACACCTCGAGCAGGGCCAGGTCGTCCCCGGGCCGCCAGGGACGCAGCACGACCTCCCCGCCGGCGACCGCGGCGGAGTCTAACAGCACGCCGTCGTCGTCGTGCCCCGCGGCCCCGGCCGCTCCCGTCACGTCCCCGCTCACTTGACCAGGCGCTCCAGCAGGTAGGACTTCACCTGAGACAGGGCCACGCGCTCCTG
>NZ_JBHXFE010000194.1:835-1577 GCF_042722475.1 Streptomyces sp. NPDC127092
GACCGGCTGAGCGTCGACATCACGATCGATGCGGCGCGCTGCGATCCCCACGCCCTCGCGGAAGCGAAGAAACCCTTCGTCTTTCCGCTGTGGATCGCCGTCGGCTCCTCGGCACCGGAATACTCGCGCATCCCGGTGTCCGAGGAGAACCGGCGAATCCTGACGAACTATCTGACCGTCACCTGCGGCGCGCGCAGGTGACGGTGGATCAGGAACCGATGAGGCGCTGCGCCAGGTAGCCCTCGACCTGGTCGAGCGCGACCCGCTCCTGAGCCATGGAGTCACGCTCACGGACGGTCACAGCGTGGTCCTCGAGGGTGTCGAAGTCGACGGTGATGCAGAACGGGGTGCCGATCTCGTCCTGGCGGCGGTAGCGACGGCCGATCGCGCCGGAGTCGTCCGTCTCGATGTTCCAGAGGGTGCGCAGCTCGGCGGCCAGGGACTGGGTGGCCGGCTGCAGCTCGGGCTTCTTCGACAGCGGGAGCACGGCGGCCTTGACCGGGGCCAGGCGCGGGTCCAGCTTGAGCACGGTGCGCACGTCCACGCCGCCCTTGGCGTTCGGGGCCTCGTCCTCGGCGTAGGCGTCCACGAGGAACGCCATCATGGCGCGGGTCAGGCCGAAGGACGGCTCGATCACGTACGGGGTGTAGTGCTCGTTGTTGGCCTGGTCGAAGTACTGCATCTTGGTGCCCGAGTGCTCGGTGTGCCGCCCGAGGTCGTAGTCGGTGCGGTTCGCGATGCA
>NZ_JBHXFE010000195.1:0-1576 GCF_042722475.1 Streptomyces sp. NPDC127092
GACTGCGGGGGTGGGAGGTCACGGTCTCTCCTGGGGGATGCGGGTGGACGAGGAGGCGGGGTGCGCGGCGGTCGACGGCGGCCCGTCGGGCGGCGCGTCCGGCGGCACGCCCGCCTCCGGAGGCGTCGGCGACGCCGCCGCGGCCCGCGGCTCGACCACCTCCAGGGGAGGACGCCGCCGCCCGGGGAACAGGGGCGCGGTGACGGGATCGCGGTGGATGATCCATCCGATCCCCGCGAGCATCAGGACCAGGGTGAACACGCGGACGGCCAGGACCGGCAGCCACTGCGCCACGGAGAGCTGGTCCACCACGCCGACGCCGGTGAGCAACAGGACCGCGAGCGCGGTGACCCACCCGAGCCAGCGGGGATGGTCGGCGCCCCACGGCAGCGGGCGGAGGGCGCACGCCAGCAGCGGCAGGACCCAGAGCAGGTACCACGGCTGGACGATCGGGGCGGTGGCGACGGCCACCACGAGCACGGCCGCCGCGCTGAACACCGGGTCCAGGGGCCGGCGGCGCAGGGCCAGCCAGGCCGTGAAGCCGAGGGCCGACACCGTCATCGCGGTGTAGAAGGCCGCGGCCACGTCGCGCGCCCCCAGGGGCGTCACGGCTTCGACGACCGCGCCGAGCAGCAGGCCGAGCAGGCCCACGGGGGCATACGGGAACGCCGCGTCCCCGCTCGTGAGCATGGCCGGGACCCAGCCGAACCAGAGGCCGGAGCCGGCGCCGAGGATCGTGAGGACGGCCAGGGAGATCACCGCCGTCGTGAACCACGGGCCGAGCCGGTCCCGCCGGCGCAGGCGCGGATCGGCCGCGCGGAACCGGGCCCAGCCGGTGGGCAGGAGCAGGGCCACGAAGGGCAGCACCAAAGCTGTCAGGGGCTTGATCGCAACGGACAGGGCGATCAGCACGATCCCCCACAGCGCATGCACGCGGCGGCGGGGCGGGCGGACCATGAGCAGGATGCCCGCGAGCATCAGCCCCGACATCAGCGCGTCGTTGTGGGCGCCGGCGATCATGTAGAGCAGGAACAGTGGGTTCGCCACGGCCACCCACGTGGCCCACACCCCGCATCGGCCCGCGACGGCGGCCAGCCGCGGCACCGCCCACAGGCACAGCGCCAGGCCCGCGAGCGCCAGGAGCCGGAACGCCGTGACGGAGAGCTCGATGTTGCCGCCCGTGGCCCGCCACGTCGTCTCGGCGAACAGCAGGAACAGCGGCCCGTAGGGGGACGGGGACTCGGCCCAGATGGAGTCCGCTCCCTGCATGAACCAGCCGGGCAGGGCGGACACGCCCTGGGAATACGGGTCGAGACCCGACGCGAGGAGCCGGCCCTGCTGGAGGTAGGAGAACACATCGCGGGAGAAGATCGGCAGCGCGAGCATCAGCGGGGCGGACCACCACCAGGCGGCCCGGGCCACCAGGCGGCCGTGCTCCTCCCAGCGGCCCCGCAGCGCGCGCCCCAGCTCGAGCCAGGATCGGACGAGGAGCAGCGAGCCGGCGGCCAGCAGCACGGTGCTGAGCAGCACGCCGGGAAGGTAGACCCGCAGCGGGTTGAGCAGGGTGGTGCCGGAG
>NZ_JBHXFE010000196.1:0-911 GCF_042722475.1 Streptomyces sp. NPDC127092
CGAGCAGGGACTCCCAGCCGGAGCGGATGCGGGCGGCGGCCTGGTTCACGGCCTCGAGCCCGGAGGCGCAGAACCGGTTCAGCTGCACGCCGGCCACGGTCTGCGGCAGGCCCGCCTTGAGGGCGGCCACCCGGGGCAGGACCGCGCCCTGGTCGCCCACCGGGCTGACGCAGCCGAGGATCATGTCCTCGATGTCGGCGGGGTCGAGCCCCTCATGGCGGTCGCGCAGGGCGTGGGTCAGGCCGACGACGAGGTCGATCGGCTTGACCTCGTGGAGGGAGCCGGAGGGCTTGCCGGCACCGCGCGGTGTGCGGAGGGCGTCGTAGAGGAAGGCGTCCTGGGTCACGGGGTCTCCTGGGGTCGGGGTGGGTCTGGGGAGGGGGCGGGCCGGTCAGCGGCCGGAGGTGAGGGCGTCGGCGTAGTCGGCGCGCAGCTTGCGCTTGTTGACCTTCCCGACGCCGGTCCGATCGATCTCCGTCACGAAGCGGACCTTGTCGGGCAGCTGCCAGGTGGCGAAGCGCTCGGCGAGTGCGGCGAGGACGGCGTCCTGGTCGACGTCGGAGTCCTCGTCCCGCACCACGAGGGCCAGGGGGCGCTCCTCCCACTGGGGGTGGGGGACACCGATCACGGCGGCGTCGCGGACCCCGGGGACGGTCATGATGTGGTTCTCCAGGTCGATCGAGGAGATCCACTCGCCACCGGACTTGACCACGTCCTTCAGGCGGTCGGTGACCTTGAGGTAGCCCTCCGGGGAGAGGTAGCCCAGGTCCCCGGAGCGCCAGTAGCCCTCGTCGTCGAAGCCGGCCTGGGTGGCCTCGGCGTTGTCCGCGTAGGAGGTGGTCACCCAGGGCCCGCGCAGGCGGATCTCGCCCACGTTCTCCTCGCCGGGCGGCAGCAGCTCGCCCAGGGGG
>NZ_JBHXFE010000196.1:921-1575 GCF_042722475.1 Streptomyces sp. NPDC127092
ATCTTCACGTCCACCCCGACGACGACGAGGCCCTGGAACCGCTTGAGGTTCCACCGCTCGTCCTCGGAGAGGGTGTCCATGAGGCTCGGCTTCATGCGGTTGAGGGAGACGATGGGCGAGGTCTCCGTGGCGCCGTAGGCGTGGATGACCTCCGCGCCGGTGAGCTCGTCGAAGCCGCGCATCATGGCCACGGGGGGCTCGGTCGCGCCGCACAGCAGGCGCACGCCGTCCATCCGTGGGGGCGTCTCGAGGGTGCGGAGGTGGTGGAGCATCGGCATGAGGATCGCGGGGGCTGCCGGGGCCACGGTGACGCCGTGGTCCACGAGGGTGGAGGTCAGCCACGGGGTGTCCGTGAGGTTGAACCGGCCCGGCAGCACCAGGCGCGCGCCCACGGCGACGGCGGCGAACGGCAGGCCCCAGCACTGCGCGTGGAACATGGGGGTCAGCAGCAGGGCGGTGTCCGCCATGGTCATGCCCAGGGTGGACACCACGGCGTGCGCGTGCAGCCAGGTGGCCCGGTGCGAGTAGAAGACGCCCTTGGGACGGCCGGTGGTGCCCGTGGTGTAGCAGGCGCCGGAGGCGGAGCGCTCACTCACGTTCGGCAGGTCCGCTGTCTCGAGCGGCTCCTGCCCGTCGAGGAGGGCCTCGTAGGAC
>NZ_JBHXFE010000197.1:0-420 GCF_042722475.1 Streptomyces sp. NPDC127092
GGCGGGGCCGCCGCGCTCACCCATGAGCTCACCGCGGGCCTACGTGTGGACGAGGATCGGATGCGGCAGAACCTCGGCCGCACGGGGCCGGCTCTGGTCTCCGAGCGGCTCATGGCCGAGCTCGCGCCCGTGATCGACGCGGCCGCGGGGCGGCCTGGCGCGGGCCGGGACGCGATCCACACCGTCGTCGACGACGCCCTGGCCGGCCGCGGTGAGTTCGGTGCGCTGCTGCGCGCCGCCGTGCCCGCGTCCGTCGGCGACGACCGCCTCGCGGAGCTGTGCGACCCGGCCGGCTACACCGGCGAGGCCGCCGCGCTGGTGGACCGCATTGTGGCCGCCCACGCCGACCTCACGGCCGACTGAGCCGCAGGACGTCACCCCCTGCGTCGGGCGGACCGCCCTGCCAGGATCGATCAGCAG
>NZ_JBHXFE010000197.1:432-1575 GCF_042722475.1 Streptomyces sp. NPDC127092
CTTCCGTGTCCTCGTGGTCGGCGCCGGCCTCGGCACCGGCGCGCACGCGCTGTGGTCGCTCGCCGCAGACCGCATGGGCGAGGACACCTTCGTCGTCGGCTACGACCTGCCCGGCCACGGCGCCTCCGCGCCCCATGCCGAGCCGTACACGATCGCGGAGCTGGCGGACGCCGTCGTCGCCGCCGTGGACCGCCTGCGGGACTAGGGCTCGATCCCGGCGGAGGTGCCGGTGTTCTTCGCCGGTGTCTCGCTCAACGGCTGCGTGGCACTGCAGCTGGCCCTCGACCACGCCGACGAGATCGCCGGGGTGGCCGTCATCTGCTCGGCCGCCAAGATCGGCGAGCCGCAGGCCTGGCGGGAGCGCGCCGAGCTGGTCGAGCGGGCCGGCACGCCGACCATGGTGGCCGGTTCGGCCGAGCGCTGGTTCGCCCCGGGGTTCATCGAGCGCCATCCGGAGCGCGCCACGGCCCTGCTGCACACGCTTCAGGAGGCCGACCGGCACTCCTACGCCCGGCTGTGCGAGGCGCTCGGCGACTTCGACGTGCGCGCACGCCTCGCCACGATCACGGTCCCCGTGCTCACCGTGCACGGCGCCCACGACACGGTCACGCCGCCGGCGGCCGGCGATGAGATCGCCGCGGCGGTCCTCGGCGCCACGGTGGTGGCGTTCGACGATGCGGCACACCAGGCTCCCCTCGAGCAGCCGGAGGCCACGGCCGAGGCCCTGCGCGCGTTCCTGGCGGGTGCACGGTGAGCGGCGGTCAGGCCCCGATCGGGCACCAGATGGACCGCACGGCGCAGGAGATCCTCGACGCCGGGATGGCCGTGCGCCGAGAGGTGCTCGGGGACGCCCACGTGGACCGCGCGGAGGCGAAGAAGGACGAGACCACGGAGGACTTCCAGAACCTCATCTCCCGGTACGCCTGGGGCACCATCTGGACGCGGCCCGGCCTGGACCGGCGGATGCGCTCGGCGGTGACCATCACGGCGATGGTCTCGGGCGGCTACTGGGACGAGTGCGCCATGCACCTGCGCGCCGCCCTGCGCAACGGGCTGAGCCGGGAGGAGATCCAGGAGATCCTGCTGCAGACCGCGATCTACGCCTCGGTTCCGGCCGCGAACATCGCCTTCAAGCTGGCCCAG